>CAKUWD010000180.1 GCA_934699065.1 uncultured Treponema sp.
GGAGGGGAAAGTCTTCCCCTACGTCCGCACTTCGTTGCGGTCTACCCCTTCTCCTAGGGCTCCGCCCTAAAACCCGTATGGTAAATTGCTATCGCAATTTGCTATTAAACTTTATACTCTCTAAATTTTTCTTCCAAAATTTTCAAATCACAGCATCTTTGTTTAATGATTTTATCGTGTTCTGAAAGATTACTTTCATCCTGCATAATCAAGTTTCTTAAATTCTCAGCAGTTTTCAAAATACCTTTTTCATCTGCCTTTATAAAATTGTATTGGTTCTGCAATAAACGTCTGTATTTTATATCCTGAATATTAGCAATGTCGATTTCAATAAGAACTTCATCTAAAACTGGAATCATATTATTAAAATTTATGGCTCCATAGATTCCATTATTTATTTTTCGAAAATCTTTGCCATTTTTCATTTTCTTATGTTTTGGCTTTGGAGAAGAAAACGGTGCATAATATTTTATTGAATTAATCTCTAGAACTACACCAACATAAGGTCTTGTCTGATTTTTATTCTCAGATACTTTAGAATCATATTGTCTCAAAAATGAGATAAAATCATCTTTAATATGATAGAACTTCATAAACCACCCCATAAAAAATAAAAGGAGCCATTTCCGACTCCTTTATAAAAACTTGCGTTTTTAGGTTTTCACTTTATGGCAGAAACTCGCCGCTTTTTTAGCATTTCACTTATGGTAGAAATTCACCGCTTTTTTGGGGCTTCACTAATATGGTAGAAGCTCACCATCTGTATAAAAATATAACAATGGTTTTTGCAGATGTCAAGATTAATTAAGAACCTTACTAACCCGTTAAAAAAATGAAGTCCGCAATCCCTATCAGTGCAAAGCACCCACTGCATAAGTAGGAGAAGAATTTCCTCAATTCTCGAAATTTGATTAATCCTTTAAAAAAATTACGATTGTAAAAAAAACAGTTATTCAGAAAATGTTAGCTGAAACTTATTTATAATGCTTTCCATATATTTTATAAGTTTCTGAAAATTCTCTTTCTTTTCCTTAAAAGTTAGAGATACAATGTCTGCCTTGCTTATTCTTAAATCTCGTATCTGTTGTGCTATTTGTGTTTTTATGGCAGGCCATTCTCGGTTTTGTACAGAATACTCTATAGTTTTTATATGACAAGCACAAATCTTTTGATATGAATCTATTACAATTCTTTCCAAGTGCCCTTTTATTCGTTCTAACTGAGCCACAACAGATGCTTTTGTTTTTTCATCAAAAAGATTTTCCAATTCATAAATATGAGATAAATGTGTGAGAATATCCCGAAATTGAGTCATGTAAATTACGTAACTTTTTTCTGTTAATTCTTCAAGGTAGACAATGTTAGCAGCGGCCACAGCATAATTATCATCAAGAACACTCTTGATAAGAATGTGTAGCTCTTCATATGATGTATAGTTCATTAAAAAATCTCACTTACCAGTTTGTCAAAATTATGTGTTTGCATGTCTTTTTCAGCTTCTTCCAGAGTTTTAGGATATGAGTCTTTTAAATTATATCCAAAACCAACTCCTGTATAATCGAGTTCATTATTAATAGGAAATTTGAAAGAATCTTTATTTATAGATTCCCTTACTGATTTTAATGTTGATTCGTAAGTTTTCATTTTTTTGCCTCCTTAAAAGGCACTATCTCCTACTACGCTTTTGCGTAGATTTTTCATACTCTCCTAAGGTCAACGGAGAATACCTTAGCCGACAGTATATCTACCATTTTTATTATTATAACACTTTTTTTGTTTAATGTAAAAATATATCATTTTTTTTGCTATTTAGTCTATTCCTTTATAATTACTATATATACTACTTTGCTATTGTTCTAGCCAATCTAAACTGTCCTTTCAAATCATAACCCTGCATTTTGTTTGTTATTCTTCCTGATTCTATATTATATGCAAAACCTGTAACCTTGATATCATCATATTGTTCTAATTCTAGATTGTATCCAAAACCTTTTAATTTAATATTATTACAATGTTCTACAATTGATACTACAAAATAAGGTTTATAAAAACAGATTTCTCCATAATATGATTCTTCATCAGAATTATCGGAAAAAAGGTTCATTTTTGGTTTCCCTGCTTTTGAGAGTGAATATATATTCATTACATCTCCCATTCCCCCTGAAGAAATTGCTTTTTTCTTCATTTTAAAACCAAATACTTGGCAAAACTCTTCTGAATTTGGAAGTCGGAATCCATTTGCATTTTCATCTATCGTTAATCGACTTACGATACTGTTTATTTCATTTTGTCTATCAATAATGTATTGTCCTTCTGTTATCCATAAAACTTCATCCTCAAATTCGGATTCGCCATCAAGTTTGTAAACAGATTCATAACCATATAATTCACTTAATCTGTTACAAAATTCAAATATTCTAAATATATTTGTTGAATAAGGATACGAATCCGTATTTCTGAAATTTTCTTCCATTACTACATTATATAACTCTTCTGAAACGAGGCTTTCCATTATCTCAAACTTTGTTTCTTTAAAACCTACCATCTTTGGCATATTATTTTCTAAATAGTTTAAGATTCTTTTTCTTTTCGATTCCTCTTGTCTTTGTATGGCTGCTTTTTCTTCTGCCTGTTTTCTTGATAATTCGTCAGCAGCAATTCTTTCTCGTTCTTTCTTTAAATTATTAATAAACTCAACGTCTTTTCTACAAAGTCTAATATCATCCGTCTCTCTGCCGCTATACTTCTCAACATAGTAGCCATTTGCTGTTTCATCTGTTTTTATACTCGCCCAGGTTTTTCGTAAAGCAGATTTTCTATCATAACCACTAACAGTCCCAACATTATCAAATATCCATTTAGAACTATCATAAATTTTTTCGCCATCTTGATCTTGATAATGTGCTGGGGTCAGCCCCTGCTCTATACTCATTCGATTAGCCAATGCTTTATAATGGGGATGGTCAATGTCATCATCTGTCATATTTTCATAACCATAAAAATATCCATAAATCAGTTTGTCTTCATCTTCTTTTGGTTCGCTTTGCAAAAATTTCTCTATATTAATATCATCCAACTTTACAAGCATTTCATTTGAATTGTAAACTATTGTCTTATTCAAATCGATTTTCATTTCAGGCAATTTTCTTATAAGATTACTTATTAAATCATCTGTAAATTTTACATCTGAAGATGGTACTGTTAAAAGTCCATAATGAAGAAAAAGCCCTGTTGCTTTTACCGTGACTTCGCCTGCATCAACCTTAGCCATAAAATTTCGATCCATATTCTTAAAATTAATTCTAGTTTTACCAAAGGTCTGTCCTGTGGACATAACCATACTTGTCCCTTCAGAGCTATCCCCAAGTTCTTGTATAGTTACACGATTTGATTTTATAAGACTTTTTCCATTTTTATCACATAATTCTATTTCTATTTCGTAGAATGAAACATGTCCATCTAAGAAATGTACTGAATTATCCCAAGTTTTTGCTAACAAATACATATCTGCAAAAAACGCAGGTTTTTGTGAGCAATAATATGTGTTATTTGCTGAACGTTTATCATTTTCATAAGGATTATAAGTATTAAGCCAAGAAGCAATTGCAATTCCTTCTTTTTGTCCATTTGATACAACAGTTTTCATTTTCTCTAAAGCTGGAGTTCTTGCTTTGAAGTCATCAGAACTTATAATTGCAGCCTTTATTGTTTCTGGTTTATATGACTCATGTATAAACCAAGGCTTTATTTTCCAATCATCTTTCTTGGCTCTTTCAAACCCTTTTTGTAATGCCTCATACAGATTATTTGCTTTTTCAGTAAAATAGGTATTTATTGTAACTTCATAATCTGCAGTTCTTGTATCGTAATGAATTTCTTTTTGAACTGGTTCTTTTAGTTCTATTTCAAAAGCTGGAAATTCTGTAAAATATTTTTCACTTTCTGTAATAAGATCTACCCATTTATCATACAAGGTAAAAACATCAAAAGATCCTTTTCCAGGCTTGCCATTTGAAATTACAGAAAGAATATCTTCGGCTTTGTTATTGGCTTCAGTATCGCCATTTGAAATTGCTGAAGCATCAACATAGGTTCCATAAGCATAAATCCACTTTCCGGCTTTTTCATATTCCTGCCCTTTTCTGATTAAGTCAGAATAATTTGCTGATTGCAAATAAGCTGGAACAGCTACTCTTTGATGTGCCGTTCCTTTTATTTTTGAATCATTTTCTCTAAAATATGTTGCTGTAGTTACAGCAAAAACATGTCCAACACATAAAAAAATTAACCACGCTAAAATAAATATTCTTCTCAATTTTATTCTCCTTAAAAACTACAAAGATTATTTCTTAAATACTTTCAAAATATCTATTCCATTACATAACAGACTCAAACACTTTCCTGCACCCTCTGGGTCATTGAATACATTTCCCCACATTTTTCCACTTGTTGTCTGTCCGTTGAATGTAAAATTTGTCTCCATACAATAACAATTGCTTGATGCTTTTACACATTGAAATAAACTTTCCAATAGAATTACTTTCTCATCCTCAATTTCAATGTAGGCTTTAACAATTAAATTATTACCATCAACAATCCTTTCCATTGTAACTATATCAGGCATATCTGCAAATAATTGATTTATAGTTTTTGTCGAGCCAAAAATATAATCTGTCAATTTAACTGAACACTTTCCCATCCATTCGATTTTAAGTTTTTCTTTATATTCTTCTGTGATTTTTTCTTCAACTTCTCTGACACTATTTCCAAAAAACGAATTATAAATCAACTCTTCTTTAGAATTATATGCATTATCCTCAAATGTATTATAATCACCAAAACCTAATTTTTCCCAGCAGATAAAACAATCCGTACGTACTGAATCTAGGTTTTCTGTTTCATATGGATTTAAATAAAAATACATCCAATCTTCAAATTCTTGTTGATTGAATTCACCTTTTTTATCAACAAATGAATGATTTTCTTTATGAAATTCAATCAATTTATTTATTTCTGATTCCAACTCCTCTTCAACAGTTAGTACACATTTTGTTCCATTCCACTTGTAATATTTTTCTTTAGCAAGTTCTTCTGTAATATTTTGAACAATAACTTTACATTCTTTTTCATTATGTTTGATTAACATTTTATTGACTATCTTTTCATGATTCTTATTACAAGAAACAAATAATAGTGAAACTACAATAAATCCGATTGTTGTTATTAATAATTTTCTACATGTCATAATTAGACCCTCCTTTCTACCTTAATAAGGTATTTATCCACATATTTGCCTTATTAGGTATTTTAACATTTTATACCCGTATTCGGTATTTTGCAACAAATAATTGCTGAACAAGGTATTTTATATCTATGGGATTCAGAGAAAATCTAAAAGATGAATTAAAATATCAGGATATTCGTGTAAAAGAATTGGCTGATAGAACAGGTATCTCTAAAAGAGCCATAGACCACTATCTTGCTGAAAAATATACAGAACCAACAGCTGAAACTGCCGTCAAAATTGCAAAGGAATTGGGAGTTAGTGTTGAGTATCTTGTGACTGGTAAAAATTCCGAAATTCCCGACACAATTAAACCTGAGTTAATAAATCTTATTCGAGATATGAATCACTTACCTGATAAAGACATTGAATTCATTAAAGAAATGGTTAGAAGATTTATTCTTTCTGTTGATAAGTCATAAAAAAACCGCTCCTCAATACGAGAAGCGGTTTTCATTTACAAGGTGGTTTCGACAAGCTCAACCACCCCGAGTTCGTCATTGCGAGCCGAAGGTGAAGCAACCTAGATTGCCACGTCGCTACGCTCCTCGCAATGACGTTTTAGGCAACTAGACCTAAGCCCAAGGATTCTCAGTAGGGTATCTAACTCCCTTAGGCTGGTTGTATCCAATCTCGTCTACTGCTACGCCGA
>CAKUWD010000181.1 GCA_934699065.1 uncultured Treponema sp.
CTTCATCTGAATAAATGGCTTCGGCAGCGCGCTGAGTAATATATGATACGCCGTTGAATTTTGTTGACTGACGGCGGAACCACAAAGCGTTGAGTTCTGTATCATCAAATACAAGTTCGTGCGGAACAACAGTATAGCCGCATCGCAGACCTGTAAAACCTGCAGTCTTAGAGAAAGAGCGAAGTTCAATTGCACAGGATTTGGCACCTTCTATTTCGTAAATTGATTTTGGTATATCAGGCTCTTTAACAAAAGCCTCATAAGCTGAATCAAAAAGAATCAGGCTGTGATGGGCATTTGCATAATCAACCCATTTTTTAAGATAGCTTTTTGAAGCCACGGTTCCTGTCGGATTATTGGGAAAACACAAATAAATGATATCTGGTATAGGGTCGCCGGATTCCGGGATAGCGGGCAGAAAGTTTGTTTCAGCGCTGCATGGCAGAATAATGATTTTGTCTTTGCGGCCATTCATGATATTTGTATCGATATAAACAGGATAAACCGGATCGCAGATTGCAACAGTGTTGTCGGTTGCAAATATGTCGCCGATATTTCCGCAGTCTGATTTTGCACCGTCAGAAAGAAAAATCTCATCGAGTTTAAGATTAATTCCCCGCTTTGTGTAATCCCATTCCAGAATCTTTTGGCGGATAAAATCATAGCCCTGTTCTGGCGGATAGCCGCGGAAAGTTTTCTCATCGGACATTTCATCAACAGCCTTATGCATTGCCTCAATAACTGCAGGACAAAGCGGCTTTGTAACATCGCCGATTGAAAGCTTAATAACATCTGCCTCCGGATGTGCTGCGATAAAGTCGCGGGTCTTTTTGTTTACAGTTGAAAAAAGATAAGACGCCTCAAGGTCTAAAAAGTTCTTGTTGATTTTCATATTTCCTCCAGATTTAAGTCATCCCGAACTCGTTTCGGGATCTTTTTAACAGATGCTGAAACAAGTTCAGCATGACGTTATTTTTTCAGCATGACATTATTTTTTCAGCATGACGTTTTTTTTTACAATTCTACGTCTCCAGTGAATACCGTCTCTGCCGGACCGCTCATGAAGACGCTGTCTTCTTCCCGACCACTCCAAACAATCTCCAGATCTCCGCCCAGCAGGTGCACGGTTATTTTCTCACCTGCATCAACAAGGCCATTCAAAATTGCCGCAACGACCGTTGCACAGGTTCCAGTTCCGCAGGCAAGAGTCTCGCCGGTTCCACGCTCCCAGACACGCATCCAGATTGTACGGCGGTCTTCAACGTATGCAAACTCGGTGTTTGTACGTTCCGGGAAGAAAGCATTGTTTTCAAAAAGCGGACCAATTTCGCACACAGGAAAATCAGCTGGCTTTTTATCTATAAAAAGAACCGCATGAGGGTTTCCCATTGAAACGCAGGTTGTTTTATATTTAACTCCACCAATTGTCAGCGGATAGGAAAATACACGAGATTCTACGGTGTTTTCGACAGGCTCAACCCCAGTATTTTTTTCAGACTTCAACATTTTTGTATTCACAGGGATTCTCTCCGCCTCCAGAATCGGCTTTCCCATATCAACAGAAAGTTTAGTCTGCTTGTCACCCCGCTCGCCTTCAACAACAGTCAAAAGCTTAACGGCGCCCATTGACTCAACGGTAAACTCACGTCCTTTAGTGTAACCCGCATCATAAACCAGCTTACCCACACAGCGGATTCCGTTACCACACATCTGACTTCTGCTTCCGTCCGCATTGTACATAACCATTTCAAAATCAGCTTTAATACCTTTTTTTATAATGATGATTCCGTCTCCGCCGATTCCAAAATGACGGTCAGATAATTTTATTGCTGCCTTACATTCGCCTTCTGCTCCACCCGGAAAAACATTGTCTGTACAATCAAAATAAATATAGTCGTTTCCACAACCGTGCATTTTTGTAAACTTCAATTTCCGCCTCCAGACAAAAAAAAGAGGTCGTAGACATAAGTCCCCTGAGGAGATTTATATCTACGACCTCTTTGCCGTTAGTTTGTTTTAACTTTATTATTGCAAAATGTCAATAGTGGTACTAATAAATACTACTAATATCTATTGACGATATTTTTCATACGCTGTATAACTTAAAAGAACAAAGGCGTTCATTCGATGTGAGGAATTATTGTCCCCAGATGGAATGAACGCCTTTTTTTTGTTCATGCTGACAGCAGACAAGCTGCTGCAGCATAACTTAATCATACAAGGATGCTTTCGCACCTTGTAAATCAGCTTCAGGCCGACAATCTTTGATTGCGGCCTAACCCATAGAGGAAGTCAATTTATGCAAACTGCATATCTTATTCTGGCAGATGGAACAGTATTCAAAGGAAAATCAATTGGAGCAACAGGCTCAACAATCGGCGAAACAGTTTTTACGACAGGAATGACCGGCTACCTCGAAACCCTCACCGATCCAAGCTATTACGGCCAGATAGTCACACAGACCTTCCCCCTCATTGGAAATTACGGTGATATTCCGGTGGACTACGAAAGCAAAAAATCCTGGGTACGAGGCTACATCGTACGAGAACTCTGCGACCAGCCTTCAAACTTCCGCTGCTCAGGCCAGCTCAACGACTTTCTTAAAGCCCAGGGTATCATCGGCATCTGTGGTATAGATACCCGTGCCCTCACAAAGCGCCTGCGAGAATCCGGAGTCATGAACGGAATGATAGTAAGTGGAAAAAACGCAGAAAATCTCCGACCCAACGAATTCCTGGAAAAAATCAAATCCTACAAAATAGAAGGTGCTGTTGAAAGAGTTCAAAATAATGCTTTTGATAACGGTCATGCTGAACTTAATTCAGCATCAAACTGTCATGCTGAACATGTTTCAGCATCTATAAATAAGATTCCGAAACAAGTTCGGAATGACAAAATTACACATCACATCGTTCTCTTCGACTTCGGCGCCAAACTCAACATTCAGCGTGAGCTCGAAAAACGCGGCTGTAAGGTTACCGTAGTTCCATACAATACCACTGCAGAAGAAGTAATCAAAATGTCACCCGATGGCATCATGCTCAGTAATGGTCCAGGTGACCCGGCGGAGAATGTTGAAGTTATTGAGGAAATAAGAAAATTGTGTGAATGGAATAAAAAATGTGTCATTCCCCGGCTTGACCGGGGAATCTCTACATCACAGACCGGTTTAGATTGTCGGGTCAAGCCCGACAATGACATGAATTATAAGTCTATCCCAATCTTTGGAATCTGTCTTGGCCACCAGATGCTGGCCCTTGCCCGCGGCTGTAAAACAAGCAAACTTAAATACGGCCACCGCGGCGGAAACCACCCTTGCAAAGACACCGAAACAAACCGAGTATACATCACAAGCCAGAACCACGGCTACGCAGTAGAAAATACTTCACTTCCACCTTACGCAAAAATGTCTTTCTTCAATGTAAACGACGGAACAGTTGAAGGCATCACTTACACCGACATCCCGGCCTTCAGCGTTCAGTTCCATCCGGAAGCCTGCGGCGGCCCTCACGATACAAACTTTTTATTCGACAGATTCTTGAAAATGATAATAGATTCTGAAACAAGTTCAGAATGACAAGGAGAAATAAACTGCTATGCCACTAAATAAAAATATCCACAAAGTAATGGTAATCGGTTCTGGTCCAATCATCATCGGACAGGCGGCAGAATTTGACTACGCCGGTAACCAGGCCTGCAAAGCCCTTAAATCTCTTGGACTTGAAGTCTGCCTTGTAAACTCAAACCCGGCAACTTTGATGACAGACCATTACATGGCAGACGAAATCTACCTTGAACCACTTACTCTGAAAACTCTCGAAAGAATAATCGAAAAAGAAAAACCGGACAGCCTGCTTTCAACTTTGGGCGGTCAGACAGGTCTCACACTCAGCATGGAGCTTGCAAAATCAGGCTTCCTCGCCTCACACAATGTTCAACTGCTTGGTGCCCGTCCTGAAACAATCGACAAGGCAGAAGACCGCCAGATGTTTAAGGACACTATGGAAGCAATCGGCGAGCCTTGTATCCCTTCAAAAGTTGTAACTACTTATGAGGACGCAGCAGCCTTCGTTCACAACGAAATAGGTTTTCCAGCAATTATCCGCCCGGCCTTTACCCTTGGCGGTACCGGCGGCGGTATTGTAACTAACGAACGTGAGTTAGACGAAATTGCCCACAACGGACTTCACCGCTCGCCTATTCATCAGATTCTTGTAGAAAAATGTATTTCCGGCTGGAAGGAAGTTGAGTTTGAAGTAATGCGTGATTCAACCGGAAACGTAATCACCATCTGTTCAATGGAAAACTTTGACCCGGTCGGTGTTCATACTGGAGACTCAATTGTAATTGCTCCAACGGTAACACTTGCAGATAAAGAATATCAGATGCTGCGCTCTGCAGCCCTCAATATAATTTCCGCCCTCGAAATTGAAGGTGGTTGTAACTGCCAGTTTGCCCTTAATCCGGATTCTTTTGAATATGCGGTAATCGAAGTAAACCCTCGCGTTTCCCGCTCGTCAGCCCTGGCATCAAAAGCAACAGGATATCCTATTGCAAAGGTAGCAGCTCTGATTGCTGTAGGCTTTACCCTGGACGAGATTCCAAACTTTGTAACAAAGAAAACCAAGGCCTGCTTTGAACCGGTTCTCGACTACGTAGTTGTAAAAATGCCGAAGTTCCCTTTTGATAAATTTGTTTATGCATCCCGCAAGCTCGGTACTCAGATGAAGGCGACCGGCGAAGTTATGGCAATTGGTCAGAATTTTGAAGAAGCAATTTTAAAAGCGGCTCGCGGACTTGAAGTTGGCGTAAAAGATTTGAACCTGCCGGCTTTTGAAAAAGAAGGCGATGCAAAAATCTGTGAGCGGGTTGCCCAGTGTACTGATCAGAGAATTTTTGCAATCTACCAGGCCCTTAAACGACATCTTTTGACAGTAGAAGAAATTCACAATATTACAAAGATTGATGAATGGTTTTTGGACAAGCTGGTAAATATAGTAACAATGGAAGCAGAGACCCTGAAACAAGTTCAGGGTGACAGTACTCGTCTTGCCGACAGTACTCGTCATGCTGAACTTGTTTCAGCATCTCTTCTCTACCCGCCGCGTTCCTTCAAAATGGTTGACACCTGCGCCGGCGAATTCGATGCAGAAACTCCATACTTTTACTCTACAACCGGCGGAGAAAATGAAGCTGAAGCTTTTTTGCAGGAAAATAATTAAGCTATTATTCCTGCATACTCGTAACCTGCATCTTCTACAGCAGATTTGAGGAGGCTTTCATCAACTGCTTTAGAAGTTTCAATTGTTACAAGGGCATCCTTATGCGAAGCTGCTGCAGACTCAATTCCATCAACTGCCTCAAGTGCCTTTTTTACATGCATTTCGCAATGTTCACACATCATACCTTTTACAGAAATTTTCATAATTAACTCCTTGCTTTGATTTTCATTATTTATCAGTTTTCCCGTAACGGGATGCTTTACTTTTTTGTCGTGCCGGTAATCGTGAATTTTCAAAAAATTCAGGCGCAGGGCATTTGAAACTACACAGAAACTGGAAAGTCCCATTGCTGCAGCCCCAAACATCGGATTCAAAGTCCAGCCAAAAAGAGAGACATAACAGCCGGCCGCCAGTGGAATTCCAATTACATTGTAAAAAAATGCCCAGAACAGATTTTCATGAATATTTTTGATTACAGCACGCGAAAGTCTGATTGCGGCAGATACATCCAGAAGACTTCCCTTCATCAAAACTATATCTGCCGCATCTATAGCAATATCAGTACCAGCACCAATTGCAATTCCAAGATCTGCACGGGTAAGAGAAGGTGCTTCATTTATACCATACCCTACCATTG
>CAKUWD010000182.1 GCA_934699065.1 uncultured Treponema sp.
GTATGTCTTTAACTCATTTAGAGGTAAATCACTATTGATGATATAATGTAGAAAAGGGACGAGTGCAAGTCCAATCAAACAAACAGCCAATGCTATTCCGTAATAAATTTTCCTAAAAAACCTTACCAGGGACTGAACCTTATCTGTATCGTTATTACGCAATGCAGAATACAAAGCATAGTTAAGAACGTTACCTACACCAAGTTCTGATAACGCTAATACAGCAAGAATATTTCCATAAAGCCCGCTAACGCCATTATATTCTACACCAAGCAATCGAATAAATAGTGT
Source organism: uncultured Treponema sp. (assembly GCA_934699065.1). Classification (GTDB taxonomy): domain Bacteria; phylum Spirochaetota; class Spirochaetia; order Treponematales; family Treponemataceae; genus Treponema_D. Next base: position 292 of record CAKUWD010000182.1, read on the forward strand.
TTTTGTCGCAAATGCAAATATCATAATTATAAGCTTGCTCAAAACACCAATTATAACATTTCTTGATGCCCTTTTTGTTCTACTCTCACCCATTATCGTTTCCTCTTAAGAACTGAGATTTCCACTTATTAATGTTATCTATCGGAATTCTTATAGTAATGGGCTTTTCAGAACGAATCCATTCCCTCAGTGTTGTATCAATATCATTAACCTTGATTACTGGAAGATTTGTATCTTTGGAAATTTCTAATGCACGATTGTCAACACCAAGAATACAAGCTCTTTTTTGGTGATTTAGAGCTCTTATGCCACCATGCAATCTTGTACCTATGTAATCGGTATCATTATTTGATAAAAAATCATCATAGCATTTAAGTGTAGGAGGGATAATTCTTACTTTTTGAGAGAACCCAATCTTTTCAAGATATGCTATATCCTCATATGATTGCAACCACAGATAAACACATTTGTACGAAGATAAAAGCAATTCAAGAAACATTTTGTCTCTTTCAACATTTTTACGATAATCTGTAATCGTTGTAACAACAGTATCCTGTTTTTTTGGTGGTATGTGAGCACAAAACTCCTCAGTTAATCTCCACATTGTAGGACAAGCAGTATTTAATACATTGTTAATGCCAATTTCTCTTAGTTTCCTTTCAGTATATGAATCTCTAACCGAATGAAGGAAAACAGGATCAAGTAAACCTGATAATACCTTCTTTGTATACAATGTTGGCATATCTTGATAATTCCACCATCCTACACCAAGTAATATAACATGAAATCTGCTCATATTTGATTTAATCAGCCTCAATTTATACAGATTCTTTTTTGGTATATTGGAACTTGCTATTTTTAATGGTGACTTAAGATCGACTTCCCACTGTCTGTAACGTAACATATCAGAAGAAAGAAGATTGGTTCCACATACAAATGTATAATCAGATGATAATATCGCCTGTGCACCAATTCTCGATATTTTTTCTCTTGACGGAATACTTATTCCAAGAAAATCACCAAATATCTCGGTGAATATCTTTTCACAATAATCATGAATGATGTAATCTCCAACATTGGCAGTTGATATGAAAGGCGAAATTTTTGTTATTTTATAATATTTATCCATATATCCACCTTATACTGAATACAGTCTAACATATTCATTGAATTTTGCAGTCTTATCAAATGAATAAGCACGTTTAAGACAGTCATTCATTGAAAAGACATTGTCAGTACAAATCTTAATGATTTGCTTTTCCATCTCATCAATGTCTTCAACATCGACTACATATCCTGTTTTATCATCCGGTATTTCTGGACTTCCGCCAGTGTTAAACGTTAGAACTGGCGTGCCACAAGCGATTGATTCCATATTAACAGTCGGATAGTTTTCCTCTCTTGTCGGGTTTACAAATAAATCTGCCGCAGAGTATATTTCTGCTAATTCCTGCTGGTTATTTGTCTTATGAATCGAAATGATATTAGCGGGTAACTGCTTATCAATTTTATCATTCGTCCCGACAAGCACGATTTGAAATCTTTCATCCAGCCTTTTGGATAGTTCAATGAACACATCAAGTCCTTTTCGCTTTCCCCAGCCGAAAGCAACACCAAGAAGGATGTATTTGTCCTCTAAATGATGCTTTTGACGGAAATCGCTTTCGACAGGATGAAACACATTAAGATCTATGCCGTTGTGAATAACCTTTACCGGATATTCTTTGAGATAGGCTTGCCGCACCAGACCGGCAAGCCATTCGGAGGGGGTTACAATGGTCATATCTTCAACGCCGGTAAACCACTTTCGTTTTAGTTTCCACATAATTCGTGTACGATCAACCTTTGAAACGGGATATACATTTATTTGCGAACAATCATGACAACCATTTTTCCATTTATCACATTTTGCCAACTCAAAATATGGACATTGACCGGTAAACGCCCAGCAATCATGTAGTGTCCATATGGTTTTTATCTTCTGCTTTTTTATGTACTTAAAGAGCAGCGGAAGATTGATATAGCAATTATGAAGATTATGTAAATGGATTATATCAGGCTTGAATCTCTTCATCTTGTGCAGGAAAGAAAATGTTGATATAATAGAGAAGCAACCATTGAAACCGGTGTATTCAAATAGTTTCAGATGAACATTTCGAGAAAAACGACTTCCAATCAACCATTGATTTTCAACTGATTTCTTTTTATTATCTCTGCTCGCAGGACAACAAGTAATTACTGTATGCCCTTTTCTTCTCGCAGTATCAGCAATTTGAAGCATGATATTTCCTGTACTGCCATAGTTTGTGCTATTGATCTCAAGAATCTTCATAAATCAATCCTATTCTTTGAAGCCGCCATCTATAATGCTTTTTGAAACGTATTTAGGGGATAATCTGTATAATTCAGATTTATCTATAGAATGCTGCCCCATATTAATCTCTTTTATTACCCGCCGAATATCGTCACTTCTGTTCTCACAGAATATAAACCGCTTGAAACTACTGAGATAATCTCTGATCTCTTTTTTGTAATCTCCATCGCAAATTACAAGAATATACTTATCTGTATCCGTTAAATAGAAGACCTTTCCCGGAATTTGAATTCCTTGCTTGTTTAGTATGCATATATATACGTCAGTACTTGCTTCCAGAGATGTGACTTCGCTTTGTGGCACACGTTTTAATACTTCTATATTGGCTCGTCCTGCTAATGATATATCACCATTTCCACATACAAGCAGCTTACTATCCGCATCTTCAAAAGCAGAATATAATTGCCGAATATCTCTAACACTTGAATTATATCCGCCGAAATACCCAAATTTCAACTCATTTTTGCTGGCAGAAGAAGAAACGTCTGCAATTTCATTGTCAATACAATAACTCACATCGCAGTAAGCCATTTTTTCACCGTACTTCTTGAATAACGACTTTTGCCCTATGTAAAGAGATTTTGTACCGTAAACAATTGCATCTGCGCTCTTGTGAAGACGATTTTCAACCCAAAAGAATGGTAGCCTTTTGAGTGAGTAATCTTTTGGAGAGATCAAGGCTAAGGTAATAGGATCACTCCAATACTGGATGTACCGAATCTTAGGAAACTTCCGCTTAATAGTTCTGCATAAAAGAATGGAATCAATAGATGGAGAATGAGAAACCAACACCGTGTCATCATCAATTAGTTTGCAAATATCTTCTATATTCTTTGCACCCTGATTGGTAGCGGTATGCCAGACCATTGATAGCATTCCTTTTAGTCTTGTCCGCCTGTTTTTTGTGATGTCATTAACAAAAATCAATCGAGTATATAATCCATTGTAGTATGTCTTAATATTCTCTTTTGAAACATTGGCTTCAATTATTGCTACAAAAGTAACATCTTTACAGTTGTCGCAAAAACCTTTTAGGATGTTCCTTGTCATAATTTGAGTCGAAGATGCGTTACTATATGGATCGCGCATTTCTGATATGAAAACTATTTTATTCATTGCAGACCACCTTTCGGTCTTTATATTTAATCATTATGATAAACACTCCAAATAGTAAAGGCACATTTGCTAAATAGTAACCGCTTAAAAGGCTCATAATACTACCATTAAGAAATATAATAAACCATAGCATTTCTGTAAAATCATCACGGAATATAGCTACTCCGCGCCTTATAGTGGCAAGAAGTATTATCACAATAGCAGAAAAGCCTATTATGCCACCTTCAACAAGAACATCAAAAAAGATATTATGAGAATGAAATCCTAACGCAAAAAAAACAGAGCCAAATCCTTTTCCAAGTACCGGATTTTCATTGAAAGAAGATAGAGCCATCTTGTATAATTCTAATCGACCTTTTGTACTCATGTCTTCCTGACCTCTAAGAAATGAGAATATTCTATCAATACCTATTTGACCTTTCAGATGAGATATTATTACTTGAGAAGCAATAACGATTGTCAATATCATTATTATCCACTTTAATAGTGATTGTAATGACTTTCTATTCTTCAATACAAAAAACAACTGTAGAACGTTTATGACTACAAACGAAATAAAACCTCCTCTGCCGCCTGAAACCAAAATAATAATTAAATCACTTGCAATCATAATATAGTTGAAACAGTTGGATAATTTCTTTCTATTTCTCCCGTTTACTATGATATCGTAGACTAAATAGTTAGATGAGTATGCGGTCATATATGAAACGTTTTGGTAGTTTAAACCGAAATCTGTAGTAAATCCACCGCCACCAACTTGATTGTTCTGAAATATAATTGCTAATAAGGATATAAGTGTAAAAACATAAGACATATATTTAATGTTTTCTTTTAGGAAAAGACATTTTCTTTCATCATACGCCAAAAGTGTAGCCACCAGTATAGTCGGTGAACTTTGAGCAATAAAGCATAAAAAATAGCTTTTACTGAGATCATATGCTCCATCATTGTTAAATCGATATAGGGTAAAGTAGTAAATAAAACCCATTATTATAAGGATGAAAATAGACCAAATTGTAGTTCTCGGTATTGTCTTCCTTTCCGCAATCATCTTAAGAAAAGCAAATGCTGTCATGACAGCAACTAAAGCAACAAAATTTTTATACGAAAATGAAGGGAAAATCAACCCTACAATGCCATACCAGAACATACAGAATATAGAAATCAAGGACAATACTGCTATTATTACATCAGAGATCTCGTGCTTGATTTTAGGTTGGATAAGGCGATCATTCGTAAGCTCCATTAACTTTCACCTCCATATAACCGTTTCATGTGACTTAAATAATAATAAAGCACAATTACTCATTGTTCAACACATTGTTAAGATACGTTTCTGCTGCTTTACTATCCGAATTTGCAAGAGCTGTATTATAAGCAGACGAAGCTATATCGATTAGTCTACTCGAATTCATATTAGCAATAGATATTATGGTATCTCGTAACTCCTCATTGTTGTCTGGATCACATAGAAAACCATTTTCATTATTGACTAAGATGCCATCTATTCCTTCACCTTTAGAGCCTATAGTAATACATGAAGCGGCCATCGCCTCTAAATATACTAACCCAAAAATTTCATTTTTGCTGACCATAATAAAGCAATGGGCATTTTTCATCTTATTCATTACATCATCACGGGATATCCGACCACAGAAATGAATTCGCTCTGATTGGTGAAGCTGAGTAGCTAATTCCGTTAAATAGTCTTTTTCTGAGCCTTCACCAATAATATCTAATTCCCATTCTATATTAGTTATACTCGCCAGCACCTTTATAATCGAGTCAATGCGCTTATATTTAACTAATCTACCGACATAGATGAATTTCCATTTCTTTATGTTTCTGAATTTTCCAGTGTTAAGAGGAAATCTTTCCAAATAAGCATCTGGAACGCCAGAAGAACAGACAAAAGGTTCTGTGGGAAGTGCTAGTATATCCTTTACTATTTGAGCTTGCGTATGTGATCTACAACCTATAAGATCTATACTTGATAAGTATCCCTTATTACGAAATGTTACGTCAGAAATATAATCTGTTCCATGTAAAACGATTGCATTCTTACAA
>CAKUWD010000183.1 GCA_934699065.1 uncultured Treponema sp.
TCTTGTTCTGATTACCGATGGTTTTGACTGTCCGGACTGCGGCGAGTTTACCTGTTCTAAATGTTATGATGCAAACGAAAATGCCTGTAAGCCATGCGCCGCAAAACGAAAGGGAGCAAGCGAATCTCAATCGGTAGAGGCCTACAGTGAGGCTCTCAAAACTGCGCTTGCCGACGGCCGTATTGATCTTGAAGAACGAAAGAATCTTAATGCACTTCAAAAAAAGTTAGGCATTTCTAACGATAAAGCAATGCAGCTTGAACGTGAATTAAAAGGCGAGGGCGATGGCGAAATCTTTACAACCGCAGAAAAGCTTGAGCTTGATAAAGCACGCGAAGCTTTCTACGCCTGTGATGGAAATCTTTCTGATATCCTTAAAACTTCAGAAGGAATCTGGCGAACTCATCCTACAAATGAGCAGGCTCTTTCTCTTTATCTTCCGGCACTTGCGGCAAGCGGTAAAACTGATGAAGCACTCAAAATTATTTCAGAACTTGGTGCAGACATCTTAAGTGTTTACATTACAGCCGTTGACATTATGCTCACCCGAGATGATATGACCGAGGCAGAAAAATGGCTTAAAAAGGCTGCTATGGTTTTTGCCGAAAGCAATGTACTCAAATGTTATCAGGTATACTACTATCTGAAAATGTACAAAAAATATAATGACTTCAGTTTCCTCGAAAAAGCAACAAATGCAAATGCAAGTCTTAAAAACGTAAACGGTCCGCTGGAGTTGAGCCATCAGCTCCGTGTTATGTCATTGCTTCAGATTGAATCAGGTGAAGAGCCTCCTGCCTACGATAAAGATTTCTGTAAGGAAAACAATCTCTTCTTCCGCGTGGTAAGCAATACGAAACTTTGCGGAGTATTTGTAGAAGGCGTTGCTTGTTCTTCTTCTGTAGCAGATGTAGTACCAAAGGATTATTTTGTAGAAGATTTACGGGGCATAAAACGACAAGTCTGGTTTTTTGTTAAACAAAATGAAAAACCTGATGCAGATGGACAATATTATGATTTTGGTGCGCTTGTAAGTAAGCCAGATGATGAAGATTATATTTTTATGGTTAGACATGAAGATTATATTGATCCAGAACAGTATTATAATGAAGATGAAACAGATTTATCGCCTGAAGAACAGAGAGAAAGAGCTCTTGCAGAGATTCTTGAGTTCTGTTTTGAAGGAAAACAGATAGATATTTCTCAAATTTATTATAAGCCTCAAGATCCGGAAGAAGGTGAATCTGATGAGCAGGCATTGAAACGACACATTCAGATTGGTATAAATGACGAATATGTAGATGGTTATGAATTATTTTTCTTTAACACAAGATGTTCCATTTTTGGTGATTATACTGATGAGTATGGTAATGATTGCTCTACAGATACTTCATCTGTGTGTGTGTCAAATAGCGGAGTAGATTATTATAATGTTAAAGAACTAATTAATTCGGGAGCTGCAGGGGATGATTACGTATTTGATGATTATATAAGGAAAATACCAGTAATCTTTTTCAGCTATTATAGATACACTGAATATGGAGAGCAATGGCAAGATATTGACTTTGATGATTATCTTCGTGATGACTACGATCACTACATTCTTGATTCTAACGGTAATAAAGTTAAAAGTCTGAAAGATTTAGAATCTTTTGAACATGACGGAGTTATCTATTATCGCGTTGCTGAATCAGATTTTAAAGACAGTAACACAGGTAATCCGCTTACCCCAGAAGCTGTAGCAAGATGGAAGACAAAGTTAGGTCTGTAGTAGAAACAGTCACTGTAACGCCGGAAATGGCTGCGCGGTGGCTGGCTGATAATCCGCATAACCGGCAAATACGCAAAGAGCGGGTAGACGAGTTGTGCGAAAAAATCCGCAGTGGCAAATGGAAGCCCAGCCCTCCGATAGAAGTTTTTGACACCGGCCGACTCTGGAACGGCCAGCACCGCCTGACTGCAATTGTACAGACGGGCTGTGCTGTAGAGCTTCGGGTGAGGGTATTGAAAAAGGTTGAAGTCTGACTTTAAAGTGGTCGAAATTGACCACTTTTTTTAAACTCTCCGTAAATTTCTTTTATATTATTATAGAAAGCCAGTAAAAGTGAAATCCCAAAGTGACTTTCAGGGAGGTTTTGCTTATGTCTTCTGTTGGAGCCTGTTATATGATGCATAGAAAATTACTGAACAGACTTAAAGAAGCTGGAAAGATTCCCGCAGATAAGACTATAGAAAATACTAAGCTAAAAGAACTGATCAGGCTTTATGGACTTGAGCGCTTCAGAAAGGAAGTTAAGGAAGCAAAGCTTGATATTCCGGATTTTTTGCTGGAAGAATAATATGCAGGGGAGTTTTAAGATGGCAGAGAAGAATAAGGAAATCAGGGAGCGTAATATCAGGGAGTTTTTTGCAGTTTTGAATGAAGCAAATGTTTTTACCATTTCCTGTCCCAGGTGTGGTGATATGCGTTTTTCTTTCAGCAAAAATCTTCTTGAAATAAAAGACGGTTTGCAGGTGGTGTGTCCACATTGTTCATCGCTTGTTCATGCCTGCTATACTCAGGGACAAAATGAGGTTTTTGTTCAGTGCCTCGAATAGAAGCACTGATTTTTGAACGGCAGATTTCTGCCGGGGTTTCGGGCTTGGCAGCTGCCCAAGGAGCGGGAACTGCCGTTTTTTAAGGAGATGTGATTATGTCGGAAATCTTGAAAGAGACAAAAGAAGAGCCATCATCAACTTTTGAAATGGAAGGCTGGAAGCTTTATTCTTATGAAAATCCGCCACAGGGCTATGATTCGTATCTTAAAGATATTAAAAATGCAGATGCCGAAGGAAAAAGCGCGGTTGAGGTTTTGCCTGAAGGTGGCGATGAAAAACGTCTTAAGAGCGGTGACAATCTTATCAGACTCATTGCCGAAAAAAAGATGAATCACCATTACAAAATTTACAAGGACTGGGCTTTTGGTGGATGGAATCGGGAAATTCTAACCTGTGACGATAAAGAGATTTGTGTAGAATTAAATAATTTTGGCGCTCTTATGGCTTATGCTGATTACCTTGAAAGAAATGAAAAGTTCGGAGTCTTTGAAAAACTCGAAAAGGACATTTGCTGGCTTGAGGTTCACATTGCCGGCGATCACTGTCTGCATTGTCCTCATTCGTAATGTTTATGGAGAAACAATGGATGATTTTATTTGTGTGGTAAAAATCACAGCAGTAAAAAAGTTAGTATGGAATGAAGTGATTTTTGTTGAGGACATGGTGGAGCTGGATGCTCTTTCTGCAAAAATAACAGAGCTCTTTTTCAAAAAAGGAATTATAGAAAAAGATGAGTCTATACGACTTTCACAACTAAACCGCAATATCAACCTGATTGGAGAGCATCAAGACACGGCAGAAGAAATCTTTACTGCCCTTGAAGATTTTTCCAAAGAAAGCGGTCTTGGCTTTATTGTAAACTTTAGCTGCCAGGAAGATTTTATGGGGAATGGCCTTTTTATTTCTTTTGGAGACCTGCATTTTCACCCCGAATTAATTCTGGACGGCAGACGCCTTATAAATGATTTTCCGGATGCAAACCTGAACCGTGTTTATCTTGATATCTACCATGATCTTATGGTTGATTGTTCGACAAAGGATAAAACTCTGGTAAATGAAGTGCTTTCCCATGGAGAAGGAATTGACTATTGGCAGCAGTTTTCAGATGAGGAGCTGGTAAAAAAAGGCTTTGTTTACCACGATCAGGCAGAAACTCTAATTTGTAAAAATATGCTCGATTCCTTAAACCGCTATTTTCAAGTTGATTTTACTGCCGACGAGAAATCAGGTCTAATCAATCAGACTGGAGAAGGCTTGCACGAGGATGTAAGAAAAAAGATTTTACAGAGGTTTTAGGCTTTGTCCAACTGAACTTAATTTTTTGATAACTTTGAATTAATTGTCTTAAAAGTCTCATTGTGATAAAATGTTTTTTATGTCAAATAATGTTGCTTCTTTGCCCGAAGATTTTCGCGGCGTTCATATACATTTTGTTGGAATTAAGGGAACCGGAATGGCGGCTCTTGTGGAGATTCTTTTTCATAAAGGTGCGGTTATTACCGGTTCTGATGTTAGCGAGCGTTTTTATACTGATGAAGTTCTTGAAAAACTGGGCTTGCATGCGCTGCCCTTTGGAGCAGAAAATATTACTGATGATGTTCAGTATGTAATTTATTCTTCTGCCTACAAGCTTGATAAAAATCCTGATTTGATTGAGGCTGTGCGACGTGGGGTGCCCTGTCTGCTTTATACTCAGGCGCTTGGTGCTTACAGCGAGCGTGCTTATTCCTGCGGTGTATGCGGTGTTCACGGAAAAACTTCTACAACCGGTCTTGTCGGAACAATCTTAAAGGAAATTGATTTGCCAAGCCAGGTGCTGGCGGGCAGTGTGATTAATTCCTTTGGCGGGACTTGTACTTATACGTCAAATACGGTGGTTGAGTGTTCGCGAAGCGAATGTATCGAAACCACCGCGGAAGGCGAAAATGGTGGTTTCGATACACCTGCTTCGCAGGCACTCAACTACCGAAGCATCTTCGTAGCCGAGACCTGCGAGTATCAGCGGCACTTTATGAGCTTCTGCCCGCAGAAAATCATTCTGACTTCTGTTGAGTCTGACCACGAGGATTATTACCCGACTTACGAAGATATCCGCCAGGCCTTTATTGATTATATCTGCAAGCTGCCACAGGGCGGCGAGGTTATTTACTGCGCTGATGATAAGGGGGCCTGTGATACAATTGGGCTGGTGAGTGGCCTTCGCCCGGATATTGTTGCGCTGCCTTATGGAGAAAAAGCGAACCTGTCATCCTTGACCGAGTTTGCTTCGCAAACATCGCAGGGCTTGACCCGGGGATCTGACTTTGCTGTTACCTTCGGCAAAGTTGAAAACGAGCGCAATTCTTTTACCCTCGGCCTTTTTGCTTCCAAGGGCGACTTCGCATTAGCAATGCCCGGCCGCCACGAGGTTCTGGACGCGGCTGCGGCGGTTGCTCTGGTGTGTCAGTTGCTGCGTGAGTTTGGAAAAAATCCTCTGGACTACTATGAAAACATTCGCCGCGGGCTTTTGAATTTTAGCGGTGGAAAACGCCGTAGCGAGATAGTAGGGCGCTTCAAAAATAAAAACGGGGCGGATGTTCTTGTGCTTGATGATTACGGTCATCATCCTACTGCCGTAAAGACAACCCTCGAAGGCTACCGCGAATTTTACAAAGGCCGCAAAATCATAGTTGATTTTATGAGCCACACTTATTCGAGAACTCAGGCTTTGCTGCCGGAATTTGCTAAGTGTTTTACTGCAGCTGATGAGGTGATTTTACATAAGATTTACAGTTCTGCCCGCGAAAATCCTGCAGATTTTACAATTACCGGCCGCACACTTTATGAGGCAGTTCTCGCAAGCGGCCAGAAAAACGTCCATTATTACGAAGAGATTTTAGATGCTGCAGATTTTGCTAAGGCAGAAATCGAAAAGCCGCTTGGTCCTGAATATCCGGATGGGTACCTTTTTATAACAATGGGCGCCGGAGACAACTGGAAGCTTGGAAAGAAAATATTAGGAAAATAAAGTGTCATTGCGAGCGAAGCGAAGCAATCCATATAATAGATTGCCACGCACTTCGTGCTCGCAATGACGTAAAGGAATGAAATATGACATCAATGACTGGATATGCCTACGAAGAAAAAAATTATGAAAGTGCTGTAGTCAGCGTAGAAATAAAATCAGTTAATTCCCGTTTTCTGGATTTAACTGTTAATCTTCCACCATATCTC
>CAKUWD010000184.1 GCA_934699065.1 uncultured Treponema sp.
GTGTATAAAAGCGGATTTTTGGTTCTATTTTTAAAAGAAGAGGCAGAAGTGGCTTGAGTGTGTCGGGGTTTACAGCAGCTTCCGGATATCTTGCCAGAATGCTCGCCGTACTTTCCTTATAAGTGATTTCCGCCTGAGGACAGATTAGCTGCACAACTTCAAGGGCAGCATTTCTTATGTCAGAGTCGCGAAGAATTGGATCTCGAAAACGCAGGCGACCGGGAAAATAGTTATAAGTCATAACTCAGTTCATCTCCGTAAGGTCATTTCGACAAGCTCAATGACCGGTTATCCAGCACCGGCTTCATGGCATTTACACTAAAAGCAATTGTCGAAGCATTATGCAGGATTGCCGCCATAGAAGGCGAGATAATTCCTAGAAGCCCAAGCAGCATAAAGCTTGTGTTTACCGCAACTATGCCGCGGTTATTTGTATCGATTTTTTCAATCAGCCTTGTGCCAAGCAGGCGGGTTTTGTAAAGGCCTTCAAGTCCGTCTTCGCTAGACAAGATTATGTCTGCAGTTTCGCCGGTAATGTCCGCACAGTCGCCCATGGCAATTCCTGTGTCAGCAGCGGCAAGGGCTGGTGCGTCGTTTATGCCGTCGCCAATCATAATAACCTTGTGACCAAGCTGTTTTTGTTCTTCTATATATTTAAATTTATCTTCCGGAAGAGCGCGCGAAATGTAGTGATCAATTTTTGTGATTTTTGCGGCATTGCGGGCGGCTCCTTCGTCATCACCGGTAATCATTACACAATTTTTGACACCGCTCTGATGAAGCTTTTTGATTATTGCAGGTGCATTTTTCCTGACCGGATCATTAATTGCAAAAATGCCAATCAGATTTTTTTCTTCTGCCAGATACAAAAGTGATTCGCCGTTTTCTATTGCTTCTTTCTGGATATTTTCAAGCCCCGCCGGCTCTTTTACTTTTTCATCATCAAAAATAAAATGACGACTACCGATGGTTAGTTTCTTACCATGAAGTTTTGTCGCAATTCCATGAGCAACAATATATTCAACCTTTGCATGCTCTTCCGGATGCAGCAAACCTCGCTCGCTTGCCGCATGCACAACCGCCGTCGCAATCGGATGAGCAAAGTGTTCTTCAAGGCAGGCCGCTGTTGCAAGTACTTCATTTTCTTCCCGACCACCAAAAGCCATTATTCGTGACAACTGAGGAGTAGCCGCCGTCAAAGTTCCAGTCTTATCAAAAACGACAGTATCAGCGAGGGAAGCTTCTTCAAGAAATTTCCCACCCTTCACGATTATTCCGTTTTCAGCCGCTTCCTTCATTGCACTCAAAACCGCAATAGGAGAAGCAAGCTTCATTGCACAGGAATAATCTACCATCAAAGTTGCCATCACCTTTGTCATATTGCCCGTAGCAAGGAAAACAGCAAGTGAAAGCAGGAAGTTATATTTCACAAGAGAATCCGCCAGATGCTCAGAACGCACCTGAGACGAAACCTTGAGAGACTGCGAATTATCTATCATTGTCAGAATATTCTGAACCTTTGTCTGACTACCCGTTGCACGAACTTCAATAAAAAGCTCGCCTTCCTGAACCACAGTCCCTGCAAAAACAGAAGTCCCCTCCCGCTTTTCAACCGCAAGAGGCTCACCTGTTATGGAAGCCTGATTTACAAGCCCTTCCCCACGGATAACCTCACCGTCAACAGGAATCACACTTCCGGTACGTACCGCAACCAGGTCTCCTTTTTTCACAAAAGAAAGCGGCACAGATTTTTCTACCGTCTCGCCCTTTTCATTTTTAGTAACAAGCTGCACCTGATCATTCTGGGAAAGCAGTCGATTAGCAAGATCGGAATAAGATTTCTTTTTTGTAAACTCTTCGATTGTGTCACCGATATTCAACAGGAAATTGATATTTGAAGCAGTTCTTGTGTCTCCGGTAATAAGTGCCATGGAAATTGCGGCAGCATCAAGCACTTCAGACTTAAAGACGTTGCCACTTGCTACCTGTTCTACACCTTTCAGAATTCGAGGCCCCAGCGACCAGACACGTAAGGCAAGTCTTACTGGCAGCGGCAAAATCTGTTTGAAGTAATGCCAAGCTGTCATACAGGCAAGATCAAAAAGAAGACTTTCTTCTTCTTGTGGCTCTTCAACAGCCTCAAGCATTTCCTGATTTTTAAGATATTTGTCAGAAAGCGCCATAAAATAGGCACGTATATGTTTTTCGGATAATTGTTTTGTGTCGTAATAAATGAGGAAGGAACCGGTTGTGTAATTAACTGTTACATCTTTCATTCCTTCCTGAACAGAAAGCAGACTGTGCGCAAGGGCAGCCTGTCGCTTAGAAATTTTTGATTTATCATAGCGGATACGAATCCGCCCTGGCAGAGAATGCTTTACTGTAAAACCCATAAGTGCCCCGCCTATGCGTTAGCCTTAGCGTCCTGCTCTGCCTTTACGTCCTCGGCATCTTCTTTGATTGTTTCAAAGTATTCTTTAGCGTCATCCTTAAGCTGAAGTCCGCCTGCAACAAGCTTGGCACAGCCTTTTTTGAAGGTATCTGTCTTAATCAAAGCGGCAGCTGCGAGACCTGCAACTACTCCCCACAAAAATTTCTTTCCACCATCTGTCATAGTTTCCTCCTGAGTTTGCAGTCGGTATATTTCACATATTAGGCTGTACTAACTCTTTAGTTTGCTTTAACTAACAATACCACTAAATAAAGTTATTTGCAACTAACGTTTTGAGCGAAAAGTGTTAAAAGTTTAGCGTCTTTTGGTAGAGTCGGTAAAAACAGCAATGTAAAATCTTTTACAGTTAGTTTTATCTAACTTTATTTCCTTATGGAGGATTTTATGAAAGTCTCAAAAATCAATAAGTTTTTCCGTAGAATCGGCGAAGCGCAGATTAAACACCGCAAGCTTTGTCTAATCATCCTTTTTGCAATCACTCTAGTTTGTCTTTCCGGGATGCGTAATTTCCGCTCAGAAAGCTCTAACAGCGACTGGATTGTAAATGGCAGTGAAATCAAAAAGAATTCTGACCATTTTAAGGAAGTTTTCGGTAACGATCAGTATGTTCTTGTTCTGGTTCAGGCAGATGATGTTTTTGCCCCTGATGTTCTTAATATGATTGATCGCCTGGGAGAACGTCTCGAAACAGAAGTTCCTTTTGCCGATAAGGTTACTTCCCTTACAACTGTTTCCATCCCGATTGGCGATGAAGAAGGCTTTGAAGTAAAAAGCCCTTTCAATGATGGAATCCCAACCGATGCCCGCGAGCTGGCTGAAAAGAAAGCCTTTATTCTGAGCCGCGAGTCCATCGTAAATAACCTTGTTTCCGACAATGCAAAGGAATGCTGGATTTCCTTAAAGCTTAATCCTTTCAAAAACGAAAGCGAAGACGTTACAGCTGTAGGCCACGCCGCAGAAAAGGTTATTATGAGCGAGGAGTTCAAAAGCGAACGCTGGAGCCTCATGCCAATCGGAAGCGCCTACACCACTGCCGAAAAGGAAGATGTTCTTACTAAAGATTTTGTTTCCCGAATCGCACTTGGCTTCTTAGTTATGCTGATTTGTCTTATCATTTTTGCACGATCTGTTTCCGGTGTAATTGTACCTTTCCTTGCAACACTTTTTGGAATTGGAACCGTACTTGGCTTTACAGGTCTTATAAATGTTCCCGCAGATTCTGACATGATGACTCTCCCTGTTCTTTTGGGAATGGCTCTTTCAATCGGATATGCCCTCCACTAAATCAACGCATTTAAAATGCACTTCCGTCAGACCGGAAAAAGAAAGGAATCTGTTATTGAAGCAGTCGGCGAAACCGGCTGGCCAATTTTGTTCACCGTAATCACAACTGCAGTTTCCCTGCTTTCCTTCCTCTTTGCAAACATCCGCCCTATGATCTGGCTTGGTGCAGTTGCATCAACAGTTGTCATCATGGTTTATCTTTATGTTGTAATTTTGATTCCGATTTTCCTCAGCTTTGGAAAAGATAAAGAGCCAGCCCTTGCGGAAACAAAGGGCGCAACAAAGGCAGACCTGGCTTTTGAAAGCATTGGTAAAAAGATTGTAAAACACAGCAAACTTGTAACTCTTCTTTCTATGCTCGTAATTGTGCTCTGTATTCCAGGCCTTCTCAAAATGGAAGTAAACATGGACTATTTAAAGTTCATGGGAAATAAAGTTCCTTTTGTTCAGCGAATCGAGAAAATCCTTGAAACAAAGCTGGGAAATATTTACAGCTATGACGTTATGATTGAGTTTGACGAAGAAGATGCTTTTAAAGATCCTGAAAACATGCTTGCCCTTGATAAACTTGAAAAGGACCTTGGAAAGCTTCAGATGACAAAAATCACTAACGGCAAGCCTCGAGTTAGAAGCATCACAAGACAAGTAAAGGAAATGTACCGCGTTCTCAATGGAGATGACCCGGCATATTACACAATTCCAGAAGAACAGGATATGCTTACCCAGCTTCTCTTCTTCTATGAGATTTCAAACAGCGAAGCTCTCTTTGACGAGCTTTCCGAAAGCTACAATGCCGTTTATGCCCATGTAGAAATTTCTGATTACAATGCAAACCTGATTGTTGAAGATATAACCGCCGCAGAAGAAGCTGCAAAAAAATACTTCCCGACTGCCCATGTTGCAGTTGTAGGAACTATTGCCGAAAATGCCGCCATGAACGAAACGGTTGTAAAGAGCGAGCTTAAATCCTTTGGAGCTTCCTTCCTCATGATTGCCATTCTTTTGATAATCGTATTTGCAAGCATCAGAACAGGCCTTATTGCAATGATTCCAAACCTTGCGCCGGTTCTTTTGATTGGTGCAGTTATGGGTTATTTCCACATGGCTCTGGATGAACTTACAATGATGATTATGCCGATGATTCTTGGAATTGCAGTTGATGATACGATTCACTTTTCAAACCATATCAAGACAAAGCTGGAAACAGGCAGAAGCTATGCCGACGCAGTTACAGAAAGCTTCCGCGAAATCGGAAAGACTATGGGAACTACAACCTTTATTTTGTGCGCAATGTTCCTTATGTACTGCTTCAGCCCGATTACAGCAATGTTCAGAATCGGACTTCTTTCAATGATAGGTTTAGGCTCTGCCCTTATTGCGGACTATACCCTTACACCGGCTTTGATTTACCTAACAAAACCGCTGGGAAAGAAAGCTGATTAACCCGTCACCCCGAACTTGTTTCGGGGTCTCCTTTGAAAGATGCTGAAACAAGTTCAGCATGACTGTTGTTATTCTCAACTAACAACATTATAATAGTCTTATCCTATGAGTATAAATAGAAATATAGTCGTTCAGGGTAAGGCTATCAAACTTGAGCTTGACGGAAGTGGTTCCCTCTCAAACTCCTTTGGTAAACTGAATTTGGAAAAAACAAAAAATCGCGAAAATATAAATTATCACAGCTGGAATGTAGAAGTTCAGAAAACAACCTTTGCCGAAGAAAAAGACAATTGCGGCCGGGATGAGATTCAGATAATGTTCAATCTGAGTCACGATATCAGATGGGCCTATTCCTTTCACACAGGCAGCGAGACAGTTGAAATGTCTAAGGGTGAGGTCTGTGTTTTCAGAAACAATAATTATGCCACAGCAATGACTTACGAGGCTGGCGCCAATTTTGTTTTCAAAAATCTTCAGATGCCTACAAGCTACTTTCAGGAACTGCTTTCAAAATATTTTACAGACCAGAAGGTCACAAATCTGAAGGAGCATT
>CAKUWD010000185.1 GCA_934699065.1 uncultured Treponema sp.
TTATCATCTCTCATCATATATTCAGAGGTCGAAGTTCTTGTGTAATCAAAATTGGCCCAGTAGTTTTCAAATGATTCATCAGCCGCTTCTTTTGTAAGGAAGCCTGCATCGACCATTGATGAAAGAACATATTTCTGACGGTCCATGGCACGGTTTGGATGATCAAAAGGATTATAGAAAGCAGGGTTAGAAAGCTGGATTACAAGAATTGCTGCTTCTGCCGGAGTGATTTCTGTAGCATCGTGGCCAAAATAATATTTCGAAGCAGCATTTACTCCGTAAGTACCGCCACCAAAATAGATTTTATTAAGATAAAGCTCAAGGATTTCGTTTTTAGAATAGCGGCGCTCCATCTGAATGGCCCACCAGAGTTCCTTAAGCTTACGAGTCAATGATTTGTCTGAACGGTCACAGTAAAGAGTTCCTGCAATCTGCTGGGTGAGGGTAGAACCACCACCAAGAGAACGGCCGGTAAGAATACCAACTACACCACGAAGAATTGCCTTGAGATTCAAACCGCTATGAGAGAAGAAAACATTATCCTCACGGGTAATTAAAGCATCAATCATCTGCTGTGGAAGATTATTATAAGCAATGATTTCACGCTTTTCGTCCGATGCAAACTCTGTAATAAGTTCACCATTTATATCAAGAAGTTTAGTAGGAAGCGCAGTATCAAAATCAGTTATATATTCAGAATTAATTATATTTCGGGTTTCAGAAACAGACCATCCCAAAAAAAGCCCCAGGATAATAGAACCCAGAAAAAACAGCGAGATGATAACAATTCCAGATTTTTTAATCTTAATCATATTTGACCTATTATAGTAGAAAGTATCAAAAAAGTGAATAGTTACAACTTCCCGCTTCAAGATTCCGAACCTTTTTAATGTTTTAAATAAGAATTCGGAAATTATGATGGCTGGATACGGAGCAGAAAAAGACCGAAGCCTGCATCGAGCCGATGCGGGAACGCCGGTTCGACGGTGAAATACAAGCGGAGCGCCGAGGCTCGCCAGCAGGCTTTGGGATTTTTCAGCGGGAGTATCCAGCCATCATTATAACTGAATAGTATTACATGGATTTAAACAAAAAAAAGGCTCGGAATAGATCCGAGCCATGCCCATCAGGCATATCGGGAACATGGGTGGGAGGGGAAAATGTTCCCGATATATTTATTATCGACCTCACCCCCCGAATTCTTTAATCGAAATAAAAAAAATTAATGAAAAAAGTGATACAAATCTTAATTCAGAATGATTCTAATTTTCAGAAATATCAAGATCAAGCGAGAAGTTAGCAGTGTAAGTTTTACCCTTTATTGCAGTGATTGAACGGACAATTTCATAATCACCGATAGAAAACTTGATTTTATGTTCGCCTTCAGAAATTACAAATTCTTTACCAAATACAGTGCATTTTACGTCATCCAGAAGCACTTCTGTACCTTCTGGCGCGGTAATAAGCAGGGTAGGTTCAAGACTCTTCATTTCAACTGTCAGTTCTGTATTTTTTGCACGGTCTATGCGTACAGTACGTACTTCATTGCGGTAGAATTCAGAAATAATTGAAATATCATGAATACCTGTATCAAGAAATACTTTTGAAGTATCTGCAAAAGGAGTCATCTTATCATCAATAAAAATGGTACAGGGTTCAAGTTTCTTTTCTGGTGGAACAAGCTTAAATGTAAGCTGCCCTTTGTTCATAAGAATTGGTTTTACAGTAATCGGAATAATTGCATTCAGGGTTTCTTCTGGAACACCCTTCATTACCGGCTGCAGGCGAACAAAAATTACATTTTTTGTCGGTTCAATTACTGTATCAACCTTTGTGGTATAATTATTTGATTTTATTGAGTTTTCTTTCTTAAGAGGAATCTGCAAAACCCAGGAAAGCTTTCCAGGTAAGGTCTTTACGTAGGCTCTGGTTCCGCTGTAGTCAATCTGTGTGCTTTTTGGAGCTGGCGTAATATTTGCATAAACTGAACAGGCAACAGAATCCATCCAGGAAGCAACGGCTTCTGGAATCTCGAACTTAAGTTCCAGTCCTTCTATAAAAGTCTGATCTGAAGGAAGCTTAATTGCAAGAGCTTCATTTATTCCAAGTTTTTCTGTACTCTCAGAATCTACACTCTGAATAACAGAAATTTCATGCACTTTGCTTACTCGAAAGCTTTCTGCTTCAAGAGAGAATATTCCAGCGAGCAGGAAAAGAGAAAATAGAACTGTCTTTTTACAATCTATTCTGTTAATCATTTCTCAATATTCAGTTTTATACGCGGGTCTTCTGCTTTTCCGCCTGTTCTTATTTCAAAGTGCAGGTGAGGGCCCGTAGCTTTACCCGTCTGTCCTACATAACCAATTACATCACCTTTTTTCACGTACTGATAGCGGTCAACAGTTATTTTGGAAAGATGAGCATAAACACTGGTCATTTTTCCTAAATCGTGACTAAGAATAATGTAGTTTCCAAACTCCGGGTCTTTTTCGATGGCAGCATAAACTGCCCCATCTTTTATTGCATAAACAGGAGTTCCTTCAGCCGCAGCAAGATCAATACCATTATGATTTTTCATTTCTCCAGAAAAAGGATTTTTTCTTTTTCCGAATTCAGAAGAAACCCAGAATGAATCATTATCCAAAGGAAGCCGCAGAGAAGAATCAAGAAAATATGCTCTTTCTGTGGGTGTGAAACGCTTGCTGCGTAAGAACAGATAGTCTCTGCCATTAATATTATAATATATGTTTGTTTTTGTTAAGGGATGAGAACTGTAATTCTCCTGTAAAAGTATTTCAATAGAATTTATGCCGCGCTCAACAGGAATAAAAATACCGCTTACAACAGGGAGAATAAGAGTTTGACCTTTTATATCATCCTGGGCGTTTTCTATCTGATTTAAAGTTGCAAGCGTTTCCTGTGTTATACAGCATCGGGCAGCCAGCCCCTGAAATGTAAATCTTTCATTATTTATATATTTAAAGAACATTATTTCCGGTTCGCGGCCGGCACTTATGGCTTTGCTGTTACTTTCAACTATATTGTTATAATCTTTAAGAATTGTATTTGCACGGGAAGGGGAAAGGCTCTCTAAAACAGGGAGCTTGTCTTTTTCAATTATGATTCTTTTTATCTGGTCATCTGGCTGGGCATAAAGATTTCCCAGGGAAAATATAAAACAAATGAGGAAAAAGAAAAAAGTGTTAAAAAAACGGGGCTGTCTTTTAAAAGAGAGCCCCGTCTCGTAGTTTATCCTTAGCAAACTATTCTTCTACAATTGCTTCTGCTGGACATGAAGCTGCGCATGAACCACAGCTGATGCACTTTTCAGCATCGATAGCGCGAGCGCCGTCTTTTTCTGCAATTGCTCCTACCGGACAATCCGGTTCACAAGCTCCACAGTTTACACACTGATCGGTAATTTTAAATGCCATATTTGCTCCTATAAATATTTAAAATCTATATAAAATAATACAACAATAGGCTAAAATTCGCAACTGATATTTGAATAAATCATTATTGTAAAGTATAATAAAGGAATGCTTAAAGAAGAAGTTGCTAAATATATTGATCATACTCTCCTTGCTCCACAGGCTGGAATTGGAGAAATTATTCTATTGTGCCAGGAAGCAAAACGATATCATTTTGCTTCTGTCTGCGTAAATCCTGTTTATGTTTCTGCCGCAGCAGATGAACTTAAAGATTCTGGTGTAAAAATCTGTACTGTAGTAGGTTTTCCTCTGGGTGCAACAACAACAAAAGATAAGATTAATGAAGCAAAGAATGCAATTGCAAATGGTGCTGACGAAATTGATATGGTAATCAATATTGGTGCTGCAAAAGACGGAAGATTTTCTGAAGTTGGTACTGATATTCTGGGTGTTGTAAAAGCCTGTAAAACTGCCGGAAAAAAACTTAATAAAAATATAATCGTAAAGACAATTCTTGAAACCTGTCTTCTTGATGATAATACTATCGTAAACTGCTGTCTGGTTGCAAAAAAGGCTGGCGCTGATTTTGTAAAAACTTCAACAGGTTTTGCAAATCCAAAAGGTATTGATGGAATGCCATTGCCTAATGGTGCAAGTGAATCTCATGTAAAGCTGATGCGAAAGACTGTAGGCAGTGATATGGGAGTAAAAGCCTCTGGTGGAATCAGAAGTGCAAGAACTTTGATAACTATGCTTGAAGCTGGAGCCAACAGAATCGGTACATCAAGCGGTGCAAAAATTATTGAAAACTGGGATGAAACAAAGCAGGTTCATCTGCCAGAATTTAAATAACTGTAAGATTTTGTTTATTTAGCTTCAGGAAGTGAAAAATACAGTTTGTTGTCACTAACCGCCATTTTGATCTCGCGGGCATCATGCATAACAGATATGTAAGATTTTACCGTTGAATTAACAAGAGCGTACTGACTCAAAGAAAGCTCCATATCATTTTTGTCTGCAACGTATTTTACAATTTCTTCTGCTGTAAGCTTCTTTTTTGTTTTAAGTGCATCAAGAATACAGGTTCTTGTAGAAATAATTGCAATTTTATTCAACTCTGCAGCTTCGTTAATATTGCGTCGCAAAAAATCACCATGGCTTGGAATACACCAGTCAACTTTTTCTATTGCACAAAGCTTATCCAGAGAATCCATATATTCAACCGGGTTTAGAATAAGCGGAATCCAGTGATTGATAATTTCATTTCGAGGGAAAATATTGTCTCCAGGGAAAATAACCTTATGCTCGTTTTTACCAGTGATTATTATACCAAGAGTTTCGTAGCTGTGACCTTTCAGTTCCATGAAAGTGATTTTACGGGAAGCTGAAAGCTCAATTACATCATCTTTTGTAATAAAATGGTCAACTGTTGTTGGAGAAGGCATGAAGAAAAGAGTTCTCATTTCGTGAGGAGGGTAGCCGCCCCAGAGAACTGTCCCCTGAATGATCGGGGTTTCCATAGCTCCCTGCTCATGTTTTGCTGCCCATAATTCACAGCCAGTTTCGTCACGTAAAAAATTATGGGCACCGCAATGGTCTGCGTGCCCATGAGTTGTAAGAATTGCTTTAATAGTAAAAGACAATCCCTGCTGTTCAAAAAAAGCTTTGAGTACATCAAAAACGTATTCACCGTCAATTTCTGTACAGCCGGAATCGATTAGGTAAACTTCTACGCTGGAAGCTTCTGCAGAGTCGTTTTCATTTATGATTACACCTACATTTGTTGATCCGGGAATTACATAAACACCCGAAGAAAGCTCAATAATTTTTGCAGTAAGGTTATCCAATTGAAATCGTCTCCTGTTTTGCTTTCAGCTGCTTTTTATACCTAGAAGTTCTTTGCCTTGTTGATATCCTTAACAGTATAGTCGTAGTTATGATCATTGATTGTGAACTTAACTGTGTCTCCAACTTTCTTGTCAAGGATTGCATCTCCAAATGGTGACATATAAGAGATGATGTTGTTATCAGGATCTGATTCCCAAGGTCCAAGAATTGTGTATTCTTCGTCCTTGTTCTCGATATTGTCGTGGAGTGTAACAACTGTAGCAAAAGAAATAACTGCTGTTGTGCTTGTTGTCGGGTCAAAGATAACTGCACGGCTGAGTTCTTCCTGAAGTTTAGAAAGGCGCATTTCAAGTTGATGTTTAGCTTCCTTCGCAGCC
>CAKUWD010000186.1 GCA_934699065.1 uncultured Treponema sp.
GCGCTAATCAGATGTATGAAAAATGGAATGCCCGTGCCGAAGCACTCTTTAGCAAAAAGGTTTCATGGCATAACTATCATAAACTTATGCGCGATATTATCCGCGACTTTGACAATCTGCCTCTTAAGCCAATTAAAAAGCCTCGTGTTGGCGTAGTTGGAGAAATCCTTGTAAAATTCCACCCGACAGCAAACAATCAGATTGTTGAAACAATTGAACGCGAAGGTGCGGAATGTGTAATGCCTGACCTGGCAGACTTCTTCTTCTATTCATTCAGTACCGGAATCTTCCGTCACAAGCAGCTTGCTTTTCCTTCAAAAACAGAACGTAATGCAAGACTCCTTGTCTGGGGCCTCGAGCTTTACCGAAAGAAGATGAAGAAATATCTGCGCCGCAGCCGCCGCTTCGAAGCTCCTTCTTCAATTTATGATTTGATGAAGGGTGTAGATGATATCGTTCAGATTGGAAATATTACCGGTGAAGGCTGGTTCCTTACTGCTGAAATGGTTGAACTTATTCATGAAGGTGCGCCAAGTATTGCCTGTGTTCAGCCTTTTGCCTGTTTGCCAAACCACGTTACCGGAAAGGGTATGATAAAAGAGCTTCGCCGCCGATTCCCTGATGCAAATATCAGTGCAATCGACTACGACCCGGGTAGTTCTGAAGTTAATCAGTTGAACCGCCTTAAGCTTTTGCTTTCAAATGCACCTGTCGGACGCCATCCGGATGAGGTGGATGAAAATATGATTCGTATGCCGGATGGAACTCTTGTAGAAGCAGAGATTCGTCTTGCAGCCGGAGCAACCGACACAGACCCGGCCGGTGAGACTATGAAGTCATAAAACGTTCGGCGAGGGGAGGATAAATTGAAAAAATTACTTTGTCTGATTACGGCATTATGTATTTCGTTTCCATTTTTTGCCGCTTATAACAGGCTTGGAATTCCAGATTCTTCAGAAATCCGTTCAGGACTTGAAGAACGCTGGTTTGTTGCCCCTTTGTCTGAAGTTCGTGCCAACGCTCCGGAAATACGTGCTAATGATAACGGAGAAAAGTTCCAGATTCGTCTGGAAGAAAATGATACAACTTTTAATATTTTTGTAGCACCTCGTGCTGTAGTAAAAGTGAATGTTTTTTCTGATAAGGGTATGTATACCGAAGAACAGGAGCTTTATCCTGGTGATGTAGCCGGAAGCTGGGTTCTTATCCGCGATAAGCGAAACGGAAAAGCTTTACGCATCCGTTATTATTTTTTGAAAAACAGCGAAGTATTTATTCAGTTTACTCCTCAGGGGAAAATTGCACTTGCTGACCTTGTGATTTTCGGCCATTATGCAGCCCGCGGAGTTCCAACCGGAATGCCTTTCGAAAAATTCTATTCGGCTTCTTTTGAAGACGTAATGACAATCACAGAAACAAAACTTCCCTGGAATTATGTGCTTTCTGATCCAAAAATGTATCATAGTATGAAGCAGATGTGTGCTGTAATTCGGGAAAAGCTGCCTTCAATCACAAGTGTTGCTGATGCAATGTATGATGAAAACAATGAACTTGTACATATTTCCACGGGAAAAAAGTTCGAAAAAGCTGAAAAATCAGATGTGTCGGAAAAGAATCTCTTGCTTTCTTCTGCCGGATTTGTTAAATGGATAGCAGACGGGCTTGTAGAGCCTGTTTCCGGCGGAATGATTATGCGGGATCCTCTTATAAAAGAAACTGTTCAGGTAAAGGACAATGGAAGACAGGGAATCCTTTCTCAAAAATATGATTTGTTCTTTTCGTTGAACTGGGTAAGAAATCTTGCTTCGGCTGTAGTTTCTGTTTATGCGGGAAAAACATATCTTTTTAATCAGTCTGGAGTTGATGTTACGGTAAATCCTTTTGCTTCATCAATTACTGAAAAAGGTGTAGCAAATACTGTTACCTTTGTTGAGAATTCTGGTTATACAGTTGCAGTCCTTAATTCACTGCTTTATGTGCTTGCAAGTACCGAGCCGGGTACTTTGTATTTTGGTGCAATCAGAGGTAGAGACAGAACTGTTTCACCTGAAATTATGGCCTTTAATGAATGTGTAGCATTCTTTCCGTATTTTCAGGATGACGGTGGATTTGCCTGCAATGTTTTTATGAATGGAAGGGAAATGACCCTCGAAAATTTCTGTTATTATTACGCTGATGATTTTGTTTATCTTACGCGCGTGAAATCTTCAGAGAGGTTCTTTCCTAATTAGCCTTATATGAAGAAATTTATTATTGCTTTACTTATTCTGATTGCGGGAACTTTTGTTTTCGCAGCAGACAATGTTATTGATGGCAGGCCGGAAACATGGCTTAGGCTTGCGATTGAAGAATTTAATCAGAAGAATTTTGAAAAGGCCGAAAGTTATTTATCAAATATAAATAACCAGACCGATTCTGATATTAAGATTCTTCGTGAACTTTATTCTGCTAAAATACTTCTTGAAAAAGACGGTTCTGCAGCTAATGCTTCTCTTGCCGAAGAAAAACTTCTTGCAATCGAAACTTCTGTTAGAAAATCACAGATTGAAAATCTCAATGATTCCTTTTATTCAACTCTCCTTCAATGCAAATTCAGAAATGAAAAATGGAACGAAATTCCCCTGGTTTATAAAAAAATAAAAAATCCCGGCCAGGATTCGATTTATGTTCTTTCTTCGTATTATTACAAAAAAATGCAGTACGAAAAAGTTGATCCTTCCTGTGGGGAATTATATGCGTCTGCTTTGTGTAAGCGCGGTTTATATGAAGAAGCCTGTGCGGAATATGATAAGCTGAATTCTTATTCTTCTGATTATGTAATGGCTTTGTTCCTGTGCAGTCGTTTTGAAAAGGCTTATGAAATTTCTTTACAGGGAAATTTTTCTGAAAGTGAATATATGGCAGGGCTTTGCTGTATAAATCTCAGAAACTGGGAAAAGGCTGTAAAACATTTTGCTTCGTATATAACAAAAAAATCTTCTGATAATTCTTTTGTACCGCTCTGTTTGTATTATAAGGGTTATGCAGAATACAATCTTGCAGAGTTTAGAAACTCTTATGCTTCTTTCCTGCGCTTTACAATGGATGCACCGGACAAGCAGAATCTTTATGTTCTCAAAGCTTATGAGTATGCTGTAAAATCTGCCCTTCAAAATAATGATTTTAAGAGTGCAGTTTTGCAGGCAAAAAATCTTGTACGCTATTCTCCGGAAGGTGAGCAGAAACAAAAGGCTGTAATTTTATGTGCAGAAATTCTTGCAGATTATAAAAGTTATGAGGACGCGGTTGAACTGCTTGCGCCATATACCGGCTCACACAACGATTTCGCCGCCCAGACAATTTTCATGACCGCGGAGATTTATCAGCGCCAGGAAAAGCTTTCTCTTGCTGATGAATCTTACCGCCGTGTTTATGAGCAGTTTCCAAAATCTTCTTATGCAGAAGAGGCTATGTATCGTTCCGGTGAAATCTATTATTCACATGAAAAGTATTCCGATGCCTACAGCAGATTTACAAAGTACATTTATAAATATGCTTCCGGAGATTTCAGTGATGCAGCACTTTTTTACGGCGGAGACTGTGCGCTGCGGCTTGGTGAAATTGACCGGGCGATAATGTTTAATAAAACTTTGCTGCAAAAATATCCTTCAAGTGTTTATTGTTATGGTGCAAATAAGATTTTGCTTTCTGCCTTTTACCAGCAGGAAAATTATTCTCAGGCTCTGGAAGTTGCAAAGCTTATGTTAAAGAATTTTGCACGGCAGGCTTCTGATGATGGAATTGAAAAACGGGTTATAGAGCTTGAGAAAATTGTAAAAGGAACAGACCGCCGCATAGCTGAAAAAGAAACGGAGTTTTCAAAGTTAGGTGAAGATAACACAAGAGAGGGCCGTCATTGTGGAACCGAACTTGTGAAATATTATGCCGAAAGCCTTTACACTCAAAAAGAAGCTTTTGAGCTTGCTTCACGCCTTTTAAAAAAGCAGACTGAAGCTGAGGCTGGGGATGCTGCTGTTAATGCAGAATTTATTGCTGATTATAATCGTAAAAATGGTGAAAATAAAAAAGCCGCAGAAATGTATCTTAAGGCTGCAGCGTTTTATAGAAGTATGAAAAATTCTTCTGGAGCTGCAGCTTCACTTTATGGAGCGGCAGAGGCTTTTGCGGCTGACGGTTTTACCGGAGACGCCCGCGAAACGGCAAAGCTTCTTAAAGAATTGTATCCGCAGAGTATTCAGGCGGAACGGGTAGACCGTGTAACAGGTGATGCACGAAATTAAGTGGAGTCTGGTTATGAAATTGTTTTTTAGAAAATTTTTATGCAGCTTATGCTGTATTTTTATAACAGGATTTGTTTTTGCAAAGGATATTGAACTTCCCGAAGTTACAACAGTAATTACTGGTGGTTCAGAACAGGCAGGTAAAGATGCACTGCCTGATTTTAGCGATGCTCTTTCAGGCGAAAAGAAAAGGGGAAGTGGAGACATAGAGCCTGTGTTGCCGGAAGTTGAAGTTCAGGAAGAAGAAGAGCCTGTTGTAGAACAGGTGGCAGCACCGGAGAAAAAACTATACCTTGAAGGAATTCTTGGTGGCGGTTACCCGACATTTTTTAAGGGAGATATTTCTCTTACAATGAATCCGGAAGAAAATCCTTTTCAGGTAAAGCTCTTTCATGATTCTGCAATCGGGTATGCAATGCATTCTCTTACAGACGGATTCAGTGACCGTCTCACAAAAATAAATATCGAAAAATCCTACAGAAAAAATAATTTTAGCTGGAATGCAGGCGGAAGTTTTCAGACTGCGGCAGACGGGCTCCAGGGAAATGTGCTTTCGAATGGCGAAAAGATAAGTCTTTTTAATCGCGATACTTATAAAGCAAACGGAAATATTTCTTATGAATTTTCAAATGGTCTTTATACAGGTCTTACTTCAGATGTCGCATTTTATAACCGTTATGCCGACAAAGCCTGCGCTGCTATTCCTGTGATTGCATATCTTGCTCTTGAGCCTTCTGCATATTTTCGCTGGAAGGGACATGGCTTTGATGCCGGTATAACTGCGGCTTATTCTTTTGGAACAGAGTTTACTGAGCTGCCTTATAAAAACGGGCATCGTGCAGAGTTTTCTGTAGACCTTCAGTGGCAGAATGATTATGTGCGCTTGTACGGAATTGCTTCGGCTGTAGTTGGAAACCATCTTCTTGAGAAAGCAGTAATAGTTCCTTTTACAGCTGGAATTGATGTTTCGTTGCCAGTCAGTTTTTCTAATCGCCGTGCAGGCTTTAGCGCAGAAGGTGGAATAAAATCTTATAAGCCTCATATTTATGAGCTGGAAGAAAAGTATAAATTTTCTGAAATAAATTTTAATCCTTCAGAAACTTCAGACTGGTATGGAAAACTTAATCTGATTTTTCCTTTCAGAGAATCCTTTACAGGAAAGGCAAGCATTGAGTATTATCAGACAGCTTACGATAACGGAGTATGGCAATCTGATTTAAATAAAGAAGTCAGCGGCTTGTATTATATCCGGCAGAAGGAGCATCAGCTTTTGATAACTGATTTTTCTCTTTCCTATACTTATGAGA
>CAKUWD010000187.1 GCA_934699065.1 uncultured Treponema sp.
ACTCAATACAGACTTTAGTAAACTAAAATAAAGGATAAAAAAAATGATAGGAACATTCTGGGCACTCGTGCCTGCAATTGTGGCCATTGCTCTGGCCCTCTGGACAAAGGAAGTTTATTCTTCCCTTTTTATTGGTATTGTAATCGGCGGACTTTTTTACGCCATTGAAACTGCCGCCGGTTTCCCCGGCTTTTTCAATCACATCTTCAAAGACGGTATGATTGCCCAGCTTTCAGATAGCTGGAACGTAGGTATTATTGTATTCCTGGTTGTACTTGGAATTATGGTTGCCCTTATGAACAAGGCAGGTGGCTCTGCTGCATTCGGCCGCTGGGCTAAAAAGCACATCAAAACTAAGGTTGGTGCTCAGGTTGCTACAATCGTGCTTGGTATTTTTATCTTTATTGATGACTACTTTAACTGTCTTACTGTAGGTTCGGTTATGCGTCCTATGACAGACAAATACGGTCTTTCAAAAGAAAAGCTTGCATATCTTATTGACTCTACAGCCGCTCCAGTCTGCATTATTGCCCCAATTTCTTCCTGGGCAGCTGCAGTTGCAGGCTTTGTTTCAGAAGGCGAAAACGGCTTTACCCTCTTCTGCAAGGCAATTCCTTTCAACTTCTACGCTTTCTTTACTATATTAATGATGTTTGCAATGGTATTCATGAAATTTGAATACGGCGAAATGTCTAAGTATGAAAAGGCTCTTGAAGTGATGAATAACGCAGCTGATGACGCCGCAGAAGACGCAAATCAAAAGGGAAAAGTAATTGACCTTGTATTCCCAATCGTTGTGCTCATCGTAATGTGTATTCTTGGTATGATTTATACAGGCGGTTTCTTTACAAAGTTCAACGTACTCGAAGACGGCACAACTGAAGCAAACGGAAACTTTTTAAACATCATTTCTTCTTTCTCTGATTCTGATGCTTCGGTTGGTCTTGTACTTGGTTCTTTTGCTGCTCTGATTATTACAGTAATCTTCTATGTTTGCCGCAAGGTTCTTTCTTTCAAGGCAAGCATGCTCTGTGTTCCAGACGGATTTAAAGCAATGGTCCCAGCAATTCTGATTTTAACACTTGCCTGGACACTTAAGGCTATGACAGACAGTCTTGGTGCAAAGGAATTTGTTGCCGGTGCTGTAGAAGGTTCTGCGGCCGGACTTAAGATGATGCTTCCTGCAATCATCTTCGTAGTTGCCTGCTTCCTCGCTTTTGCTACAGGAACAAGCTGGGGAACCTTTGGAATTCTTATTCCAATCTGTATTGCAATTTTTGCACCTGGAAATCCACTTCGCATTATTTCAATTTCTGCATGTATGGCAGGTGCTGTTTGTGGTGACCACTGTTCTCCAATTTCCGATACAACGATTATGGCCAGCGCGGGCGCCCAGTGTGAACACGTAAAGCACGTATCCACACAGCTGCCTTACGCAATTACAGTTGCTGTAGTTTCCTTCCTGACTTATGTTGTGGCAGGTCTGACACAGGGAATAGGACTGGTTGCAAGTGCCATCATCTCATGGATCTTCGGAGCCGCAGTATTGATTGGATTCCTGATTTTTATGAAGAAGAAGGTAAGCAAATAGTTATACATCGGTGATTGAGTAGCCCAAAGGGCGTATCGAAATCACCATTGTCGAATTGATAATCCTAAACCGACCCTTTCGGCTCGGTTTTTAACGGATTTTCAATTATAATAGGTTTCGATACGATGCTCCGCATCACTCAACCACCGGTTTTTCCGTTAGGCTCGGAAATCAATAGTTTTTCCGGCATGCCACAGCTTCTCGAGATCGTAGAAGCTGCGGGCAGACTCGGACATAAGGTGTACGACGATGGCGCCTAAATCAATAAGGTTCCAGTCGTCACCGTCCGGACTCTTGCGGTTTGTTACATGAATCTCAAGATCATTATCCTTGATGTATTCTTTAATCTGCTTATACAAACCCTGCCAGTGAGCCGAACTTGTTACAGTTACAATTACAAAATAATCTGTCCAGCTGTTGAGTCCGCTTATATCCAAAAGAGTAACATCATTACCCTTTCCGTCTTCCATCAGTTTTGCAATTTCAATTGCTTTTTCTTCCATTGTTTTCATATTAATTCACCTTTATCTTCGCGATGGCTGAACATAACGTCCATCAAAATCTTTACCGAGGATAATCGTAAAGTCTACGCCCGCATCAAGGCTTGAACTTTCAGCTTCCTCTTCCGGGGTTGCTTCCCTGATATTCGTACATCGGATAAACTCACCGACGATTTTTGCAACATCCATATTACCAATATGGTCAATAATTACAGTTTCATCATAGTCATTTCTTGGAGCATTTACAGGGCTCAATACATCATAACTTGCATTCTGGAAAAGAATTGCAGTATTACGGGCAAGTCCCTGAGTAGTTGTACCGTTTTGAATTTCAAGAACATATACACGGCTTGTAAGGGTACCATCTGTAGAAGCAAGAAGGTTTGTTGTCTGCTTAACGGCTTCCTTAATGAATTCACCGTTGTTATCCGGCATCAAAAGTTGCTGACCGTCTACACGACGCAGAGAACCGGTAATTGTCTGCTTAATAATTGATTCAGCATCGACATCTGCAATAGCTTCAAAAAGAGTTGTTTCTTCATCCGGATTAAGATTTGTTTTTAAGAAATCAAGATAGCGTTTTCTGTTTGCATTTACAAAGACGATAAACTTCTTATCATGAATTCCGGTAATAAAAGCTGCCATTGCATTCTGATATCTTTCCTGAACATCTGCTTCTGTTTCATCTTCCAGTCTGTAATGAAGATATGTATTGATTTTATCTCCGTCCAGGTTGATAGCTCCAGATGGAAGAAGCCATCTCACATCTTCTTCTGAAAGGCAGTCTACCGGCTCAGAAATAAATACACGCATACCACCAAGGTAATCTGAAATTTTAATAAAGTTTTCAAGAGTAAGAATTGTGTAATAAGGAATTGTCATACCTAAAAGTTTTTCAACTTCTGCCCGGTAAGCAACAATTCCAGCTTCTGAATAAACCTTTTCAAGTTTATCAACACGCCCAAGAGACTGATAGATAGCACCTGTATGTCCCGGAAGATTTACAAGAGCTGCTTTTTGTGATGAAGGATTATAAATCAGAAGGCTTGAAAAAAGCATACTTGAATCATCATCTTCAACAACAAAAAGTGTTCGCATAATTCCTTTTTCTTTGAGGGCATCTTCAACAGTATTTGTTTTGAGTGAAAAGGCAAATACAATAGAAAGAGCTACTGCCATAAGAATAATCAGAGCAATAAAAATTACACCTTTCTGTTCGTCACGGATTTTGATTTTTCCCATTTATTTCCCCTCCACAGGCATACGCTCTTGAGCATAATAATCTATCATTTCCCTAGTTCCAGGCATAATTTCACAGCAATGTTTTGTAAGGTATTCATAATTTTCTTCGAGCACAGAATAAAGCATATCATCCAGAGTCATGGCAAGAAGATTTTCCCGGTATTCGTCTGTAGACTGCGGACGACCAGGCTCAATTTTATCTGCAAGAAAAAGACATTTCGTAAGGTCGCACATTCCAATAATGCCGGAAGTGTGATTTGCAACTGCTTCCAGAATTTCAGGATCAACAATTTTGAATTTTTCACGCATCAAAACTGAAGCTGCACGTCCGTGTAAAAGAGACGGCTTTTTCTTTTCAAAATCAATTATTGGTTTTCCGTCGCGGGAAGCAAGTTCTATTAAATCTTCATCTGAAAAATCCTTACACATATCATGGCCGATTCCTGCGAGGTAACCCTTTCTGGCATCCAGACGGTACTGGCGGCACATACGGGCACACATTTCGGCAACACGAACAGAATGCTCGTAGCGGCTTTTTTTAACGTGGGCCTGGGTAAAGGCACGGATTTCTTCTGTCTTTTCTATATAATCAATCATAAATGCTCCGGTGGTTGAGCTTGTCGAAACCACCTCGTAACAAGGTCATTTCGACAGGCTCAATGACCGTTTCAATATAATCTGTTTTCTATAATATAATCAAAAACTGCCGGCGGAACAAGATAGCGGAAGCTTTTGCCCTCACTGATGCGGCGGCGGATATCTGTAGAAGAAACCGGCAGCATTGGAGTTTCAAGATAGATACATGGAAAATTAAAGTTTTTCAAATCAAATTTTACCGAAAAATCTCCCTTGTAATCGCCAGTCGGCTTATTTGCATAGAGGCTTGTTTCCATAGCCTTTACATCCGGGTAGCGGTGAACAATAATCAGATCTGCAAGGTCAGAAACCTTCTGAGGGTTCCGCCATTTTGAAAATTCTGCCGCAACCTCATCTCCCATAACAAAGGCAAGCTTTTTACTGAGTTTTCCTTCATATTTTTTTGTAAGATATTCGAGGGTGTCTGAAGTGTAGGAAACACCGCCGCGTTCTACTTCGCAAGGTTCAAGCTCAAAATGTCCGCTGCCTTCACTGGCACAAAAGTTGGATATCATAGCCATGCGGTGTTTTGCATCTACAATTTTTGAAAACTCTTTATGAGGCGGCTGATATGTTGGTACAAACAAAACCTTATCATAACCAAGCTCACGTACAATCGTGTCAGCAAGCATTGCATGTCCTATATGAAGAGGATTAAAAGTTCCACCAAATACTGCAACTTTCATTACTGCCCCCTACTGCTCGCTTCCCGGGTACTGAACGTTATCGTCATCATCATCAATATAGGCACGATCTTTCATAAAAGCGGAACCAAACTGATTTTGACTTTCCAAGGTCTCACCAGTATTGGCCGCAACCCCTGCAGAAGAATCGCGTTTTTCCTGTTTAGAAACCAGCTCCATAATCTGATGCTGAGCATCCTTCATTCCGCGTCCTGTATGAACAGAAACAGGAATTACAACTGTATCCGGTTCTGAGGCTTTTATTTTTTCCTGAACTTCTACAGCTCGCTCAAAAGCCCCTTCTACATCAATTTTGTTACAAAGAACGATGCGTGGTTTTTCCATAAGATTATCAGAATAATTACGAAGCTCGTTGCAGAGAGTATCGTAAGCGGTAAGATAATTTTCGTCACTACAGTCAATCATAAAAATAAGACAAGCAGTTCGTGTAATATGCTTAAGGAATGTATCTCCAAGACCTAAACCTTCGCTGGCTCCTTCAATGATTCCAGGAATATCGGCAATTATGATATCTGATTCGTCGTCTACACGGAGTACACCAAGATTTGGAATAATAGTAGTAAATGGATAAGGGGCAATCTTTGGACGGGCATTTGTAAAGAAAGTAAGGAGCGAAGATTTTCCGGCATTAGGAAAACCTACGAGACCTGCATCAGCCATGATGGAAAGCTCAAGCTTTAAAAAGCGGGTTTCACCCTTCTGCCCCGGATTAGCCTGTTTTGGCGCCTGGTTTGTTGAAGACTTAAAGTGAACATTACCCCAACCGCCGTTACCGCCTTTAAGGAAGGTAAAAGATTCATCGCCCTTTGCGGTTGAAAAGTCGTAAATGATTTCTTCAGTTTCGGCGTCGCGGATTGTTGTTCCCGGTGGAACAGGAATTACGCAATCCTCACC
>CAKUWD010000188.1 GCA_934699065.1 uncultured Treponema sp.
CAGGGCTATGGAAGCCGTTGGAGGTATAAATGGCTAAAACTGCAGAAATGAAGCTTCTTGAACTTATGGTTCTTAAGAATGATATTTCAGCTGTAATTGAATATATAGGTAAAAAAGAGAATTTTCAGTTTCAGTCAAAGTTGAAGGACTCAGCTGCAAAAGATGCAGAAGGTGAAGAATCATTAAATATTGATTCTCAGTTTTATGACAGTCTTTCAAAGGCTTATACAGAACTTGGTTATGATTCTTCTCTTGCAGGAATTAAAGATTGCAGTGCACCTCGCGATGAAGACCGTAAAAAGGCTGCAGATATTATTGCCGCATATACAGATTTAAAAACAAGAATTGCAGATGCAACAGATGAGGCTCACAAAGTAAACGACGCTTATAAAGAAGCAATGGCCTTTTCGAATCTTAAGGTTTCGTATTCTGAGCTTGAGCATCTTTCCTTTCTGTCTCTTCGCATCGGCCGCATTCCGGAAAATCAGTATGAAGATTTGAAAGACCGACTCGAAGGTTCTGCGGTTGTAATTAAACTTGGAAATGATTCTTCTCATGTACTTGTTGCTTCTTCAAAAAAAGGCCGCTTTGCCCTTGATGCTGAACTTAAAAATCATAACTTTGTTGAACTTGAAGTTCCGGCAGATTTTAAGGGGGTTCCTGAATCAGCTTTGAAGGGGCTTGAAGAAAAGAAAGCAGAAGCTGATAAAAATCTCGAAGAGCTTATTACTGAAAAATCTAATTTTGCAGAAACTCATCAGGCTCAGATAGAAAAACTCCTGGGTAGTTTTACTATTGCTGTTCAGATTGAAGATGTTACCCGCCGTCTGGAATCAACTGAACTTGTTTACCGTATCACCGGATGGATTCCTGCAAGCGAAACTGAAAACTATATGAAGGGGCTGGACGAACTTACTGAGGGACGGATTGCAATTCGTGCTTATGAGCCTTTTGAAGTTCCTTCTGTTATGTCTGGAAAGGAGCAGGTTCCTGTAAAGCTTAAGCATGGTAAATTTGTAAAGAGCTTTGAGAGAATGATTTTCTCTTACGGATCTCCTGTTTATGGCGCAATCGACCCGACCCCTTTTGTTGCAGTCTTCTTTACAATTCTTTTTGGAATTATGTTTGGAGATTTTGGTCAGGGCCTCTTCTTTGTTCTTTTTGGAATCCTGATGTTGTGCAATGTAATAAAAGTTGGCGGCTGGAATAAGTTTGCCCCGATTTTCATGGCTATAGGTATTTCAAGTTCAATTATGGGACTTTTGACCGGTGAATTCTTTGGAACAGAAACTGTTCTTGAGCCGTTTGCCGAATGGGTAACAGGACTTTTCGGAACCCCTCGTGCTCCTATTTTGAAGTTAATGCCGTCTGCAGATCCTAAATCAATTTACGTTATGTTTGGTGTTTTTGGTGTTGCTGTTGCAATCGGATTTGTAATTAATACCTGCGGACTTGTTTTGAATATCATAAATAATCTTGGACGAAAGCGTTTTGCAGAAGCTCTGCTTGGTAAAAACGGACTTGCAGGTGCTGTCTTCTTCTGGTATGTAATTGCGCTTGTTTTACGCATTGTTCTTGCAAAGCATACAGTTGCTGCTTATGACATTATCATAATTCTTGTTTCGCTTTTCTTTGCTGCCTTTGCAGAACCTTTTGAGCGGGCAATGAATCACGAAAAACCTTTGTTTGAAAACGGCTTTGGTACTTATGTAATTTCTGGTGCAGTTGAACTGATAGAGGTTGTTTCCGGCTATCTTTCAAACACCGTAAGTTTTGTGCGTGTTGGAGCTTTTGCTCTTTCTCATGCAGTTTTGAATTTTACAATTCTTACGCTTACAGAGATGGTAGGCGGACCGGGAAGTATCGGCGGAATTGTAGTTTTAATTGCCGGAAACGCACTTATTATTGTGCTGGAAGGAATGATTGTTGCAATTCAGGTAATACGTCTTCAGTATTACGAATTCTTCAGCAAGTTCTTCCATGAAACTGGTAAAGAATTCAAACCATTTAAGTTTGAGGTAAAATAAGCGGTGGTTGAGCTTGTCGAAACCACCTTGCTATAAAGGAGTTCGTTATGAAAAAGAGAATTTTATCTTTTATCACTTTACTTGCTGGCAGTGCTATGCTCTTCGCTGAAGATGCCGCTGCAGCTTCTGCTGCTTCTGCTGGTGCTATGAAATATCTTGCAGCTGCTATTGCCGTAGGTCTTGCTTGTATTGCCGGTGGTATGGCAGTAGGAAAAATTGGTGCTGCTGCTATGGGCGCAATGAGCGAGAATCCAGAGCTTTCTGGAAAGGCACTTCCTTTCGTAGGTCTTGCAGAAGGTGTTTGTCTTTGGGGTATGCTCGTTGGAGTTCTTATTCTTTTCAAATAAAAAGAGCGGAACAACAGGTAACCTGATTTGAAATTTTATATTATTGGCGAACGCGAATTAGTTCTTGCTTTTAAGCTGACAGGAATTGAAGGTTGTGCGGCCGAAACCAGAGCCGAAGTTCTGGATGCATTTAACCGCGTGACTGGAAAGGGTGGAATTGTAAATGTTCCATCTGGTGAGATTCCCCGTGTGCTCATTTTAACGGAGCAGGCAGCCAGTCAGATTGAAGACGAGGAAATCGCGTGGCAGAAAACAGGAAAATTTCCTCTGATTGTAGAAGTGCCCGGTTTGAATGGTCATCTCAAGGGTAAAAAGACTCTTTCTGATGCTATAAAAGAAGCCGTTGGTGTTGAGGTTTGAGGTGTAGAATGCAGGAATTACGATCTACAGATATACTTGATAAAGAGATTCAGGCGGATGCCCGCAAAAAAGCGGAGCGTATGCTGGCAAAAACAGACTCAGAATGTGAGAAGCTGCTTGCCTCAGTTGAATCAGATATAGAAAAAGCCGCCAAAGAAAAACAGCAGTTCTTTGCACACAAGCTTGAAGCTTTTGAAAAAGACCGCATGGCCGTTGTGCCTCTCGAAAAGGAACGTTTTAAGGTTTCTTTTATTCAGAATGCTGTTATACAGAATATCAATAAATATCTGGAAGGGCTTTCAGAAGAAAAACGACTTGCTCTAGTGGCACGTGAGTTTGATTCAGGTGTTAAAACAGAACTCAGTCTCAATGCTTATGTATACGGTTTTTCTCTTTCTGCTGCAAAAAAGTTTTTGACAGATAAAATTGGCAGCAAACTTCTTTCTGTAAAAGAAACAAAATTCGGTGCAGTAATTCTCGAAGACGATATTGGCCTTGCAAAACCAGAAGGAATCATCCTTGAATCAGAAGATAAGAATTTCCGCTGCCGCCTTACTTTAAATGAAGTGATTGAAAAACTGCTCGATACAAACCGTGCAGATCTTTCAGCCACCTTGTTTGGAGGTGACTTATGATAGAAGGAAAAATTACCCGCATTTCCGGTCCTATTGTTTATGCAGAAGGACTCGACGGCTGCGGTCTTTATGATGTAGTTGATGTAGGTGAGAAAAAACTCATCGGTGAAATTATCCTCCAGAACAAGGGAAATGCAACTATTCAGGTTTACGAGGAAGACACTGGTATGCACATTGGCGAAAAGGTTGTGTGTACCCAGCGACCTCTTTCTCTTCGCCTTGGTCCTGGAGTAGTTGGAAATATTTATGATGGTATTCAGCGTCCTCTTAAAGCCATGTATGAGCATTCGGGCGGCTTTCTTTTGCCTGGAGAACGCACTCAGCCTTTGGACGAAAGTAAGTTATGGCATTTTGATGCAACTGAAGGTGTGGGAGAGGGAAGTCCAATTAAACCTGGCATGGTGCTTGGAACCGTAAAAGAAACTGAATCTATTACAGAAAAAATTATGGTACCGCCGACTATTCGTGGACGTTCTCTTAAGAGCTTCAAAGGCAGCGGCGACTATACTGTAAACGACGTGATTGCTACCACAGAACTTGATGAAGAAATCCAGCTGGCTCAGTACTGGCCTGTTCGTAAGCCTCGTCCTTATGCTGAAAAGCTTGGAGTTACTGAGCCTCTTATTACCGGCCAGCGTGTAATCGACGTTTTTTTCCCTTTGAGTAAGGGCGGTACTGCCGCTATTCCTGGCGGCTTTGGAACTGGAAAAACAATGACTCAGCATGCCGTTGCAAAATGGTGTGATGCAGACTTAATCGTATATATCGGATGCGGTGAACGCGGAAACGAAATGACAGAGGTACTCACCGAGTTCCCTGAACTTATTGACCCGCGAACCGGCCGCTCAATCATGGAGCGAACCATCCTTATTGCAAATACTTCGAACATGCCGGTTGCGGCGCGAGAAGTTTCCCTTTATTCGGGAATCACTCTTGCAGAATATTTCCGCGATATGGGTATGCATGTTGCAATCATGGCAGACTCAACTTCCCGCTGGGCCGAGGCTCTTCGTGAGCTTTCAGGTCGTATGGAAGAAATGCCTGCCGAAGAAGGTTTCCCGGCATACCTTCCAACCCGCCTTGCTTCATTCTACGAACGTGCAGGCCGTGTAATTTCCCTCGAAGGCCAGGAAGGTTCAGTTTCTGTAATTGGTGCGGTTTCGCCTCCGGGTGGTGACTTTTCTGAGCCTGTTACTCAGCATACAAAACGCTTTATCCGCTGTTTCTGGGCACTCGACCGCGAGCTTGCAAATGCCCGTCATTATCCTGCTATCGGTTGGATCGATTCTTACTCTGAATATGCAGATGAAGTTCGTGACTGGTGGGAAGTTCATAATCCTCTCTGGGGAAGTCTGCGCCAGGAAGCGCTGGAACTTTTGAAAAATGAAAACCGCCTTCAGCAGATTGTCCGCCTTATCGGTCCGGATGCTCTGCCAGACAGTGAACGCCTTGTTTTGAGGGTTGCCGAGATGATAAAGAACGGCTTCCTTCAGCAGAATGCTTTTGATGATATTGATAAGTATTGTTCAACAGATAAGCAGATTGCAATTCTTGAATTGATGATGAATTATTACAAGAGGGCTGCAGCCTGTATTAAGGCCGGAGCAACTCTTTCTCAGGTTGTTGCACTTCCAGTTTGTGATGAAATTGTCCGAATCAAAATGGTTTATAAAAACGAAGAGATGGACAAAATCAACGAAATCAAAAATCATCTTGATTCGCAGATCAGCGAAGTTGAGCGCTTGTACAGGTAGGAGGACGAAATGAAAGGTGTAGAATATCGTGGAGTTACTTCTGTAGACGGACCAATCGTTGTCCTCAAGCGAACTGAAAATGTTTTTTATAATGAAACTGTCTGTGTACGCGACCGCCTTGGCGAAAAACGTACAGGTAAAGTTGTAGATATTTCTGATGAAGCAGTTGTTGTTCAGATTTTCGGAAGCACAACAGGTCTGGATCTGGACGAGGCAACTTTCGAGTTTTTGGACGAGCCTCTTGAACTGCGTGTAGGTGAAGGACTGCTTGGACGCGTTTTCAATGGACTTGGAAAGCCTATCGATGGATATCCGGAAATTATTTCCAGCGAAAAACGCAATGTAAACGGAAACCCAATGAATCCTTATGCGCGAATCTATCCGCGCGATTTTATTCAGACAGGAATTTCT
>CAKUWD010000189.1 GCA_934699065.1 uncultured Treponema sp.
CGGTAAAGAATTGCGATGTCGCTAAGTGTATAGGCAGGGGTGGTTGAGCCTGTCGAAACTACCCCAGTTGTCAATTCTTGTATTTTTTTATAAATATACTCGGCTTCGTCTTCGGCTGAGGCAGCGTGGTAGTAAGTTGGCAGCGGGGGTGTTATGCGCTCACTGTTGTCCGCTATCGGGTTTGTTTTGCAAACGCGCGGGGAAGTTTCCGGGGTCTTAGGGGCAGCGCCCCTAGGAGAAGGGGTAGCGAGCAACGAAGTGCGAGCGAGGGGAAGGCTTTCCCCGCCTTTATTTCCAGGCACCAAATTTTTTTTGATTCTACCTTTATTTTTTGAAATCAAACTGTTTGAAAGATCAAGAATCTCGGCCGTACTTCGGTAATTACGGTTCATCATGATTGTGCGTACAGCAGGGAAGTTTTTATCGAACTCAAGAAGATAGCGGATATCAGCACCTCGCCAGGTATAAATTGTCTGATCCGGATCGCCCACAACAAAAAGATTATTGTGGTAAGGGCATAGAGCCTTCATAACTTCGTACTGAATCAGATCGATATCCTGAAACTCATCTATCATTATATATTCGAGTCGTTCCTGCCATTTCTGTCGGATTTCATCGTTAGTCTGGAAAATATACAAAACAAATTTCAATAAATCATTGTAGTCCAGTCCAAAGCATTTTTTTTCCTGGTAAAGATAGCCGTAAAAAATTATGTCGTCAGCCTTTGTTGCTGCAAGATATTTTTGATGTATCTGCTCGAGCGGCATTGTGATGAGGTCTTCGTAGTAATGTGGTTCCTTAAAAATTTTTCGGATTTCTATCATGTCGCGGGCATGTGAAAATGTCATTTGTCGCAGGGTGAGGCCGCGCTCTTCATAAATTATCTGCAGCATCGCGTTGATGTCTGAATTATCAAGAACCAGAAAACTCTTTGGATAACTTACTGCATTTGAATCTTCCTGCAGAACGCTTACACAAAAACCGTGAAAGGTTGAGATGTAGCCTGTGTCGTTGTCTCCGGTAAGTTCGCGGATTCTGCGGCGCATCTCGGCGGCGGCTTTGTTTGTGAAGGTTACGCACAGAATGTGAGACGGCAGTATTCCAATCTGATTTACAAGGTAGGCAAAACGGTAGGTGAGTGCACGGGTTTTTCCTGAGCCTGCTCCGGCAATTACACGAACGTAACCTTCTGTTGTTGTTACGGCTTCGAGTTGTTCTGGATTAAGCGAGCTTAAAAAAGAATTAGCATTTTCCTGAATACTGTTTGTCTGCATACTTATTTATTATAAAAGATTTTTTTTGCAGTTTCTATAAGCCTTTCTTTATTGTTCATGGCAGGATCTTCAATTACACATTCAAGAAGCTCGTTCAGAATTCGGCCCAATTCCTTTCCTGCAGGAATTCCTAGCTGCATAAGGTCGCGGCCATTTACTGCAAGGGATTTAATAGAGAGTGCTGTCTTTTTTGAAAGCTCTTTTTCTACACGAGCTTTAAGCTCCAGAAGAAGTTTCACACTTTCGCTGTATCGTACATCTACCTTTTCGTTGTACATTCCATACATATCAGCAAGCCTAAGGTCATATAAATCTTCCATGCATTCTGGCTTGACCCGAATGATAAAACGACGGACTGCGGCTTCGCTCCAGTTTGATTCATAATGGAACATATGCTCTTTTACAAGATGACACACATTTGAAATCATATCGTTTGAAAACTTAAGTCTGGTCATAAGCTTTTGTGTAATTTTTTCGCTAAAGGCTTCATGGTTGTAAAAAGTAATCGTTTCAATTTCTTTTTTACTGCCGTCGTTTTTTTCTCCATCCAGTACAGTTTCGTGCAATATTTTTTTTGCAGCTGGTTTTCCAATATCATGAAAAAGAGCAGCAAGGCGAACGTTCAGTTTGTCTGCCGGGGCACCGTCGCAGGCATAAAAAAGATGGTCAAGTACATCAAACTTATGGAAGGCTCTGTAATCGCTTTGTATACAGCCACGGCATATTTTAAATTCCGGAATAAAAATATCAAGCAGTCCGCTTTCTTCCAGAAGCTTTAATCCAACAGAAGGTTTTGGAGATGCCATGATTTTTTCAAACTCATCCCGAAAGCGTTCGATTGAAATTGAAGCAGCTTTTACCTGTATTTCTTTTTTGAAGATTTCTGAATATGTATTCTTTTCTATACTAAAACCAAGCTTTGAAGCAAAGCGAAGAGCTCGGACAGGTCTGAGTCCATCTTCCATAAAGCGTTCGTGAGCTGCTCCGACTGTGCGAATCAGTTTATTTTTTATATCATCCTGACCACCATAAGGATATGTAATTGCGCCGTCTTCAAGCGAGGCTGCAATGGCATTCATTGTAAAATCACGTCGGGCAAGGTCTTCTTCGATTGTAGCGGCATAATTTATTGAATCAGGATGTCGGCCGTCTGAATATCCGGCTTCTGTTCTGAAGGTAGTAACTTCAATTTCATTTCCCTTGAAATGAACAGTTACG
Organism: uncultured Treponema sp.; assembly: GCA_934699065.1. Taxonomy (GTDB): domain Bacteria; phylum Spirochaetota; class Spirochaetia; order Treponematales; family Treponemataceae; genus Treponema_D. The sequence goes on from CAKUWD010000189.1 coordinate 2,493, forward strand.
GTTCCATGTTCAATTCCGGTTGGAACAACGAATTTAAAAAGTTTTATTACATCCTGGGGGGTAGCATTTGTAGCAACGTCCCAGTCATGGGCAGGAACTTTCATAAGCATATCACGTACAGCACCGCCTACCAGATAAGCTTTATAACCGGCTTGAAGAAATACTTTTCCAAATTCGATGAGGAGGGGATCCAGTTTTATTTTCTTTGTATTCATCTTACCCCTCCGCTTATATATCCTATTATATTTGAAGTACCGGTACAGAAAAAACAGAAAATTGCAGAAGCAATAAGCATAATCATATTTATAAAGTTTTTGATTTTATGTTTTTCTGTAAAAAGTTTTATGGCAGTTTCAGCTGTAAGCAAAATAGAAAAAAGGGTATTAAAAATCGCAGCATAAGAAAGAATTGAAAGCAGCCATTTTTGATTTTCATCCTGAAAATTCTGATAATTTCCAATAATATAAAGAGTTATAAGAAGTACACAAAAAATTGTAATTACAAGATTTAAAGTCATGGAAAACTTATAGGTGAGGGTGTTTGAGAGCATTTTTTTTGAATATTTAAATCTTGATTTATTTTTCATGTAAATAAATGGGGAGCAACTTATACTTGAAGGTTGCTGCCCTATACTGATATACTAATCAGAATATGAAGAAATTTCTAGCATGTGTTGTTATTCTTGCAGTTTTCACAGGTCTTGTTTTTTATACTGGCTGGACTCAATTTAAGGTTAAGCCTGATACAATTGGTATAGTAGTTTCAAAAACAAACGGAGTTGATGAAAAGCCTGTACTTAATGGAGAGTTTGCCTGGCACTGGCAGTTTCTTCTTCCTACAAATGCAACTCTTAAAACCTTTCATATAAAACCATTTATGACTCAGAAAACGATAAATGGTACTCTTCCTTCTGGCGAAGCTTATGCTTCAATTTATAATGCACAGGGACTGTTCGATTACAGTTTTACATTTGAAATATCACTTACGCTTTCACCAGAAGCTCTTGTTGAATTGATGGAGCTTAATAAGATAACAGATGATTCTGATCTGGAATCTTATTTTGAAGGAGCAGCCGGCTCCCTTGCTCAGCATGCAGCATCCTATATTCTTGGACGTTCAGAAGGTAATCCCGGCTTTCGTGTAGAATCCCTTAAACGTGAAGAAATTCTCAGGGGCATTCAGATTTATAAAGATTTCCCGGAGCTTGATGTTATTGTATTTTCAGTTCAGAACTCAAAGCTCCCTGATTATAATATGTATAAAAAGATTTCTAATATGCAGCCGGATGAACTTAATGCGCCTGCTGTACTTCCGGAGGTATTGTAAATGGAAAAAAGACTTGCAGCATTTAGAGGTGCTGTATGTGTAGAAAATACAGCAGAAAGTATTACTGAAAATGTATGTCTTATGTGCCGCGAACTCTTTAGTCGTAATTCAATTAAGGCTGATGATATTGTTTCTCTTCAGTTTACAATTACAAAAGATATTACCGTATTAAATCCTGCTACAGCACTTCGCAAGGGAAATCCAGGAATTGATGTAAGTCAGGTGGCTCTTTTTTGCAGTCAGGAAGCAGAAATTGCTGGTGGAATGCCTTTTGTTATACGTGCACTGCTTACTTCTTATGTTGATGCTCCAGACGGAAAGCTTTTTGAAAAACATAATGTTTATCTTAATGGAGCAGAAAAGCTTCGTCCTGATTTTGGGTTGAAAATTGATTCCAACTCAAAAAACGGCTGAGTCAAGGCCTTGAGCGAAGCGTGCCTTGACCAGACGTACAAAACGGAAAATTATAGACAACCTGTATTTTTAGGGGGATAATAGAGTTATGAAGATTTGGGTAGTCAGTATGGAATGTGCCGGAATTGCAGAGGCCGGCGGAGTAAAAAACGTAGCTTTTTCATTGTGTAAAGAATTTTCTGATTTGAAGCACAAAACAACTCTTTTTATTCCGGTTTACAAGTGTACCTGTCTTGATTCTCTTTTTGAGTTTAATGATATCGAAACACCCGCAGAAGTTGAACTTTGCGGCAGAAAAGAAAAGGTAACTTTTACAACCGCAAAAAGCACTTCAAATTTTGATGTTGTTCTTGTTAAACACCGCCTTTTTGCAGAAAAAGAAGCAGTTTATACCTATACAGAAAATGAAGAAAAACAAAATCCGGCTCACAAAAAGGGTTCCGGCCACGCCGACGGACTTTTCCTCGATGTGCTTTTGCAAAAAGCAGTAAGCGCTTATGGCTCATTAATTCCACGTTCAGAAATCCCAGAAATTCTTCACTGCCAGGATGCATCAACCGCTATGCTTCCTGCCTTTATTGAAAACTCAAAAGCCTTCAAAAAAACAAATTGTGTAGTTACAATTCATAACGCAGGTCCATTCTATCATCATTCGTTTACAAGTATAGGAGAAGCTGCATGGTATACAGGGCTTGCAACTTCACTTCTTGAAAAATCTTTAAACGGAAGAGCCGTTGAACCTTTCCTTGTAGCTGCAAACTGTGGTGCATACCTTACTACAGTTTCTGAAGATTATGCAAAAGAACTTACAGATCCTTCCAATGGAGAAGCAACGGAAGGTCTTGCTCCAATTTTTGCAGCCCGCCATATCGAAATTAAAGGAATAATTAATGGTTTTGATTTTGACAGATATAATCCTGCGTCAAAAGATGCTTCAAAACTTCCTTTCGAATTTGATCCGGAAAAAAATGATCTGGACGGAAAGCTCAAATGTCGTAAATTCTTTATCCAGAACATTGTAAATACAGACAATTTTAAGTCTTCGGGAATAAAAAAATACGGAAAACTTGATTGTTCTACCGAGTATACAAAAGAAATTTTCTTTTCTTATCATGGCCGTATAACATCACAGAAGGGGATTGCAGTTCTTACAGCAGCAGTTCCGGCAATTCTTGAAAATTTCCCGGATGTACGATTTATTTTTGCAGGACAGGGAGAGCCTCGTCTTGAAATAGATATTGTTCGTCTTTGTGAAAAATATCCTGGAAAAGTAACATTTATGAACGGATATAATC
>CAKUWD010000190.1 GCA_934699065.1 uncultured Treponema sp.
AGTTGTGGCAGGTACATAGTCTTTTTCTCAAAGCGTTTTCCAACGTAGTCCAGTCCCGGAATCAGGTGCTCGTTGATGATTGTGAGGGACTCGGTGTTTTTTAAGAGTTCTCGGGTCGCCGCGGCGGCATCGGTTTTCAGTCCGTGAATTATTGCGTTGCTGAGAGCGGATTGTGAACTGGAATTCTCCGGGGGCGTTACGGGGGTAGAACCCCTGTTAGAAGGGGTGGGTGAAGACGCGTTAGCGGCTGAACCCAGGGGGAGACTTCCCCCTCCTCCCCTAGAACCTAAAACCTCTAACCTGGCACCTTCCACCGTGCTCCACTCAATATAGTCAGTGCAGTTTTCATCACGACCAGACAAGAGGTTATAACATCTCCATGCCTTAATCATTTCTCCCTGAAGAGGATTCATAATTGCAGCAGAAAGTCCTGCCCCCATACAAAGGGTAAAGAAGCTGGCAGTTACAAACTCGCGGAGTGGTAAGCCAAAGCTAACGTTTGAAATACCAAGGCTGGTGAGCCCTCCCATCTCGTGAATGGCACGTACTGTTTCCATAGTTGCAATGCCGGCGCGTGAGTCTGAACTAACAGCCATGGCAAGCGGGTCTATAATAATGTCAGATTTTTTGATTCCGTATTTTGCGGCCTCTGCGTAAATCTTCCTTGCAATTTCAACACGGCGGGCACTGTCTTCCGGAATACCGTCCTCGTCCAGAGTCAAAGCAACAACCAGACCGCCGTATTTTTTTACAAGCGGGAATACTGTGTCCATAATTTCCTGCTTGCCGTTTACAGAGTTTATCATTGCCTTTCCGTTGTAGCGGCGAAGGGCTGCTTCCATAACGTCTGGCTTAGTTGTGTCTATCTGAAGGGGCAGGGTAGTTACGTTCTGAAGCTCTTCGAGAACCCGCAGCATCATTTCTTTTTCGTCAATTTCAGGAAGACCTACGTTTACGTCCAGTACCTGAGCGCCGGCTTCTTCCTGTTCCATTCCCTGGTGAATGATGTATGGAATATCTCCGGCACGCAGCGCTTCCTTAAACTTCTTTTTACCGGTCGGGTTGATTCGCTCTCCAATGAGAACAGGTCTGTTAGGCCCGCCAAAGTATACGACCTTTGTGTTGGAAGATACGCAGCCGATAGCAGGTTCTAGGTTATAGGTGTTAGGTTTTAGGGAGGAGGGGGAAGTCTCCCCCTCGCTACAGCCCGCAAGCGGTCTTTCGCTACCCTCTCTGCGGGGCTCAGATGCCGCCCCGCAACGCCCTGCTTGGCTAGAACCTGAAACCTCTAACCTGGAACCTAACTCCTTACGGCTATCAGCTAACAGCTTGATATACTCCGGCGTAGTTCCACAGCAACCACCAAGAATCATCGGTCCCAGCGCAGCAAGCTCTTTCATTGCCTCGACAAAATCTGGCGCTTCAACGTCAAATACTGTGCGACCATCCACAACCTTAGGGAGTCCTGCATTCGGCTTTACGAGAACAGGAACAGAGGCAGCTTTGCAAAGACGTTCAACAGTCGGCTTCATTTCCAGAGGTCCAAGGCTGCAGTTTACGCCAACTGCAGAAACGCCGAGACCTTCCAGCATGGCAACCATTGTCTCCGGGCAGGAGCCGCTGAGGGTGCGGCACTCTTTGTCATAAACGTTACTGACAATAATCGGGAGGGCGCCTTCTGCAATTTCTAGTTCTTCCATTGTTTCTTTGGCAGCAAGAACGGCAGCCTTTGATTCATAGCCGTCGTTCATAGTTTCTATCATTACACAGTCGATTTTTTTGTCAAAAGCAGCACGGAAGGTTTTCTTAAAAAGTTTTACGCAGTCTTCAAAATCAAGGTCGCCCATGGGCTTAAGAAGCTTGCCGCAGGAACCTATATCAAAGGCGATGAAATAATTTCCATCAGGATTTTCTGCAAGAATCTTGTCGCGGGCAGCATTCGCATTATCAATTGCAGCCGCAATCAGTCTTTCCAGCTCCAGTGGGAACTTGGTGATAAAGGCTCCAAAAGTATTTGTGTTTACAATATTAGAGCCTGCTGCAAAATAATTGTAATGCAGCTGAACAATGCGGTCCGGATGCTTTGTATTCCAGGTTTCAGGAAGTTCACCGGGCTTTAAGCCCATTCCCTGTAAAACAGTTCCAGTTCCGCCGTCAAAAAATAAAAGCTCTTTGCCTAATAAATCACCTAGTTTTTTCATAGGGTGAGTTTATCATATATAGCAAAGAGCGTCACGTACTATAACTTTCCGGCTTCCATCTTTACCAGCAGCATACCCTTGTTCCAGATATCAGTATGCTTGGAAGCGCCAATAAAATCTTTGCCAAATATATCAAAAAGATTGCTGCGCATGGTAAAAGGCGGCAGGCGGCCAAGAATCTTTTCACCGTCGGTCAGGTAAGACATCTGCACAGGCATTGTATATTCACCGGTATCGCTGAAGCCGCCACCGTAAAACTGAACAGGCAGAACCGCAAGCCGGCCGTTCAAAATCTCCTTTGGGGTTTTCTTCAGCGGAGTTATACGCAGGTTTACCCAGCCGTTCGCAGGAGTATCGCTGTAATTGCTATAGGCACTTCCTGTGCATTCTACACCATATTTTGCTGCAATACGCTTATCCGCATAGCCGCGCAGAACTTTGCCGTTTTTAATATATGGCAGTTTGTCACCCTTGTGAGTAATACCGTCTGCATCCCAGAAGGTGCTCATCCAGATATTCTTTTTTGTAACATCATGACAGATAGTAAGACTGTCAGCGAAAACCTTCTGTCCGATTTTTCCCGACAATAGCGAAGTTCCCAGCGCAATTTTTTCTGCATTAAGACAGTCCTTGAGCTTATTGTTCAAATTCCATTCCGGAGTCATAATAATCAGCTCTTTTGGCAGTTCTATCATCTTTGTAAAGTTTGAAAGATAGTTGTCCGCCATGGCACGGAATTTAGCCGATGAAAAACCTCTTCTGAAATTAGAGGAAAAAGAACCGTCGTCCAGATCCTTACTGTCCTTGTGCTTAAAAGAAATTCCAGCTCCGTTGTGACCGTCCCAAATCTGATAATTCATACCCGCAGAATTTTTCTGAGCTTCATAATATGAGTTGGAATAAAAACTTCCGCTAAAAGTAAAGTCCGGGTGAGCCTTACACAGGTAAGCAAGCTCAGCCTTAGCCTTCTTCATCAGCTCTTCGTCCGTCAAAAGTTTTTCCTTTTTGTCCAGCTCTCTTACACCACCTTCCAGGTCAAAAGGGTATTCTCTTTTTAATTCAAGATTTTTTTCAGCCAGAGCATAGCCTTCCTTGTCAGTCATCTTTCCCTGCTGAAAATGCACGCCAACCAAACCGTCCTTATAAACTCTGAAAGAAGTAGTAGTCTTGTCAAATTTGTTAAAAGATACAATTTCGTTCTCTACAATCTTTACTTCTGAATAAACCGTCGTACTAATATATTTTTCCTTTTTCATTTTAATCCTCATTTATTTTCGGGGGTTCCCGTCCATTCCGCTTCGCTCCATGGCCGGTCGCTACGTCCGCGGTTCCGCATTCGCTCCAGCCTCCTCGGCTGAAACAAGTTCAGCCTGCGGTGGCCAGCTTCGCTGCCGCTCCCATCGCTAACCCGGTCTTAATTTATAGTCAACTTCTTCACCCTGATTGTCGGACCGCCCGTAGCTGTCGCAAGGCTTTGTCCATTTTTGCCGCAGGTTCCGCTAAAGAACTGTAAATCGTCACCAACAGCATCAATATCAAAAAGGGTTTGAAATACGTTTCCCGTAACAACATTCACTCTCAAAGGCTCGCACAGCTTTCCGTCCCGAATCCTGTAACACTTCTGCGGCTGAATCGTAAAGGTAGAATTTCCGGTTCCGTAATTCCAGTCGTATACGTAAATGCCGTCTTTTACTCCCTTAATGATATCTTCCGGCTTATCAGTGCCAGCTTTCATATAAGTGTTGGTCATACGCACCATAGGCGAGTTATTGTAATCCTGAGCCCGGGCATTACCTGTCGGCTCCTCCCCAAGAATTGCTGCAGATTTAGCATCGTGCAGGCGGCCACTTAAAACACCGTCCTTAATCAGCCAGACTTCTTTTTTCTTGTTGCCTTCATCATCATAAGGACAGTAACCGTGAAGCATAGAATCACCTTCATCAACAATAGAAACCTTAGGATTTGCAACCTGCTTGCCCATTGTCCATTCGTCACGCAAAGTTTTATCGTTCAGCATAAAATCAGCTTCGCTCTTGTGACCAAAACTTTCATGAGTAAAGACCGAAGTCACACTTGGAGAAAGCACGCAGACATAGTCGCCAGGCACAACAGCAACATTGTTCAAGGCAAAGTCTACAGCCCGGTCGCGTTTTTCAATAATTTCCTGCTCCCGGCCCTTAAGTCCCTTAAAATCAAAAGCCCAGAGCCTTTCACCGCCTCCGTAAGTAACATTGTCTTTTCCTGCAATCTGAAACCACATTCCTAATGCACAGCGCTGGTAGTCTTGAATTATTTCAGTTCCTTTACTGGTATAAAGTTCTTTTATTGTACTTGTGTACCAGAAGTTAGCGTTTGTTACTTTGATTTCTTTGATTGATTTATCCATGCACTTTTTGCGGTAGTTTTTTACAATGCTTTCGCGGTCCTGCAGGGTAAGGTTTCTAAGATTGTTCTTTCCCTGAAACTTCAGAATAGTGGCTTTGTTTACGCTGAAGTTTTTTACAATAGGATTATCAAGAATCTTTGGATTGGGAGCAGCAAGTTTTGCCAGCTCATCAATTTTCTTCTGGATTTTATCAATATCGTTAGTTTCTGCAGTATACCAGAGCTTACCGTCAAAAATGCGAATCATTGCACCTTTTATGCAAACTTCGTTGTTAGCCAGAACCTCGTCATTCTGCATGGAATAACAGGCTGTCTTATTGTTTTCAATCCTTACGTCGCAGTAAAGGTTTGCCGGAAATTTGAATTTCAAATTTGTGTCCTCCTTTTATAAATCAAATAGTTTTTAATGATTTATTATACCATAGCTTAGCGTGTAAAAATATAAATATTTAAATAAGGACACGAAATGTAATAATTAGTACATGAAATGATTGAAAAAACTCTGATGAAATGAGGCTGAAAAAAATATAAAAAAAATTAAAAAATTTTCAAAAAAAATATAAAATTCTGTTGACAAGTTTTTATTAAATCTATATATTAGTCCTCACCGTCGCAACACAAGGTTGCAAGGTAAAAACAGTTTTTTGACATAACAGGGAAGGAAAGAATAGAACGAATAAGGTTCTAAACGAAATAAGCGAGAAATCGCTAGTTTCGTTCTGTAACAAAATTGACTACATTTTTATCGGTTTTTCTAAAACCGAACCAAAAATCAATTTCAACTAATATAATAGTTAGAATTGAACTGTTTATGAAATCATTAGCCTTCGGGCTATTGAAATAATCATGGAGAGTTTGATCCTGGCTCAGAACGAACGCTGGCGGCGCG
>CAKUWD010000191.1 GCA_934699065.1 uncultured Treponema sp.
GCCTCTTCACTGATGAATGTCAAAATCGAGTTCTTTAATTCTTCAGCCTTTTTCGCATAAAGCTTTTCGTTAAGCTCGGTCCAGGCTTCTTCAAAACCTTCAATAATAAAAAGATCTTCAATTCTGTGTGGATTTGTAACCTGCTCGAAAGTATCAAAAGTCAGAACTGAGTCTCCATATAAAAGGAAATTTTCCTGATCAAGTTTTACAATGTTTTCAACTTCATTCTTGTGAGAATCAAGATAATAATTTGAAAGCGCCTGTTTAAAGTCACGCTTAAGATTATTTGTAAAAGTTGACTGTTTATCTGCATCAATAAAAAGCTGCTTAAAATCTGAATTGTTTTTCAGAACATCGCGAATCCAGCGGTCAATAAAATCATCAATTGCATCATCACTTACAAGCGAAAGTTTTGCACATTGATTTGCAGTAAATGAAAATTCGCTGAGAGTTTTCTGGCAGAAGGAATGAATTGTAAAAATTGAAGCATTGTCCACATCTTCGTTCGGGCATTTTGCTCTTATTCGGTCCCGTAATTCTCCGGCGGCTTTTTCTGTGTAGGTGACAACAAGAATTTCTTCGAGCTTGATTTTTTCATCAATAAGTTTTTTTACAATGCCTGTTATGTTAAATGTTTTTCCGGTTCCTGCAGAAGCCTGAATATACATAGATTCTTTGATGTCAGAATAATTATCTAAAACAAATTCTTTAAGTGCCATATTATTCTCCCTTGTTGTCAGACTTTTTTACACTCTGCGCTATGTATTGAATCAGTTCAGCCTGATGAGCCTTTGAAGCCAGCCACTCCTGTGGAAAGCCCTCGTAGGTGTAACCGATATCTTTGTCTAAATCAAAAAGTTTTCGTTTCGAAAAATACTGCCATTCACCTTTACCGTAAGCGTTTAACAGTTTCTTCTTGAAATCCTGAAATGAAAGCTGGTCTTCAATATTATTTTTGAAGTCATCCATAACAAGTTTTGCCGGAGCACTTTTTTCGAATCTAGAAATGAACATTGCTCTGTAGATTTTATTCAGATTTGTACGTGCTAAAGCTGGAGTTGTCATGTAATGCTGAGACTTGATGCTTACAAGGCCATCTTGTAGAACAACGGCATTCAAAATTATGGAGTATAGACTTGTGTCGCTTTCCGCTTGTGAAGCAAGAAGAATAAGAGAAGATATATACCCTGTTAAAACATTTTCAGAATTTGAAAGCTCCAGTGTATTAAGAATTTTCGGTTCGGAAAAATCTTTGTTATACCAGGCAAGCTCTCCGGAAACAAACCAGTCTTTTGGAGTTATGCCTGATTCTTGTTTTATAAGAAGCATTTTGTTTTCATTGAAAACCAGATTGTTAATAAAGATGCACTTTTCTTTGATTTTTTTCAGAATAGTTTTACTGTCTTCCAGAACTTTTTCTGTTGATTTTTCACCGAAGAAATCATCGGGGAGGGCATTCTGAATATCCAGGTCAAAGGAAATACTTTCTTTTGTAACTGTATTTTCATTATTTAGAGTGGATTGGATATATGCCTTTCTGATAAGCGAACTTAATTTTGCATTTAAGGAAAGAGGTTCAAATTCAAACTGCTCTTTTTCTTCATCATCATAATTACTGTTCAGGGTTTGATTAACCATATAAATGAAAGGCTCCTGAAGATATGACTTCATCTGGCCTATGGTTATACGGTCTGGAAGAGCTGCAACTTTCTGTGTTGTAGATGTAGAATCTTGAGAAAGTTCGGTGCTCTGTGATTGCCGGCTGCTTTCTGTGTTTTCGCTTTCGTTATCACTTTCCTGAAGTTTGATAAAGTTTTTCTTGTTACGGAATCCTTTCTGGGTATAGAGTTCACTCCATAAACGGTCTTCATCAATATTTATTTGTTTTTCATAAAGCTGCTTTTTTAATTTTTTATTGAATGAATAAATAGTTTCAAATAAATCTTTAAGAACAGAAGACATAAAAAAGTCTTCGTCTTTCTGAAGGTTTTTATTTACATAACTGAAAAAGATTCCTTCACGGGCTGCCATAAACTGGCACAGAAAGGCATTTTTATTTTTTAGAGGAATTGATTCGTCACCAGTCTGTCGGTATGTTTTTTTGCGAAGATCAAGTTCATTATCGGAATCAAGCCCGGGAAAACTTTTTGAATCAAGACCAATAAAGAAGATATATTTTGCAGAAAGAATTCGGTTAGATTCGAAATTTGCAAAAGTAATTCCTCTGGTCAGGATATTAGCGCTGTGAAGAGTGACGGCAGCTGAACGGTCAAAGAGGCCATTCGCAAAGCAGTCTGTAAAAATGTCTGGGGCTGCTGTGAGTCGCTGACGTTCAATTTCTTCTACGACATTCTGGAAGACAAGACTCTCATTGTAAAGGCCTTCTGGTATATTATCATTAAGAAGAAGCCAGTTTTTAAGAAGCTCCTCAAGGCGGTTTATGTCATTTATGCATAATTTTTCTTTGACTGAATATGAAGCCCATTCTTCAAGCTCATCAATTACCTGAATAAACTTATACAGTGAATCACTGTCTGTTGTTGACATTGATTCGTATGGTAATAACTGACGATCGTTAGTTATTGTGAGGTCTGAAGTGAGACGGGCGAGTAGTAATCTTGCTTTTGCTTTCTGCCAGTCTTCATGATTTTTTCGATCGCGGTATATGTTCAAGTTTGAAGCCCAGTCGGCCCAGTTAGAAATTTCTTCGTCTGAAATATTGCGTACTGTCTGAACAAGATAATTGTGCAGCAAAGCAAAAAAGTCAGAACGACTTAAGTAGCCTTTTTTTAGGATTCCAAAAAGTATGTTAAGAGCTTCTGCTGTCAGGGAACGTTCTCCTGAAAAATCTGCAATTGTATATGGGAGATATGGAAAGGCTGAATCTGCTGCAAACTGGTCTGTCTGATCAAAAACCTGTTCGATTGCTGTTTTATAATCCTGAATCTGGGGTGCGACAACGAGAATATCACCAAGCTGTGCCGTCTTGTCCTGGGCCAGAAGAGAACATATTTTTGAATGCAGTGCTTCAATTTCGCGAAGGCGGGTAGGGGCAGCTGTAAGTGAAAGAGAATTATCTTTTTCTGAAAAAGACTCTTTTTCTATATGTGAGTTTTCTGCAATTGTTTTTTGGATGCGGTGGAGAAGTGTATCAGTTTTTGAGTATGAGACGGGGCTGCTCAGATTGTGAGACGGAGTATCTTTTGTCCAGAGAGAAAGATGTTCATTGCCAAATTTTGACCATTTTTCAAGCAACTGGTTTTCTGCCTTTTCTTCATTATCTAAAGCTTGAATGAAAACTTCAAGGTTATGTTCCTTAGAAAACTCATTCAGAATATTTCTATAAATCTGGCCGAGCCCTGAAAATCCAAAAATAAAAACTGGACGATCTGATGACCAGTTAAAAACAAGGGAACCGGAATTTTCTTTTTTGTTCAGCTCAGAAAGCTGAAAAAGTGTAAGATATTTAGTGCCATTTTTTTGGATTCCATCTTTGCCAATTACATCATTATAAAGCTTTTTCTGCCAGAGAGATTTTTCAAGAAGTTCATTGAGCGAATCTGGTCTGGTATCTTCATAATCCATGAAAAGACTGGCAATTGTTTCTGAAAAATCATAAAGATGATTTGCATTGATTTTTGAGTCTGAGGCCTGACTTGTAAGATAAACTTCGACTTCCGGCGCTCCGAGAGTTTCATAATAATATTTTCCGTCAGAGTTTTTTTCTGTGAGCTTTGAAATAATAACATCACGCAAGAGCTCTACCGAAAGTTTTTCAGAATCCGTTAGTGCTACAAGGTCAAAAAGAAACTGCTGGATTCTAAGAGTTTTGAGGTTCATCAAAATTGAATTGCCCGAAGCCTTGTTTTTGAGCCAGATAAGCTTGAACCACTGTTCGGTTTTGGGGTCGGTAAAAACGACGGCAGGTGAAAGGAAGGGGGAAGTCCAGCTCTCATTGATTTTTTCAATTAATTTATCTGCAAGAAGAGTTAAATCCCAGGAAGTGTAAACGTTTTTCATCAAAAGTCTCCTTTTATAGTATAGCATGTTTTAACCTCTTTCGGTGGGAATTACTTTATTTTTTTTGCTGTAATTTATATATTTTTAGTATGAAGAAAATAAATGTTCGATTTTTTGCTATTGTGATTGTGGCTCTGGTGTGTGGTGCCGCTTATTTTGCCTGGGATTATTTTGACAGACAGGAAGAAAAAGTTTCTTATGTTGATTTTATGCAGTGTGTTGAAGCAGGCGATGTCGTTTCTGTAAAGTTTGATGGGGATGTAATTCATTTTTCAACAAAAGCCAGCCCCGTAAAGTTTAAAACACAGAACCCAAATTCGCCCCTGCTTCAGGAAGAATTGATGAAGAGGGCAATTGATGTAACTGTAGCAAAGGATGATGCTGAAATCATATCTTTGATTTTTGATGCTTTTTTCTATTTGTTTTTCTTTGGAGTGATTTTTATTGTCTTCAGAAAGTTTATAAGTCCTAACACTTTTAAGGTTGTACATAAAACAGGCGTAAAGTTTGATGATGTGGTCGGCATGGAAAAACTCAAACGTGATATGACCCAGGTGATGGAGATTATGAAAAATCCTTCTGCCTATGCAAAAAAAGGAATTCGTATGCCAAAGGGTATTTTGCTTGAAGGTGAGCCTGGAAACGGAAAAACACTTTTTGCAAAGGCTCTGGCCGGAGAGGCGAAAGTAAACTTTATACCTTCCAAGGCAACTGATTTTGAAAGTATGTTTATGGCAATTGGTCCGTTAAAGGTAAAACTGCTTTTTAAGAAGGCAAGACGCCGAGCTCCCTGCATTGTTTTTATTGATGAATTTGATGGAATTGGTACAATCAGAAATTATAACGGTTCTGCCCTTGAAACAGAAAATACCCGTATTGTTACTGCGCTTTTGAATGAGCTTGATGGCTTTGAAGCTTCGAAAGGTGTACTTGTGATAGCTGCAACTAACTCGATAAAAGCCCTGGACCCGGCACTTATAAGACCTGGTCGTTTTGATGCTAAGCTCACCGTGCCTTATCCGGATGAGGCTGCACGCGAAAAACTTGTTGAAATGTATACAAGAGGAAAGAAGCCGGCGGCGGAGTGTACTGTTCAAGTTCTGGCAAAACTCTTCAACGGTTATTCCTGCGCTAAAATCGAGAGCGTTCTCAACGGCGCCGCCTTACGTGCCGGCCAGGCGGGAAGGGCAGAGTTTACGCTGGAAGATGTAAAAGCTGCTGCTGCCGAGTGCTAGGAGATGCTGAAACAAGTTCAGCATGACGCTGAGTGTTGTCATCCCGAACTTGTTTCGGGATCTATGTTAAGCCCGTTCGGCCAGTTCTTCCCAGCGAGGATATTTTTCTGCCAGCAGAGCGTCGATTTCTTTGTAACGGTCGCCGGCAGCGCGAACTTCATCAAAGTTGCTGGAAGACATTTTTTCTTCAAGTGCTTTCTGTTCAGCCTCCAGC
>CAKUWD010000192.1 GCA_934699065.1 uncultured Treponema sp.
ACCGCGCAGAGGGCTGAAGCGAGGGGGAGACTTCCCCCTCCTCCCTATAACCTAGCACCTATAACCTAGCACCTATTACCTGATTCTTCCCTTCTCAAGCGCAGCTACAGTAAACAAGGAATCATCTATATCGCCTTCGTCGTACTGAATGTTTTTACTTTCGATGAGCGACCATGTGCCCGACTGAACATTTTCCATCTTCATTTTCTGAGCAGTTGTAAAACCTTTGATTGTTGTAAAGTCTGTGCAGGTAAGAACTCGGTGGAGTGTATCCTGACGGTCGTAGAACTCGCACTTACGGAGAATATAATCTGCCTTACCAATATAACTGATAAAGCGCGGATCTTTTTCTGTGTGAGCCTTGCTGATACATTCAACCTTGTAGCAAGCAACGCCATCTACAGCCTCTTCACCAAGCAGATTATAGTCATACTTATTAAGGCTGCGATCTCCCATATCCTGATAAGTGAAATCTGTTCCCATAAAGCTGCCTTCGCTTTCGCTTCCGCTGGATGCGATACGGCGGGTCTTTTTCATTGCAGGCATGTAAAGCCAGTTGTCAGAATCTTTATCTTCTTCTTCGTAGTCAAAAGTAAGATAACCGGTTCCTGCAACATCCTTAGGTGTAGTGAAAACGATTACGCTTTTTTCTACATCGCCATAAGCCTTACTCTTCATAATTACTTCGCGGATTCGATCTGAACCCTTCTTTGAATGAATTGTAAGGGTAGCAGTTGAAGAGGAAGTTTTTGGCTCCGCAACTTCATCTGCTTTTTTCATAATGTCGTAGCCGGTCTCTGCATTAAGGGCTGCGACTATAAGAATTGTGGAAATCATTGATAAAATCTTTTTCATATATTTACTCCTTTTAATCAGCTAAAAGCTTTAAGCTATTAGCTATTAGCTTTTTCTTTACCAAACGGTTTAGTTATAAACAACAGCACTGGTGTCAATGTGTAGTCGGCAATCAATGCACTGCCTAAGCCAACGATTGAAAGCCAGCCGATATTTACGAGAACAGTCATTGTACTTGTAAGGAAGATTCCGAACATTGCACAGAGAATGATTGTTGTCATAATCATTGTTTTTCCGATTTCGCGGTATGAGTTCAAAACTGCCGAGCGGTAGTTTCCTGTAAGCTCGAAGTGGTATTTGATATGATTTGTAAAGTGGATTGTGTCATCAACCGCAATACCAAGAATCATAGGCATAATCATTGCAGTAATCATATCCAGGTTTACAGAAGCATAGCCCATAATTCCACCGATAATTGCAATTGGCGCAACGTTTGGAATCATTGCTATAAAGCCTGTACGGAACGATGTGAAAGCTAGAATCAACAGAAGCAGAATTACCAGCAGCGAAGTACCGATTGAGCGGATAGAACCTCGAACCAGCTTACCATTCATCTGGGCATACTGAACAACCTCACCTACTACACCGGCATTCGATGCATCAGGGAAAAGTTCTGCACACCATTTTTTTACATCTTCAAGATTACGTACAATTTCCTCTCCATCATAACCATTAAGTTCGATGTGAAGGTAACCGGCCTTAAAATCTTCGCTGACATAATCATAAAGATCATTTCCGCCTGAGATTTCGTAAAGGAACATTTCCTGGCTTACAAGATCCTGATCGTCTGGAATTACATAAGCTGCCGGATCATCTCCATTCAAAGTGCGATTCATTTCCTTTACAACCTTTGTTACAGAAGAAACACGAGGCTTTCCGTTAGAAACTTTTGTTGAACTCAGAGTTCCGATTCGTGCAGCCATTTCATCCATATTTTTAAGAACTTGCGGATTTTTAAGTGCATCTTCTTCCTGATATTCAACAAGTACTTCGTAGCTATACTGGCTTCCAAGCTGGCTGCGGGTAATTTCCATAAGACGGTGAATGTAAGGTGTTCTCTCACCCATCATATCAGCGTAGTTCATGTTTACTTTGATTTTGAAAATACCAGGCACCACCGCAAGAATTACCGCAGTTCCTACAACAACCGTAATCCACTTTTTATTGAGAATAGACTTTCCCATTGCCTCAACACGGAGGTCTGAATTTGTTGAACCTTCATTCTTAACAAAGTCCGGATCCGGCTCCTGGTCTTTTCCAAAGCTGTAAAGACATGGAAGAAGGATAATTTCAAAGATGAAAACTGCAAGAACGGCGGCAGCAGTAATTCCACCAACCCAGCGCATTGGTCTGATGTTTGCTGAAAGGAAGGAAAGCATACCTGCCATTGTTGTAATTACAGTAAAGAAAAGTGCCCAGCCAGAATCGCGGATTCCCATAACAATTGATTCCTTGCGCTGACCTGTTTTCCTAAAGTACATCTTAAAGCTGTTGATATAGTGAACTGCATAGCCTACAGCAAGTGCCATAGAAAGCAGAACTGTTACAAGAATCATTGTGTTATTACCCTTGATATTCATCCAGGCAGAGGCACCAAGAGTTGTACAAAGGGCTCCGAGAGTTGCAATTGAAGGAACTACAACACCACGCAAAGAGCGAATAAAAACGATCAGGAAGATAAGCATTACGATAAAGCCCAAAGCAATGCGGCTTACACACTGCCATTTAATTGCTTTTTCCTCTTCGTATTCTGTGTAAGAAAGTCCTGCCGGGCGGATTTCCCATTTGTCTGATTTATATTTAGGGTCATTAAAAATTGCCATTGCCGGTGGAGCAATTTTATTCATTGCTTCATCAAGACTTTCTGAATACTGCTCAAGATTTACGATAAGCCAGGTTTCGGTGCAGTCATCGCTTACAAGGTTGTTTACGATTGACTCACGGCTCATAATAAAAGCCTTCTTTTCTGCAAGCTCTGCCGGGTCAGAAGGGACACCATCTTCAAAAGGGCTTGTTACTTCGAAGCCATCTTCTGTTCCAATTGGAAGCGAAAGCTCCATCAAAGAAGTAATACTTCCTGCATAAGGAACATTATTCAAAAGCTCGTCGCCAAGCTCATCTATCATCTGCAAAACTTCCGGGTCAAAGACATCGTCTGCTTTGATATGAGCCAGAAGAGTATCTGTTGAACCAAAAATACTTTCAAAATGATCCTGATTTACTTTTGTAGTTTCCCAGTCGTCAAACCAGTCTTCTTCTCCATTGTCCAGTTTAAGACGTGGAAGTCCGAGGCTGCAAACTATTGTTATAATTAATAAACCGATAAGGAAGCCCCATCGGTGCTTTACTTCGAAACGGCCGAACTTTTCAAACCAGTCGTTTATTTTTGTTACTTTCACAATATTTCTCCTTTGTTATTTTATACTAACAATAATGGTAACACTGTTATCGTTAACAGATATTAATGATAACAGTGTTATCTTGTCAATAGAATTTCGAAAATTTTGATAACACTGTTATCATTTTTCTTGACTTTTCGTATCTTTTAACTGTAAACTGTGGTCATGAGCGATGCATCCGCAGAAACAAAAAAGAAAATCCTCGAAAGTGCAATGGCTGAATTCCTTGAAAATGGATTTATGAATGCCTCATTACGCACAATTGCCGCAAACGCGGGTCTCACCACCGGTGCAATGTACCGCCATTTTAAAGATAAGGATGCCCTCTTCTGCGCACTTGTAGATGAGGCAATAGACTTTACAACTAAAACTGTAATGATGGCTGATTCTTCTCATCACATGGATTTAGATAATGTTGTTTCTCAGAAGCATTTTGAAGAAGAAGAAAAACAAACAAACAATCTGTTGAACTATATTTTTGATAATTTTGAAGTCTTTACCCTGCTGCTTACAAAAGCAGCAGGCAGTACCCACGAACATTTTCAGGAAGAAATCTGCGAATTATATACAAAAAACTGCGAACAAACCTTTAACTGGATGTTCAAAAATCAGATATCGACAAAAAAAATTGATAAGATGACGGTTCACTTCATAGCATCAACAGTAATAAATGCCTTCGTAGAAATCATTACTCATAAAATGACAAAGAAGGCTGCTTCACAATATATCGAAAACATCGAAGAATTTACCCGCTACGGAATGATGCATATGATGGGCATTCCGTGCGAGCATGAGGAATAATTATCCCAGAGCAACATCCAGAATCATCATCAAAGCAAAGCCAAGCATAAAGGCGACTGTTCCCCAATCAGAATGCTCGCCCTCTGACATTTCCGGTACAAGCTCTTCTACTACAACGTAAATCATAGCACCAGCGGCAAAACTCAAGAAGTATGGAAGCACCGGTATAACAAGACTCGCAAGCAAGATTGTCAAAAATCCGGCAACCGGCTCAACAACTCCAGACAGAACTCCGTACCAGCAGGCCTTGCCTTTAGACAAGCCTCTCGAATGAAGCGGCATGGAAATGATAGCACCTTCAGGAAAGTTTTGAATCGCAATTCCCAAAGCAAGACTAAGAGCACCGGCCTCCGTAATCTGTGTAGAACCAGATGCCCAGCCTGCATACAAAATACCAACGGCCATTCCCTCAGGAATATTATGAAGTGTAACTGCCAGCACCATCATAGTAGTTTTCTGCAATTTTGATTTCACACCTTCCTGCGTTTCATCAAGATGCATATGAGGAACTGTTTTGTCCAAGATCAAAAGAAAAATCATTCCAAGACAAAAGCCCACTGCCGCCGGAATAAAAGCAAGCCTTCCACGGTCACTGGACATTTCCATAGACGGAATAAGAAGACTCCACACCGAAGCGGCAACCATAACTCCTGCCGCAAAGCCTGAAAGTATTTTCTGAATACGAGCATCCAGTTCTTTCTTCATAAAGAACACCAGAGCCGAGCCAAGAGCAGTTCCAAGAAATGGAATCAAAAGTCCTTTTGCAATTATGTAAGTCATAACTAATATTATAACACCTTAAATCTTTTTCTGCATCCACAGAAGGTCGTAATAGCGGTCAAATTTTTTCCCAACATCCTTCAGCTGTCCCGCCATAACATAGCCTTCTCTAAGATGAAATTTGTAGCTGTCCTTTGTCAGATATTCGTCCTCACGCTCACAGTAAGCAACGCCCGCAAGAAGATTTTCAATCCCCATTTTTTTGAGGCGCTCTTCCAGATGCTTATAAAGCAGCGAGCCCACTCCCATTCTACGGCAATTCTTATCAACATAAATCGAAGTTGCAACCGTCCAGTCATAAGCCTCTCGCTTACTATAGGCACTTGCATAAACATAGCCCACAACCTCGCCATCCTTTTCGCAAACCAGATAAGGATATTTTTCCTTAATATTTTTGATGCGTCCCTTAAACTCGTCCACAGTCGGAACATCATATTCAAAAGAAACAGCAGTCTCAGTTATATAAGGAGCATAAATCTCAACCAGACGCGCTGCATCGTCAAGAGTCGCTTCACGGATTTTTAATTGTGCATTCATACACATATTTTAATGAATTATATTTTGATGGGGAAGTCTCCTGAATTTGGGGTTACATACAATCTATGCT
>CAKUWD010000193.1 GCA_934699065.1 uncultured Treponema sp.
GTGGTGAGCAACGAAGTGCGAACCAGGGGACTTCCCCTTCCTCAAATCTTAATAACAGAAAATTAATTCCCCCTTACTTCCCAATATGCTTTATTTCCTTTACACTTTTTTCTGAGAAAAAGATTATGAACACACACTGTTTGAAGGTTGCGCTCAGGACTACGATTCCGGTTTTTTTGGGATATATTTCGTGCGGGATTGCGTTTGGGCTTGTTACGATAAATGCGGGCTATCCCTGGTGGCTTGCGCCCGCGATGGGGATTTTGATGTTTGCGGGGGCGGGGCAGTTTCTTGCGATTCCGCTTTTTGCTGCGGGAACTCCGGTGCTTGCAATTCTTGCGACTGAGCTGCTTTTGAATATCCGCCATATTGTTTACGGGCTGCCACTGATTAATCAGTTCAAGGGTTGCAAGCGGACGAAGCCTTATCTGATTTATGCTCTCACCGACGAAACTTTTTCACTTCTGACTACGACAGAAGTTCCTGCCGGTGTGAAGGCGGAAGATTATTATTTTATGGTATCCTTGTTAGATCAGACTTACTGGGTTGGCGGAAGTCTGATTGGTGGCCTTGTTGGGGCGATGATTCCTTTTGATATGACTGGTGTTGATTTTGCGCTTACGGCTTTGTTTGCAGTTCTGACAATTGATCAGATTCAGAAGTTTGTGAAGGAAAGAAAGGGTAGTGTGAATGGCAATGAGTCAGCTGATGGCACTCTGACAGAGGTCGGGGAGGTCGAACATGCCGGTAACTAAAGCTCTTCTTGTTTCTCTGTTGATTGGAGTGGTCATCTTCTTTGAGCGTCTTTTTCCTTTTGCTGTTTTCTCAAAACGAAAGCCCGGTAAATTGATTCACTTTTTCGAACGCTACATTCCTCCGCTTGTGATGATTGGTCTTCTGATTTTCAGCCTTCGAGATGTAAGGTTTTTCAGCCTTGAACAGTGGCTGCCACAAATCGCGGCTATCATTTTTACAATTGTGACGTATTTATGGAAGAAGAATTCCCTCGTGAGCATTTTTGGCGGGACTATTATTTATATGATTTTAATTCGGGTTATGTAAAGCTTTGCAATTCTAAAAATACAATGTAAGAACGCATTTGTTAGCCTGACAGTTTTTCTTATTTTTTAAGATCGCGCTTGTTGTTGTACATGGCCTTGTCGGCACGATCAAAAATCTCGGTAATCAAACGGTCTTTTCCTGGAGTAAATACAGCCATTCCGGAAGCAAGGACCGGACCTGATTTTGATTTCTGATATTCCCAAACCTGGTCCTGGAGACTTTTCATCAGGGCCTCCCTGTTTGTATAATCATCACCTCTCAGGAATACAACAAACTCGTCACCACCAACTCTGAATACCGGACTGTGATCAAAAATATCACACAAAAGCTTTGCAGATTCTTTGATATATTCATCACCTGCAACATGACCTTTTGAATCATTAATTTTCTTAAGGTCGTTGGTATCACAAACAACAAGACCAAAAGGCAGATAATCCATTCCCTTGTCGATATTTGACTGAACAGATTTTTCCAGCTCAGTATAGGCTGTTTTATTTTTAACGCCTGTCAGTTCATCGCGGCGGGCAAGTTCCTTTTCTGTATTGAGCGCTTTGAGATGCTGCTTTTCTTTTTTGACTTCATCATTAATATTTTCGATACCAATAATATAGTGAGTTTCATCAGCAGTCTTTTGAACAGTCATTCTGACATAATGAGTTTTCTTGAAAGCTACTATACGGTAATCGTGGTGGCAGCTTTTCTGGTTCATGAGTTTACAAGTCAAATTTTCTTTGTTTACAAAATCGAGTACAGAGTCGAGGTCGTTTTTGTGAACAATATTTGCAATATCAACTTTGGAGTCGGCAAAGAAATCGTCTCCCGATCTTTGAATCTCAACTTCGCCATAAATATTTCTACATTCATAACTGATGTAACTTGAGTCTTTTATATCAACATAATAAATAACGTCATAATTAACGGCTAGAATTTCTGCAAGCTGAGTGAAGGTAATCTGCTTCTTTTGATTTTCAAGCCGCATATTCTCGGCTGTAATTTCATCATCAATATCTTTTTCACTTATAATAAAATGCCTGCCATCCGGAGCATGCATCACTGTAAACTGAAAATGTCTCTGTTTTCCGTTAATCAAAAGTCTGTATTTATAGGAATAGAATTTTTTATCTTCCAGATTTTTAAGCATTGTCTCTTTGCGGTAAAGATTCCTTGCAAATTCTTTGTCATCGGGATGAACAAATCTTTCTACATTTAGCCTGGTTTCTTCGTAAAAATCACGGTCTTCGACAGGAACCTGCATAGAGGCATATTTATCACTTTTTGAAAATTCCTGGAAAACCCCTGTTTCTATATTGATGTAATAAATTGCTTCGTAATTTTCTGCGAGTCTTGTTGCAATGTTATCATATATTTCCTTTTCCTTTCTTTCGCCTTCTTCAACATAGGAATGAATTACACAGATTCCGATTATGAGTCCCAGTGCATAAGAAGGATAGGTATCATTAAATATCTGGAATATCAGAAACAATTCCATTGCAAGACAGGTAAGCCCGACAGCTGCATAACGAAGTTTTTCACCACCAGTTGATTTATGTGCTATAAACAGCAGATATGTTGATGCCAGCAGATAAAGAACAATCTGTAAAATGAAAGCAATATTTCGGCCGGATTCAATAATGTATTCATGCTTTTCATTAAATGAGAAAATAAATGGATGAAAGAAATTAATTATCAGATAAATAAGTGCCAGTACGAACAGAATCCACACTGAATGGAGCAGAGTTTTGCTTTTACGGTCATGTCTGTCCAGGTAAGCAACAATATAGCGCATCCATGTAAGCATGGTAAGGAACATAAAAAAGAAGTAGAAAATACAATCAACATATAAAAAGGGGAACAAAGAATCTATATGATGATTCTCGTACAAAAGCCCCCAGCCAATGTCGGAGATAAAATAACAGTTTGAAGCAATAAGAAATGTATTGAAGCGGAAGGTTACCTTTTGATCGTTATCAGATTCACCGGAGCGGCCTCTTAGATTTTTTAGTGAGTCCCGGTTTATTATGAGATTAAGTATTAATGCTAATGCACTTATGATTGCGTAGAACATGCGCTTATTTTTCTATTTTATCATAAGATTTATGAAAATCATAGAAAAAAAAGCGCCTTTATAAACTACCTTTCTGCCACTGCTTTAATCTTTTCTATCAGGGCTGTGTTTTTGCAGAGTTCTTCAAGCGTGCAAGGCAGGCGGTAAGTCCAGTTGAACTCGGTTACTGTGCCTGGCACGTTGATTCTCTCGTCAGCAGCCTTGTCCAGCCAGAGAGACTTATCCATATAAAGGAAGTCCTGGAGCGGTGGAATGAACCACTGGCTTGCGGAAGTTGCGGATGCCTGAAGAAGCTTTTCAGCCAGCTCAGGCGAGAACTCAGTCTTTGCCACAGCTTCTGCTTTCTTTTCAATCTCTTCCTTTGGCACAGTAAACAAAGGGCCTTCCTCAGCACCCGTTTCAATTCCAAAGCATTCAGCATTTGCCATAACAAAAGCTTTTACGCTTTCTTTTTCATCTTCCCACCACTGGCGCAAAGTGCTTGAGTCATGCACTGAAGTTGTTGTAACCGAAAGTGGAGTGTAGTCCGCAAAAGGTACAAAAGGCTGTCCGGCCTCGGCCCATTCACGGCACCAGCGCACAACGCGGAGTCCCAGAATCTTGTGAGCATCCATAGTCTTTGGAACACATTCAATTCCAACTCCAAGGTCCTCGCCGCAAGGAATCATCTTTACAGCCTTTGTGATTGCTTCAAAAATCTCGTCGGCCTGCTTTTTCCAGAGCTTTTCGTTTTTCTTATTCAGCTCGTCAAAGCACTCTGTCAGGGCAGTTTTTTCCTGCTCGTTAAGCGAGCCCCAGGAAGTTGACTGCCCGTAAGTCCAGAGAGGAACATATTTATTTTTCGCAATTTCAATCAGGGTGCGGTTACTCCAGTAATCAATTAGAGTCTGCTTTACCCGGCCGATTGCCTCCGGCGCACAGAGCTCCGAAAGGTCAGCCTGGTTAATCATCTTAGAACCGGTGACAGCTGGCGCAAATCTCCATAGTTCCTCGCCATCAATTTTGTCGCAGAAAATCGCAAGAATCTGATGAGCCTTGTCGTGGTTCCAGGTAATGTCTTCAATCGCGCTTGTCGGGATATGAGGCTGCGAAAGCCAGCGGATTCTGTCATCATCAAAATCAAGCTCATAAAGTTCAGCCTTTTTAATAGAAGCGTAAGGCTCTGTGTGGCCGTTCAAAGCATTCAAATCAGCTTCAGGAATAGCCCAGATGCGGAAGAAGCCCAGAATGTGGTCCAGTCTGTAAGCATCATAATATTTCGAAGCATTCTTCAGGCGGTCTTTCCACCAGCCGTAATCAGCTTCTTTAAGATTTTTCCAGTTGTAGGTAGGAAAGCCCCAGTTCTGGCCGGTCGGGTTGTCTCCGTCGGCAGGAGCACCGGCACGCAGATCTTGATTAAAAACTTCAGGATAAGCCCAGGCATCGGCAGAATCTTCGTTCATCAAAATAGGCATGTCACCCTTGAGCAAGAGGCCGGCTTCGTGAACATAGGCAACTGCATCCTTAAACTGTGCATCCGCAACCATCTGGCACCAGGCATAAAAAAGATGTTCCTTCTTAAAAGCCTTTTTGTTCCAGAGGGCAGTGATTTCTTCTTTAGTCTTAAGACGGTCTGTATCAAGCCAGGTCTTCCAGGAAGCCTGCATGTAATTCCATTTAAGATTTTTATAAACTGCGTAAGATTTTACCCAGCCGTTTGCGCGAATCCACTTAGAAAGCTCAGTGCCAGCTTCGCCGGTTTTGCCCTCATCACTTGCATCATAAAGCATTTTGAGAAGGGCATTTTTACCGTTTAAAATAGCGTCGTAGTTATAGCGCGGCGCATACTTCTGGCCTTTGATAAAATCATCGTAAGCCTTCTTAAACTTTGCGTCACTCTTGTAAAGAGCGTCAAAGCCCGGCACTTCGCTCAGCCGGATGTAAATCGGATGTAGGGCAAAAGCCGAAAGCCCGCTGTAAGGAGAAGACTGAGTTCCGGTATCATTCACCGGCAAAAGCTGAATAATAGAAATGCCCGCAGCCTTGCAAAAATCTGCAAAAGGCTTAAGGTCGCCAAACTCACCAATAACCGAATTATCTTTAGTATAAAGGGCACCAAGCGGAACCGCCACGCCCGTCAATCTCTTTTTCATAGCCCGCATATTATAGCACAGAATTCAGAAAATGGATTAGAAAATAGTAAGAATTTTTAGGAAGGAGGGGGAGCAATCCCCCTGCGCTCCCAAGTCCTATTATGTTGTGTCTCCTGTCAAGAAAAATAATCAGGAAAGATGTTCGGCAATAACCAACTCTA
>CAKUWD010000194.1 GCA_934699065.1 uncultured Treponema sp.
GTCTCATACACCAATGGAACTCCTACCTTGTTTTTCCATCGTCTCACACAAAACCTTCTCGTAATATTGTTCTTGGACAATTTGTATCATATCTTCGCTGGGAAAATTTTTATCTTGTTTTTGCGTCTGTAGGAAATGTAAATGGAATTCTTCCTCCTGTACAGTTTATTTTTAATCGTGAAGAAAATACTGTAAGCATAGAAATCTGTGATAAAGGAAATAACTGGAAAAAAGATGATATAACAGCACGAATTGAAATATTCACTGCCAGCTCCTTTTTTGAATGTAAAGAAAAACTTTCTTCAATCTTTGGAAGAGATCATTTAAATTCTGTAAATTTTCTTGGAAATAAACCTGCCGGTTGGGAAAGCTGGTATAATCATTATTCTAAAATTGATGAAAAACTGATTCTGGAAGATCTTCAAAAAATCACACATACAAAAAATATTATTAATACTTATGAAAGTACATCTAAAATTTTCCAGATTGATGATGGTTGGGAAAAAGCCTTAGGTGACTGGCAGATACGCAGCGACAGATTTCCACATGGCTTTTCGCAAATTACAAAAGAAATTGAAGATCAGGGATATATTCCAGGTTTATGGATAGCTCCTTTTATAATTGATTCCAGAAGTCAAACGGCAACAGAACATCCAGATTGGCTTTTAAGCGATGAAAAAGGAAATTTGATTTCTGCCGGCTATAATCCTTTATGGGGAAAAAAAGGAACCTTTTATTGTCTTGATTTGAGTCGTGATGATGTTATCGAACATTTACTTTCTATCCTTGATACAATAATTAACAAATGGGGCTTCAGATATATAAAACTAGATTTTCTTTATGCCGGAATGTTATGGGGGCATTATGCACAAAAAACTGCTTCTTATAAAATCTATTCTCGTGCAATAAAAACACTTACATCAATATCTAAGACAAAAGACGGGAAGCCTGTTGCATATCTGGGCTGTGGAGCTCCTTTTGAGCTTTCTTTTTCAAGTCTGCCTCTTTCAAGAATAGGATGCGATACTTACGAAAAATGGAAAAATTCTATGCTTCGTATATTAAACTGGAATGGACGAAATGAAGCTTATATGAATGTAAAAGATACTCTGGGACATGCATTATGGAATAATACAATTTTTATGAACGATCCGGATGTAATTTTTATTAGAAATGAAAATTGTAGTCTGACAGAAAATCAAAAATATCTTATAGCAGGTGTTAATGAAATTTTTGGAAGGCAGCTTATGTATTCAGATGATCCTGGAAAAGCTGGTAAAGAAGAAGAAATGATAACTAAAAAGATTATTGATTTTTCTAAAACATACAGAAATGAAGAATTTGGAATTACTCAACTTTCTGAAGATGAATACGAATTTTATTCAAAATCCGGAAATTATAAAGGTTTTATAAATCTTGGTAAAAATCCGGAATTGATTTTTATATAAAATAATACTTAATAAATTATCTAAAGTTGAATAATGATTTCAGGAGTACTTTATGGAAATTTTTGGAAACAGAATAGACAACCGAGTTTATAATAAAGCATTAAAAACTCAAAAAAAATTTATAAGAAAATTTGGTGACGACAGAGATATACAATATCATCTTACATTAACTGATAATGAAGTTCTTACTCCACCATTTGGCTGTAAAACTATTGTCACTGATAAAACTTCAAATGAAGATACTTTTAAAAACAATCTGCCTCAAAATCCTTTAATTATCGGAAATATCAGAATGGGGTTTGGACACTATAGAATATCCATGGCTATGGCAAGTGCAGCAAAAGCTCTGGGCTATACTCCACTCTGGTTTGATTTAAATTCTTTTCCAGAAACTACCTGTACAAAAATAATATCTTACCAGAATAATTTATATTCAATGGGAAGTCGTCTTTCTCAAAAGTATCCACTATTTAATAAGCTTTTCTGGGAACCAATGAATTACGAAGGTTTCAAAAAACTTTCTTATAATGCCGGTGACCAGATAACAGCTCAACTCATGACTCCACTTTTTCGTGAAATTCCAAAAGAAACTCCATTTATTGCAACTCATGTATGGCCTAGTCAGGCTGCAATTCATGCGGGTTTGAAAAATGTTGTAAATGCAATCCCAGATAACTGGCCTATGGCATTACATTTAAGCCAGGGAGCAATTCATACTGTACAAACCTTTAATTCATACTGGGGATATAGAATGCTCAATGGTTTTGAAGATGGAAAAATTCTAAAACCAATGGGAGATGGAGATCTTATCTGGATAGGACACTATATTGATCATGAACTTGTAAGTAATATCGAAGCAGATTGTGCAAACAGAATTGCAAGAACAAAAGAAGGAAAACCTCTTCGTTTCCTTTTTACAATTGGTGGTGCTGGAGCTCAGGGAGAATTCTTTGCTTCAATAATAAAAACACTTATTCCTTATGTAAAAAAGAATAAGGCTTGCATCTATCTTAATTGTGGAGATTATGAAAATGTATGGACTATGCTTCAAAAAATGATTCCGGAATTAGCTGATGGTTCACTTCCTGTTACTACTCATTTTAATGAATGGAAATCAGAGCTTGAATTCGCAAATTCTGCAATTGAAGGTCTTGAGACTGAAAGTGGAACTGGTATCCATGCTTTCTGTAATAAAGATATATTTGGAGCTGTATATATAACAAATCTTTTAATGCGTGCAAGTGATCTTCTTATTACAAAACCAAGTGAACTTGCCTTCTACCCTGTTCCAAAATTATTTATCAGAAGAATTGGCGGACACGAAATGTGGGGCGCTATTCATTCTGCTGAACTTGGAGACGGAACGCATGAATGTGAAAATCCTGAGTATGCATGTGCAATGGTAAAGATGCTGATCGAACAGCCAAGTCTTATTGAAGGAATGTGTAATAATATAATGGCACAAAAGAAAATAGGAACCTATGATGGAGCTTATAAGGCAGTTAAAATTGCTGCAGGTACTATAAGTGGGAGAGATTTATAATGACAGCTTTAGAAAAACTTGCAGAAGAACGTGATGAACAAAAAAATGCCAGAATTGATAGAATTCTTGCTGCTGCTTTTCAGCTTTTTTCATCAGCTGGAATAGAACCTGTTGCCATGACTGATATTGCAAAAAAAGCTGAAATTGGAGTTGCATCTCTTTACAGGTATTTTTCAACAAAAGATGAAATTGCAATACGTACCGCTATCTGGGCATGGGAAAAACAGATATCTGAAATATATCCTTCAATAAATAATGATGAATATACAAATGGAAATGGGCTTTTCAGGCTTTCAATTATTTTTAGTCTTTTCAAAAAACTATATATGAGTCAACCAGAGTTTTTAAGATTTATATATTTTTTTGATTCTTATGCTGTAAACTCAGGTATAAAACAGGAAAGAATGAAAGAGTATGAAAATGTTATTGGAAAAGTTCAGATGATTGTTGCAGATGCAATAAACCTGGGACTTAAAGATAATTCGATAAATAAAAAATATATCGATAAAACTGAAGATCTATATTTTACACTTATGCATTCATTTTTTAGCACAGCCCAAAAATTAACACTAAGTGAAAATCTTCTTGCGATGAATGAAAAATCTAAAGGATCAGACCAGCTTGATTTATTAAGTGAATTATTATTAAAGGGAGTAAAAGCATGAAAAAACTTATTTACATATTAATGATAGGATTTTGTTTTACACTTGTATCTTGTGCCACTCTTTCAGGCAATAAATCTTCAAACCAGAGATTTAATAAAAAGTATGAAATAATAACGGTTGAAGAAAAATTAAACTATCTTGATACAAAAATTCTATATCCTCAATTTAAAAATGAACCTGAATTAAATAAACGTATTGAAAACTCAATAATCAATAACTGGAAAAGTTTCAAATCATATTCTAAATCTGAATGGAATGATATTGCTGCCTTGAATAATCGTGGCACATCAAAGCTTCCTCCTTTTGAATATCTTGTGACTTTTGAAGTTAGTGGAAACAGAAATATTATAAGCATTCTTATAAATACCTATATATTTAATGGTGGAGCACACGGAAATACAAGTCTCACTGCATTAAATTACGACACATCTGCTTCTAAATTTATTGATATACGGGAGGCTTCCGGAATGTCTTATAATGATATTTCATCAACAGTAAGAACAAAGTTATACAAAAAACTGATAGAAGATGATAAAACCGGAATGCCACCAAAAGAAAAAGATTCAATTCGTGAAATGATTAATACTGGAGCTTTTCCTCAGGCTGGAAATTTTGAAATATTTACAGTAGATGGCAGTAAAATTTATGTATTTTTTGAACCATATTCTGTAGCTCCTTATTCTTATGGTATTCAAAAGATTCTGGTAAAGTGAAAAAATTGAATAAAAATCTATAATTCTAGAATTTTACTCAATGTTTTTTTACTTTATATTGATAAAACAAAATATTTTCTTTATATTCTAATTATTAAAAAATAAGAGAGTGTAAAACACATTTTATGGGGTTTTCATATGCAGAAGAAGATTTATGTAGTTGGTATGTTTGATGATGGAACAGCAGGTAAAGTACAGGCTGCAGTTTCAGCAGTAGCAGGAGTTACTAATTGCGTTGCAAGCTGCGAAAAATCTCAGGTTCTTGTAGATTATGATGATGCAGGAGCTGAAGCTGCTATTAACACTGCGATTTCTGGTTGCGGTGTAGATGTTATTGGTTAATTTATATGATTAAACTTACCATTTTAGATGGTCATGCGGTTAATCCGGGTGACCTTCCCTGGACATTTCTTGATGGAATTGTCGACTATAAAGTATATGAGCGTACTGCTCAGAAAGAAGTAATTGAACGCATCGGAGATTCTGATGCTATTTTTTTAAATAAAATCCAGATTACAAAAGAAATATTTGATGCATGCCCAAAGCTTAAATATATTGGAGTACTTGCAACAGGATATAATGTAATTGATTTAGAAGCAGCAAGAACTCATGGAGTAACTGTTACTAATATTCCGGCCTACTCTACTGATTCTGTTGCCCAGCATGTTTTTTCATTCATTCTATATTTTACAAATCAAGTAGCTCAGCATTCTGCTTCTGTAATGGCTGGCGACTGGGTAAAATGTCGTGATTTTTGCTTCTGGAATGGAAGTCTTTCTGAGCTTAATGGAAAAACTCTTGGTATTTTTGGATATGGAAATATAGGAAAAAGAGTTTCTGAAATTGCAAAGGCTTTTGGAATGAAGGTAATCTGCTGTACTAGAACACCAAAAGAAGGAATGCCTGAAGCTGTAAGTTTTGAAGATTTATTAAAGCGTTCAGATTTTTTAACACTTCACGCTCCTCTTACAGAAGAGACAAAAAATATTATAAACCGCGAAAGTCTTTCGTTAATGAAAAAATCATCATACCTTATAAATACAGCTC
>CAKUWD010000195.1 GCA_934699065.1 uncultured Treponema sp.
CGAATCCTGTCGACCCTTCTTTAATTTCCGAGAGTTAAAAAAATAAGAGTTCCCCCAATTTTTAGGAGAACTCTATAATTTTCTGGGTCGACAGGATTCGAACCTGTGGAATGACGGCACCAAAAGCCGTTGGCTTACCGCTTGCCGACGACCCAAAGATGTCATCTAGTATATAATATTTTAGTCGTCTGGGGAAGTACCTGTTTCAACGTGACCGGCATTATATTCTGCAAGAATCTTGTCCTGCAATTCGGTACGGAACTCTGGACTGATTGGATGGGCTACATCCTTGTATTCCCCGTTGGCAGTTTTTCGGCTTGGCATTGCTATGAACAGGCCGCTTTTGCCTTCGATAATTTTTACATTGTGAACAACAAAGCAGTTATCAAAAGTAACTGTTACGTAAGCACGGAGCTTACCTTCGTCCTCAACCTTTCTTATTCTCAATTCGGTAATCTGCATAAATAAACCTCCGCAAAATTACGATGCAAACTATACTTTTATACAGTCCGCGCCAATTTACAGTTCCAAGAATCAGACAGTTTTTCAACTGCAGATTCAGCCTCTTGCCTGGAAGAGAATATCCCAAAAACTGTGGAACCCGAACCTGACATTTCGGCATAATCACAGTTAAGGGCTCTTAAAGCCTCAATAGCACGCCCTATATCTTTGTATTTTGCAGAAATTACGGGCGTAAAAGTATTAATAAAAGTCCAGTTCTCCGGCGGCTTTCTGTAAACCAGCTCTAGCTCATCAAATTCAGGACTTACCAAAAATTTTCCACGAGCAAAAGCCTCATCCACTAAAGCATACGCTTCTTTTGTGGAAGAGCTTACCTCTGGAAAAATTAAAACCAGGAAAAGATCATCTCGCCCATGGAGTTTCTCTACATTCTCACCACGACCAGAAACCAGAGCACAGCCCCGTCCTTTTTCATCGCAGTGCATAAAGAAAAAGACATCGCTTCCTGTCTCGGCAGCAATATCATCCAGTTCACTGTCAGATAATCTCACATCACAAAGCCTTTCAAGCATTCTTACAAGAGCCGCCGCATCAGAAGAACCGCCGCCAAGACCTCCACCTGAAGGAATTCCCTTCTTAAGATCAATCTCAAGGCCCGGAACTACGCAACCGGTTACTTTACAAAATGCATTGTATGCTTTTGTAAGAGTATTGTTCTCAGGCAGTTTCATGGAAGAGCAATGCACGAAGCAGCCTTTTTGTGCTACTGTCGTCAAAGTCAGTTCATCATATAAATCAACCGTCTGGAAAATACTCTCAATGCCGTGAAATCCGTCTGCACGCCCGGGAAGAACCCTAAGACCAAAATTTACTTTTGCATACGCCCAGCCAGAAATTTCACGTTCCATTAATATAATTATACCCTACTTTGGTGAGTAGTCAAACTTTTTCGAATCGTACACATAAACTAAAAATCTGCGGTTGCGGGTCCCAGCGACGGCAAAAAAAATAAGTTATCCCCCCACCATTCACTTGGCGCTGTGGCTTCGCCAGCGCCTGCGTTGGCGGGGTCCCCCCTTATTCTTTTTGCCTGCGTCCCACAACCGCAGATTTTTAGTTTACATGTCCGTTCTCTTTGCGTAAAATTCTACATCTTCTTACATACATTTCCAAGAAACCGCTAAATTTTCCATAATATCCTTTGAAATTCTATTTACTTTTAACGGTTTTTAAATTATATTAATTTCGGCGAGTTTATAAACAGCTAATGACAAAAACGATGCGGGGTTTTTATGTCTGCTGATTCAGATTTTGAAGAATTGACTATGTCCTTTTCATACGGCGATGATTTCGACGATGATTATGATGAAGATTTTGAGGATGACTTCGACGACTACGAAGAAGACGACGAAGCTCTTGATGAATTCGATGATGATGCAGATTTATATTACGACGACGTTTTTAAAGAAGAAGAGGACGTAGACGAACCTTACGATGATGTCGAAGAAGAAGACGGCTACAGTTCTTATCGCGCTCGTTTCCAGGACGAAGAGTAGTGTCATGCTGAACATGTTTCAGCATCTATAATAAAAAGATCCCGAAACAAGTTCGGGATGACAGGCCCTAAATCTATAGAGAATTCAAATCCACAAGTTCATATCCACTATCTAGCAGAGCACTGATTAAAAGCGCAACATACTTATACAATGGGCGTGAATGATTGCTCTGTGAAAATCCACCAACTACAGAAACTACACCACCACCTGACTTTTCAAGGCCCAGACAGAATCTCTTAATCAGCTTTTCAGGATCCATATCCGGATTTGTAAATTCAGAAACCTCACTACATGGTGTTATATAAGTATAACCTGCATTTTCACCATAAGTAATTAGTTCTGGTGTTACTGCATAATAAGGAGCATGCCAGAACAAAGTAAGTTCGGTTCCCGTACAGGCATAAAACTCATCTTCATTTCTGGCAAGGCCACGGCGTACAAAATCTTCATTAATTACAAAACTGTTTTCGGTAAGGTCGGCAGTTGTAAAGAACATTGAAGCGCACAGATGACCGTTATTTACAATCTGTGTTGTTTCTGCAGGATAACGGCGGATAAACTCTCCATTAATAAAGAAGCTTCCCTTTGCATTGAATTTCTTAAGCTCAGAAAGAATCTGTGGAAGCCCATCTGCATTATCATAAAGTTCAAAGGCAAGAGCAACCTTCTTTCTTTCAGGAGCTTTACGGGTGCTTTCCTTATATAAAGGAATTGTTATGGCTTTCTTACTCAAAGAACGTACATATAGAGCATTATCATAATTTTTATTAGGAGTCGTACCAACAAAAACACGGTAGCGGCCATTCTGTTTTACCGGTTCAAAAGAAGTTGTAATTTCTGTTTTAGACCATGTTTTCTTTTTTGTATCAAATCTGTAGTAATTAGAACTGCCTGTATCTGCAATAATTGAATAGTCACTTGTATCCCAATATCCTGCAGAAACAGAAGAAAGAGTTATTGTTTCAAATTTGTTGGCATAAATATTCCATTTACGTATGCTCTTTTCTCCACCAACAAAAAGATTTGTATCATCAGTCCAGATTGCAGAAACAACTTTTTCACCGCCAAGAACTGCAAGTCGTTTCCAGGTATTCATATCATAAATGTAAACGGTAGAGCCTGCAAAGAAAGCAACCTTTGTTCCATTAGGACAAACAAAAGGTCGTCCCGAATCTTCAATTTCAAGAACGTGCTGAGGCTGGGCATCGAGAATATAAACAGAACCGCGTTCTTTAATTCCATCAAAAGGAAGTTTTTCCTGCCAGAGCACAGGCTTTCCCGCTGCATTCCAGAAAACATAAGAAGCAACAAGAGATGCATTTGATTCTGTGTATGGACGTGAATAAATAACATCCATATAGTCACATGAGGCACTTCGCACAACAAGATATGTAAAGAGTCTGCCGTTCTGTGTTACTACGACAGAAGTTGCCTCGCTGTTGCAGGAGAATTTATCTGTAAGCGGATTGAACTGGAATGGAAGGCGCCCCATAGGCTTTCCCTGCCCTATGATTCCTGAATAAAGGCCCAGTGTGTACAATTCCTTAGTATTTATTTTATAAAGAAGATAGTCATCTACATAAGCAAGATATTTTGAAGAAGCCCAGTGAACTGAGTTGATAGAACCACGTCCTATTTTTCTATAGCGTTCATCAATTTCAACTCCGCGTAAAACTGCATCCGGATTACAAAAATAAACTGCACCATTTTTTTCGTAAATCAAAACGGAACTGTCTGGTGCCCATTTTACAGGAAGATTTTCATAAGAGTTTAAAACCCCTTCGCAAAGAACACTACTCTTTCCACTCTGTGTACTTACAAGAGTGAGGTTTCCAGAATAAATTGAAGTTCTTTCGATACGGCAAAAATATTTTCCATCCGGGCTTGCAGCGTAAGGCACAACCGGAACAATATTTTCCGGCATTTCTTCGCTCTTTTCTACCCAGGTGATTGAGCCGTCTTTTTTTGAATAGCGGGCAATTCCGTATCTGTTACGAATCTGAAGCTCATTTCCACCAGAAAGAAGTTCCATCTGTTCCGGGTAGCAGGTAATTACTTCAGGTGCTTTTTCAGTTTTTCCATCTTTTAAGGCTGCATAAAAAAGTGATTTATAGGGGCTTGTTCCCACCATATTATGACGGACAGTAAAAAGAATTTCGTCGTTAAGATTCAAATCCGGATTTCCAAAAGAAGTTCCGGCAGCCAGTGAGAAAATAAAAAGACTGAACAAAAGACACAGAATACCTATTTTTTTCATTTATGCATCTCCGCGCTAAGAACGAGGATAGAAAGCTCATGCTCAAGATCATCAAGCTGCTCTTCCATCTTCTCTAACTGATTATAACGCTTTTGAAATTGTTTTTCCTTAAATTTCGCATAACGCAATTCTGCGCTTTCCTGCTTTTCAGCTTCCATACGGGAATAACCACACCATGGGCAGTAATAAAATTTGTTGTCAATCAATTTGCCACAGCCACTGCAGATACACATATAAATCTCCTTACTTCAAAACAGTCATCGGATCTACTAATTTTCCTTTTTTATATACGGTAAAGTGAAGATGCGGACCTGTTGAATAACCAGTTGAACCAACAAGTCCAATCCTTGTTCCCTGACTTACCCACTGTCCTTTACTTGCAATAATTTTGGACATATGCGCATACAAAGTCTGATATCCATTACCATGATCAATAATTACATAATTTCCATAAACACGGTTTATTCCGGTTGTAGTTACCTTACCGCTCATTGCAGCAAGAATCGGAGTTCCTGTCGGGCATGCCATATCAGTTCCTGTATGGAAAGATTTTACGCCTGCAATAGGATCAATTCTATAACCATAAGGAGAAGACCAGCGGAACTTTGCAGCAATCGGCATACGGAAAAGTTCTCCCATTGCATTACGAAGAGAGTTTGCATCCATTGCCGCCCCCGGAAGAAAGAGCTGCTGACCTGCAGTAAGAGTTTCGCTTGTAAGTTCATTTACATCAAGCAGTTGTTCAAGGCTGATTTTATACTTTCCGGTAATTGTACTCAACGAATCCCCTTTTTTTACTGTATAAACAATTCCATCGATCGAAGGAATCTTAAGCTTCTGACCTGCCGCAAGCTGTCTTACATTTCCAATATCATTTACTGAAATAAGTGTTGAAATATTTGTAAGACCAAACTTTTTTGCAATGCCACTAATTGTATCTCCAGAACGAACTTTGTATGTCTGGAAAGTAACCGGCTGAGTAAAAGCTGGCTTTACAGAAGGAATATCAACATCAAGAAGATTTCCTGTCTCGTCATAATCGATTTTTCCTTCCAGAGCAAAGTTTGCCATAAGTTTATTTAAAGCTTCAATATCTTCAGAACCTTCAATCTGAAGTTTAAGAGGACC
>CAKUWD010000196.1 GCA_934699065.1 uncultured Treponema sp.
CAAAGCCTTAAATGCTTCTTCTGAAGATGAAGCTATGGAATACCTCAAGCTTGCTCAGTGGGACGGAACTACAGGAACAGAACTTTACGGTGACTGTGTCTGGCTTCCAATTTTAAGAGTACAGCATGTATTCCTTGTACGAGAAGGAGTAAACTTCCCGGCTGAAAAGGTTCGCCCTGCACCACACCGCGGTGGCACCTGGACTATCACAGAGCAGATTTTAAACTGGGGTTGGGAAAAATAAAAAATGAATTCAAAAAAAATGTACACAGCCGGTACCTTTGTCACAGGTAAACTCCTCCGGCTCATAAGTGTGCTTTTTGCCATAAGCATAATCTGCTTTGTGCTTATGGCTTTTTCGCCGCTAGACCCGCTCATACAATATCTAGGTGGAGAAAACGCCGTCGTAAGTGGTGAAAAGGCACAGAGAATTGCAAGCGAACTGGGTTTGGACCAGCCTTACCATATTCAGTATCTTCATTGGATAGGAAAACTGCTTCATGGAGATTTTGGTTACTCAACAATTTATGAACAGCCAGTTCTTACAATAATCAAAGAAAAAGCTGGAGCCTCAATGCTGCTTCTCTTTGTATCCTGGCTCATAACAGGACTTCTGGGTTTTTTCTTTGGCGTAATAGCGGCGCTTAAAGAAGGAAAGATTCCAGACCGCATTCTAAAAGTCTATGCTCTTGCAATGGCTTCAGCACCACCTTACTGGGTGGGTCTTCTTTTAGTAATGCTATTTTCAATTTATCTGGGATGGTTTCCTGTAGGCCTCAGCGCTTCAATTGGAATCGGGCGTAGTCAGGCTGGCTTTTTTGATGTAGCAAGTCATCTTTTTCTGCCAGCTTTGACACTCAGTCTTAGTGGAATTGCACAAATGACACTTCATGTAAGACAAAAGCTTTTAGATATTTTTTCTACAGATTATATTCTCTTTGCAAAAGCCCGTGGAGAAAATAAACTTATGCTTTTTACAAAGCACGGTTTTAGAAATGTACTTCTTCCTGCAATCACAATTCAGTTTGCGTCCCTTGGAGAAATATTTGGAGGTTCAACACTTGTCGAAAAAGTTTTTTCATATCCGGGACTGGGAAGTGCAATAGTATCAGCAGGCATAAAAGGAGACATTCCCCTTCTTCTTGGAATCAGTCTGATAAGCTCGGTTTTTGTTTTTGCCGGAAACTTTATTGCAGATATACTCTGCTATTTTATAGATCCTAGAATCAGCCGAGGAGATATTTATGCTGTCTAAACTGAAAAACAACAGAAGACTTTCAACTCTTGTTTTTTTAATTGCCTCTCTTTCTATTCTGATTATTCTTCTGCTGATTGGAATTCTTCTTCCTTCAAGCACAGTTGATATAAATCTCTCAGAAATAAAGCAGGCTCCGTCTGCAAAACATATTTTTGGAACAGACTGGCTTGGCCGCGATATGCTCTGCCGCACCTTAAAAGGACTTTCTGTCAGTATGGAAGTTGGAATTATAACAGCACTTGCAAGCTGTGTTATTGCTGTTACTCTTGGTGCAACAGCAGCTTATTTTGGTGGAAAAGTTGACACAGTAATCAAATGGCTTACCGACGTTACAATGGGTATGCCTATGACAATTTTTTTGATTATGATTTCTGTGCTTGTAGGAAAAGGAAAAAAAGGTATCATTCTTGGAGTTGTACTCTCCCACTGGGTACATCTTGCCAGAATAATTCGTGTAGAAGTTATGCAGATCAGAAACCGCCAGTATATAGCGCAATCACGTTCATTTGGTAAAAGCGGTTTTTATATTCTCAAAAATCATATACTTCCGGCAATTCTTCCGCAATTCATTGTCGGTGTTGTACTTTTATTTCCTCATGCAATTTTACATGAAGCTGCAATTACTTTTCTCGGTTTTGGAATTCCCCCTGATCAGCCGGCTATAGGAATTATTCTTTCTGAAGCAATGGGCTATCTGAATACAGGAATGTGGTGGCTTGCAGTTTTCCCGGGAATAGTTCTTGTGATAATTGTAAGAATTTTTGACAAGCTTGGAGAAAGATTAAATTATCTTCTTAATCCAACGACAGGCCAGCAATAAGGAAAAGATTATGAATAATAAAGACGATAATACTATTTTAGAAGTTGAAAACTTAAGCGTTTCATTTACACAGTATGCAAGTGGAAGCGAGAGACGCAATATTGAAGTAATTCATGATATTTCTCTTTCTGTAAAAAGCGGAGAAATTCTTGCAGTAATTGGTGCCAGTGGTTCTGGAAAAAGTCTTCTTGCACATGCGATTATGGGAATTCTTCCGGTAAATGCAAATACCGGCGGCACAATAAAATACAAGGGACAGATTCTTGATGATAAACTCAAGGAAGAACTTCGCGGAAAAGAAATGGCTTTAATACCTCAGTCTGTAAGCTATCTTGATCCGCTTATAAGTGTAAAAAATCAGATTGCAAGTCCTTTTGAAAAAGCCAGTAAAAAAGAGAAACGAACTTTTATTTCAAAGCTTCTTAAAAAGTTTCAGCTCGATAATAAAGTTTCAGAACAATATCCTTTTGAACTTTCTGGAGGAATGGCTCGTAGGGTTCTTATCAGTACAGCCATTACAAGCGGTGCAAAACTGATTATTGCAGATGAACCAACTCCAGGTATGCATGAATCTGTTGTAGAAGAAACACTTAAATCTTTTAAGTCTATGGCAGAAAATGGAGCAGGTCTTCTTATGATTACTCATGATATTGACCTTGCCTTTACAATTGCAGACAGGGTTGCAGTTTTCTGTGACGGACGAGTTGTAAGTATTGAAGACACAGAAAATTTTGTCTCACACCCAGACCGCCTCAAATCTGCTTACAGCCGGGCGCTATGGCATGCACTTCCACAGAACGGTTTCTATGTAGAAAAAGGAAAAACTTATGATGCCTCCATCACAGACTCCGAAGAAACCTTAAAGGCAATAAAACTCCAAAAGGAGGCAGTCTGATGTCACTTGAATTAAAAAACTGTTACTTCAAATACAAGGGAAGCAAAGACTATCTGATAAATGATTTTTCACTGACTTTAGACAAAGACGAAGTTGTCGGCCTAATCGGCCCAAGCGGTTATGGAAAAAGTACAATCGGAAAAATTCTTGCAGGTCAGATTAAATGCGATAAAGGACAGGTTATGCTGGACGGAAAAAAACTTAGTGAAAAAGAATACTGCCCGGTTCAACTCATTTACCAGCATCCAGAGCTTGCGGTAAATCCAAAATGGAAAATGCAGCGCACTCTGGAAGAAGTTGGCCCGGTTGATAAAGAACTCTGCTCTGAGCTCGGCATTAAAGATATCTTTTTAGACCGCTGGCCTCAGGAGCTTTCTGGTGGAGAGCTTCAACGTTTCAACGTGTACAGAGCTTTAAGACCGCAAACACAGTACCTTATTGCAGATGAAATCAGTACAATGCTTGATGTAATTACTCAAGCTCAAATCTGGAATGTGATTTTAGACTATGCAAAAGAGCACCAGCTTGGGCTTCTTGTTATTACACATAACAAAAGCCTTGCTGATGCTGTATGTACACGAAAAATCATTTTGTAAGACTAATACTCTACCCTCATACTGTCCTAGCTTTATAATGTAAATGAGTTATTGCTCCCGCAAGAGCATCGGCAGCGTGATCAGGTTTTGGCTCTGTTTTAAGACCAAGCAGTATTTTTACATAACGTTCTACAAGCTCTTTATCAGCAGCAGCAGTTCCTGTTACAGCCTGCTTAATCTGATTCGGCTGATATTCACCAAGCTTTATATTATGCTGGGCCAGGCACAAAGTTACCACGCCCCTGGCCTCAGCTACTCCCATTGCCGATGTTACGTTCCGCGCAAAATAAAGAGTTTCCATACCCGCTTCATCCGGCTGAAATTCGTCTATAACAGCACAGAGGCGGCTGTAAATTGTCAGAAGGCGCTCCCCGTGAGGCTGGTCTGCTTTTGTAGTTATACAGCCATAACTAACCATGCGGTAGCGACCTTCATAAAAATCAACAACGCCAAAACCGGTATTTGCGAGCCCCGGATCAATACCAAGCACCCGGCGAACACGGCTCCGTCCGTGAGAACTCGGTCCATCTCCGGCTCTAACGGCACCTTTTTGAGAACTCAATAAATCTTCAGCTTTTTCGCTCCCCGGCAGGGAAGTAAACTTTGCACTCATATTTTATTATCGGACAAAAAAAATCCGCTCCTTAACGGAACGGATTTCTGATTTTCCGGTGGTTGAGTGATGCAAAGTGTCGTATCGAAACCACCACGACATCAGTTTCTATTATTACTCCTCTGGCTCGAAGTCGTCTGGATATTCAGCTGTGTGGTAAACATTCTGAACATCGTCGTTGTCTTCAAGACGGTCAATGAGGCGCTGAACCTTAGCAGCAGTATCCTTATCAACTGGAGTGTAAGCATCTGGAACCATTCCTACATCAGCAGAAAGTGTTTCAAAGCCTTTTTCCTGAAGAGCTTCAGCAACTCCAGAGAATGCATCAGGAGTTGTAGTAACAGTGATTACACCGTCTTCGTTTACGATATCATCAGCACCAGCTTCCAAAGCAACTTCCATTACTTCGTCTTCGTTTACCTTTTCAGCATCAAGCTCGATTGTACCCTTTCTCTGGAACATACGAGATACAGAACCAGAAGTTCCAAGGTTACCACCGTTCTTTGCAAAAATATTCTTAACATCAGCAGCTGCACGGTTCTTGTTATCAGAAAGAACTTCAACCATTACAGCAACTCCGCCAGGAGCATAACCTTCGTAGAGATACTCTTCGTATGCTGCTCCACCGTCTTCACCAGTACCCTTTTTGATAGCACGTTCAATGTTATCTTTAGGCATGTTAGCAGCACGAGCCTTAATAATTACAGTTCTAAGACGAGGGTTAGAGTTAGGGTCTCCACCGCCCATACGTGCAGCAATAGAAATTTCCTTAATAAATTTGGTAAAAATCTTACCACGCTTTGCATCGGCCAAACCCTTTGCATGTTTAATGGTGGCCCATTTACTATGTCCTGACATTAGGAACTCCTTATGTATAATAGAATACTAATTTTATCAGATTAATATATCATATCGAAAAAGTTTGTTCAATATTGTTTTCACCTATCTAAATTGTCTTGTCACGCAGAATAAAGGCTGTTATCAATTTCAAAAGTTTTTCAAAAAAATAACTTATAATAACAAGAGCTAAAGTAATTGCAAGAACATCAGAAGATTCAATATGAACCTGAGCATTCTGCATAAGAGAACCTGCCGCATAACGGGGAATAC
>CAKUWD010000197.1 GCA_934699065.1 uncultured Treponema sp.
AGGTAAGCCTCCAGGTAATCCTTCTCCTCCTCTGCCAGAAATTCATCGAGATCCACCTGTTCCCCGATGCCGATCTTATGCTGATGGAGGTACTGGTACACCATCTCCATCTGTTCATCTGACAGGGCAAGTTCGGCAAATGCCTGCTCCACCTGTTCCTTTGCAATGCAGTTATTCTGCTCCTTCGCCCGCTTTCTCACGGCCTCCAGAGTCTTTGCAAACAGAAGCTCCTTCTGCGCTGTTGACTGATCCATACCTTTTGCTCCTATCCTTCTCTCTTACTTTTTCAACTGTTCTTTACGTGTGTATGCGTATAGAGGTGTTCTTCGCAGTATTCATAATTTCCATCGCACTTCGAGCAGAAACGGAACTGCATATTCGGGCTGTCCACTTCCGTCCGTCCGCAGATCGCACATTTGTGCTTCGTGATCCCCGTGTTTCTCCGCACCTCGCGTTTAAACTCCTGCCGCCTGTGAATCTGCTTTGGATTCAGGTGCATCATATTTCTGGACGTCAGGAAAAAGATCACAAAGTTGAGAAGGGACGCTGCGATCGCAAACCTTCCATCGACACCGCTCTGGAAAAATTCAAACACAAGCATCACGGCATAGATCACGCCCAGCCATTTCACCTTCACCGGGATAAAGAACATCAAAAGCACCTGTGCCTCCGGGAAGGTTGCCGCAAATCCTAAGAAGATCGACATATTGATATAGTAGGTACTGAAATAGAGGGAGGTGATCGCAAAGAAATATTCCGCCCCCACCGTCGCAATACTGTCCGCGTGGAACAGGTAGTGATACCCCATCAGAAGGAAACTTCCAAGCACGGTAAAGAGCATACCTTCAAACAGATACACATTGTACTTGTAGGTTCCCCAGGTGCGCTCCAGCGACGTGCCGATCGAACAGTAAAAATACAGCATGATCAGCGTGAAAAAGATATTCTGGCTGCTCGGCGGGATCAGGATCCAGGTCACGATACGCCAGATCTGTCCATGCAGGATCGCATAGGGATTAAGCGTCAGATAGAACAGCGCACTCGGCGCGATCAACTGGATCAGATAGCCGACTGCATAGCAGATCACCAGCACGAACGACAGATTTTTGATCGCATATTTTCCAAACTTCCTTTCAAAAGGACTCATATATTTTCTCTCCATTCCTAATCGTCATTTTCATCCAAAAAACTGAATACATTTAGCAAAATATTCATCATTATCACGTGACATGTTATTATGAATATAATTCTGAAGATTTTCAAAAGAAGGTTGTATTTGTCCTTCAATCATTTGATCTATGAGTCCCGGGACTTCGTATGATGAAAAATATCCGTTTCCTACTCCAGAAGATAGCTGGCCAAGTACTTCATTGATTCCATCTTCTGTTGCGTATACCTGTTTATATATTTTATTTTCTGCAGAAGGTGCAATTCCATTTTTTGTTGGAGAAATATATTCAATATCGAATATAACTGAGTAAG
Source organism: uncultured Treponema sp. (assembly GCA_934699065.1). Taxonomy (GTDB): domain Bacteria; phylum Spirochaetota; class Spirochaetia; order Treponematales; family Treponemataceae; genus Treponema_D. The sequence continues at coordinate 1,483 of CAKUWD010000197.1, forward strand.
CACCGAGTTCTTTCATTCTTAAAAGTGCGTCACCAATTACATCACGGCTCCATGGCCATTCTCCCAATTGTTTTATTGAAGGATCATCAATTTTGACGAGCATAACATTGGGATTTTGTACAGGTTCTTTTCTAAGTTTTATAAGAGCATCATAAAGACGGTAATCCAGTTTTTCAAAGATTCCAAGAAGGCAGAATATTGCAAATACAATTGCAACTATAACTTTTATAATACAGCTGATAAATACATTCTTATTCTTCATATATGTATTATATCAGATATAAATTAATATGTAAAAAGTTTTTAAAAACTGAAATTTTCGAGTGCAAGTTTTGCTGCAAGCTGTTCAGCTTCTTTTTTTGATTTTGCTGTAGCAGGACCAAAAGCTTTATTTCCTAAATGTACACAAACCTTAAATGTCTGATCGTGATCCGGACCTGTTTTTGATATAAGTTCATAATGAGGACATTGTTTTGTTTTCTGCTGAAATTTTTCCTGGAGCTGAGTTTTATAATCTTTTACTCCGTCAGCAAAAGCTTCTTTCACAGCTGGTTCTATAAATGAAAGTACATACTTTTCGGCCTGTTTATAACCTGCTTCAAGATAATACGCACCTATTATTGCTTCCATACAATCGGCAAGAATTGCGGGCTTTTTACGTCCCCCGCTCATCTCTTCGCCATGTCCAAGAAGAAGCAGTTTATCTATACCAAATTTTAATGCTACCGGAGCTAGTGCTTTTTCAGAAACAACTGCCGATTTTATTTTTGCGAGATCACCTTCCGGATTGTCTGATTTTGTATACAAATAAGATGCAGTAACCATTCCAAGTACAGAATCACCCAGGAATTCAAGCCGCTCATTATTTTTCACTCCATGTTTTTCGTTTGTAAGTGAACGATGATGAAAGGCCTGGTCCAGATGTTCCAGATTCTTAAACTTTATGCCAACCCTGTCACAAAAATCAGACAGCTGATGTTTTCTTTCTTTTGTTAGTTTCATAGTGTTTCCATGGTGGTTTCGATACGATTTGCTTCGCAAATCACTCAACCACCGTTATATACCACCGGTGGTTGAGTAGCTTTCGTAAGAAAGCGTATCGAAACCACATAAAAAAAAAGCACAAGACTAAATCTTGTGCTTTTGCTCTTTATCTTAGTTCAAAGACTTATTTGCCCTGTTCAGACTTGATGAAGTCGTAAGCATCGCGAACAGTTTCGAATTCGTTTGCCTTTTCATCTGGGATGCTAACTCCCAATTCTTCTTCGATAGCATATACAAGTTCGTAAGTATCAAGGCTATCAGCTCCAAGATCATTTCTGAAAGATGAATCCAAAGTGATTTTTCCTTCATCGATTTCCAATTTGTCAGCAATAAGCTTCTGGATTTTTTCAAACAATTCGTCCATTCTTTTTACTCCTAAGAATTAGCCATTAACTTCAGGTGTAATAACCTGACGTCCGCGGTAGAAACCACATTTTGGGCAAACATGATGAGACTGTACAAGGTTTCCGCAGTTGCTGCATTCTACAAGCTGTGGTGCCTTAAGTTTCATATTGATTGTCTGACGTCTTTTTGTTACGGCTTTTGATGTTTTACTTCTTGGTACTGCCATATATGTAACCTCACTATAATTTATCAGATATAACTGAAGTTTAATATACAACAATTCCAATCTGAATGTCAATCTATTATACCAAAATTACAGCGTTTGTCAAACAAAAATTAAAAATTTGTCATTTAAAAGACTCTCTGAAGTCTTACAAAATCTATTGTACTCCCGCAGAAAATGGATATGAACATGCTCGCTTTCCTTTTTTTGTGTTAGAATCCTGCGGCTTTCGTTCCGAAAGTCCTCGGATTCTTTTAATGGCTAAGCGCCAAAAAACTCAAGAGGCAGTCCATATCCCTTTTCTGCTCCGTACAATAGATTTTGTAATGCGCTGATATTTTTTTTTATCTAATTCTTATATTTGTTTGACAGCGCCTCAGCAACCAGGGGGGGGACCATGCGGGAGATGTCGCCGCCAAATTGTGCAAGCTGTTTAATTGAACTTGATTTTACAATTGCGTATTTTTCTTTTGATTGCAGAAAGACTGTTTCTATATCTGGGTTCAGGTTCTGATTCATCAAGGCCAGTTCAAATTCATAGCCGAAGTCATTTGCAGAACGCACTCCCCTTACAAGAACTTTAGCACCTACTTCCTTTGCATAATTTACAATAATTCCCTTATAAGAATGAACAGAAACATTATTAAAAGGCTTGATCAATTCCTTAAGGAATTGAACACGTTCTTCTTCACTGAACATTGTATGTTTTTCCGGATTAACAGAGACTACAACATCTACACTTTCAAAAAGTCCAGAAGCTCTTTTTATAATATCCAGATGTCCGTTTGTAGGTGGATCAAAAGATCCTGCAAATACAGCTTTTACCATAATTAAGTAATCTATCTTATTTGACGAAAACGGGCAATAGATGTAAAATTGTCTTTATGAAAAAGATTTACATTTTATTTGCACTTATTTTGGGATTTTGTTTAATATCTTGTGGTAGCGCACCTGTTGAAGAAAAAGCAAAACCAGAAGCTCCTATTGAAAAAGAAACAAAAACATCAGTTGATGAAGTTGAAGATGTAGAAGATGAAGTTGAACTTATTAATGAAGAAGTAAAAGCTGAAGAAGATGAGGAAGAATATCTTCGTTCTACTCAGGCACTTTCTGCAGAAGAATTTGTAACTAAAGATGAATTTGCAGAAGATAAAGCAGAAATTCTTAGAATCATAAAAGAACTTCAAAAGGTTATGGAAAAAGAAGATGTTGAAGACTGGCTCAGCTATGTTGATACTGCGTCAAAAAACTTCTATTCTAATCCTGCAAATATAAGAAAAGTTCAAAAGAAACTTCCAAACAAAGCAATTGTATTAAATGGAATTGGAGATTATTTCAAATATGTCTTTATTCCATCAAGAAAGAATCGCGAAATTACTGAAATCAGATATATTTCTAAAACCAATACAAAAGCAGTTCAGGTAAATGAAGACCATAGTATTACAAGATACTATCAGTTTATAAAAGTAAATGGAAAGTGGTATGTACAGCTTGACCGTGTTTAATTTCCGTTGATTTTTTATTAAGTATATTCTATAATTATTGAATAGGTTTATGACCATAACGGAGGAATTTTAATGAAACTTTCAAAAAAAGTTTTTATTGCATCTGCAATGATGCTCGTAGCTGGATTTGCTTTTGCTCAATCTGAAAAAGAATCGTCTGTTGAAAGTGAATATCTTAACGATGTAGACGGCGATATCATCATGACACTTGCCGAATCAGATGAGTATGATAATAAACTGGTTGCCATTCAGTATCTTCAGAGCGCATTAGAGGACGGCAATACTTCTGACGCAGTAATTCAGGCTCTTGACCGCCTTGCTGGAGATGGTCTTACAACCCAGAACCGTACAAATGGTCGTCTTATGAATAACTTCCCGGAAATTCGTCGTGAAGCCTGTAAGCTTATGGCTAAAGTTCCTACTGAACATTCAAAAAATATGCTGATTTCAATTGCGGTTGCAGATAATGAACCAATGGTAATTGCTGCTGCTGTAAAATCACTTGGAGAAATCGGTATTAATGAAAACGATGAAGCTGTAGATGCCATTGCTTTTGCTAACCGCCGTAATCAGGTTTTGAATCCTACAAGTTCTCTTGCTCTTGAAGTACTTAATGCTTTTGAAATGCTTGCTGATTCAACTGAAAATAAAAAAACTATGATTGATGCTGTAGCACGTATTTCTAC
>CAKUWD010000198.1 GCA_934699065.1 uncultured Treponema sp.
TTACTGGAGACAAAGTCATAATAAAAATGCGGCATGGTTCCTGATCCAATGAGTCAAAATCAACAGGATTGTCAGAAATACCAATGCAGGCAACCAAATCTTTTACTGTGTCAGTTTTTCCGTGTGGAATAGCGATACCGTGCTTCATACCAGTAGACATCTTGCGCTCGCGGTCCAAAACACATTCGCGTGCAGCATTCTTGTCTGTAACCTTACCAGCTTTGAACAAAACATCAATCATTTCATCTACGATTTCTTCTTTTGTTGTGCCTTTTAAGTGAAGGTTTACTGTGTCTGTTGTTAATACTGTTCTTAAGTCCATATTTTTATATTATTTCCACTTGCGAAACTTGTCAAGGGTAAAACTACCCATAAATGAAGAAAATGTTATAAAAATGATGTGGGCAAAGAATTGTCATGCTGATGATGAAAGCAGCTTCTGAATGAAACTAGATGTTTACAAATGGATTCCAGAAACGGCTTCCGTCAATATAGGTCACAAACAGGGCAAGACCAGTAAAAAGTATGGTGAAAATAATGACAATCCAGTCTGGAGTTTTGAGTTTCTTTGCAGAATACCAGGTACGGTGTTTTTCTTTCCCAAATCCACGTAATTCCATAGCGTTACTTACAGAATCTATTTTTTCCATGCTGCTGAAAATCAAAGGAAATAAAATAGCGCCCATATTGAAGAGGCGGGAAAAAATATTAGCTTTAGAAGACATTTCAATTCCACGGGCTTCCTGGGCATTTTTGATTTTATTGAAATCTGATTGAACATCAGGAACATAACGCAAAGAAATTGCAACTGAATAACAGACTGTGTAGGGCAGTTTGATTCTGTTAAGACTTGCAGCAAATTCGCTTGGATTTGTAGAAGTAATAAACATAAAAACAGAAGGTACAATCGTAAAATATTTTAAGATGATGTTAAGCTCATAAAAAAGCTGTTCTGAGGTCATAAAATATTTTCCGGCAATATGAAAAAGCTCTGTCCTGCTGCCGTAAATCTTACAGCCTTCAAAAGGCGAAAACAGAAAAATTGCTGTAACATTCAAAAGCAGAAAGACAAGAATGAAAATAAAAATTGAGCGAACCTGTTTCCAGTCGGTTTTTGAGAGCTTAAAACAGATTATGCTGATGACAAGCATGGCTGCAAGAACTCTGGTGTCGTAAGTGAGCATGCTGGTAATTGTCCAGAGAAGAAAGAAAATCAGTTTTGTGAGACCGCTGAGTCTGTGGATAAAACAGTCTTTTTCTATATAAGAGATAATTTTTGCCATAGAATTACGCTTCCTTTGCAGTCTGATTTCGCAGATTGCGTTCATAGTAAATAAAGGCATCTACCAGGGCGGAAGGATTTTCAAAACCGCACTTTACTGCTAAATCATAAAGGCTTGTCTTTTTAAGGCTTGCCTCTTCTGTTATTTTTTCATCAGTAAGAATATTCGAACTTTTATCATCTGCTATTATGTGACCGTTTGATAATACAATTGCACGGTCTGTGTATTCGAGCATAAGGTGCATGTCGTGAGTAATCATGATTATTGTAATTCCAAGTTCGCGGTTTAACTGGCGAAGGAATTCCATGATTTCTGTGTAATGAGCATAGTCCTGGCCGGCAGTTGGTTCATCAAGAATTATTACTTCCGGATTCATGACCAGAATTGAAGCAATTGTAACACGTTTTTTCTGACCAAAACTTACGGCATTTACAGGCCAGTTTCTGTAAGGATACATACCGCAGATTTTCAGCGCCTTGAAAACCATTTCTTTTATTTCATTCTTTTGCCTTTTGCGGGCGGTAAGACCAAGGGCTGTTTCATCATAAATTATTGATTTACAGATCATCTGATTTTGATTTTGCATTACAAAACCAATCTTTTCGCCACGTTGTTTTATTGAAAAATCAGAAATTTCCTGGCCGTTCAGAAAAATCTCTCCGGAATCCTGTTTGTTAAAACCACATATTAAGGAAGCAATTGTTGATTTTCCGGCTCCATTAGTGCCAACAAGGCTTACCATTTCACCTTTGTGAATTGCAAAGCTTATGTTTTCTACAGTGTTTGATTTTGATTTATCATAGGCAAAAGAAACATTCCTTAATTCAAGGGCAATTTCTTTTGAAGTTTGTACTGGAGGAACCTGTATCTGTTTGAACCAGTTTTTCAGACTTTCTTTATAAGGCTTCAGATTCATTGATTCAATACTTTCGAGCTTATCCTGAGGTTGCAGCTTGCAGCCGGCATGTTTAAGTGCGGCTATATAAAGCGGCTCTCTGATTCCTTTCTGTGGAAGAAGGTCTGTGCTCAAAAGTTCGTTTGGACTGGTATCGATGGCAATCTGGCCGTCTTCAACTACGATAATTCTGTCGACTTTTTTGTATAAAACATCTTCGAGGCGATGCTCGATTATTATTATGGTTTTATCACTTTCGGAATTGATTTTATCTATAAGAGAGATAATGCGCTTTCCGGCTGCAGGATCGAGATTTGCAAGGGGTTCATCAAAAAGAAGAACTTCAACGTTATCTACAAGAATGCCGGCCAGCGAAACGCGCTGCTTTTGACCTCCGCTCAAAGTTCCCGGCACGGCTTTCAAAAGCTTTTCTACGTTTACAGTTTCAGCTGCCTCCAGAACTTTTTTATGCATTTCTTCTGTAGGGGTATTGTCGTTTTCCAGAGCAAAGGCAATGTCTTCTGCAACGGTGAGACCAATGAACTGACCGTCTGTATCCTGTAAAACAGTTCCAACATGTTTTGAAATTCCAAAAATGCCTTCCCTGGACGGATTTTTTCCACAAACTGTAATCTCACCATCGAGCTTTCCGACATAAGTAGAAGGAATGAGTCCGTTTATGCATTTTGCTATGGTTGATTTTCCAGAACCGGAAGAACCGATTATTAAAACATTTTCCCCCTTGTGGATTTCGAGATTTATATTTTTAAGAGTAGGGGTTGATTTTGTACGGTACTGGAAACTTACGTTTCTGAAGCTGATGATAGGTTCCATTTTGAACTGATTATAACAAGAATAAGATTGCTGTGTCGAGTGTGGAAGAATATGGAATAAAGGGCGGAATCCAAAAAAAAGCGGCCTCTGCTCTGAAAATAATAGCAGAGGCCGCTTAGAGATTTATATAAATTTATTCTTCTTCTTTTAATGAACCAGACTTTGTTTTGATTTTTGAATAACCGAAAGCAAGAAGACTTCCGAGAATTGCTACAATCACAAGGTTTGTAATGGCAGCAGTAATTCCCTGAATGAATACTTTGTTTGCAGGTTCCTTGTAGATTACAATATCAAGAACAGGGGCGATTAAAGCCCATGCAACTAAGTTTGAAAGAATCTGAACAAGATTAAAACCAAGGCACTGTTTTACGGCAAATCCGCCTTCTTCAATTGCATATTTTTTTGCAAAAAGACCAACAAGTAAACCAAAAATTGCATCCGGGAAAACCCAAGACCACCAGACACTTCCGTAGAAAAGAGCATCACCCAAAGCATGTCCAATCAAGCCGATGGCAAATCCTGCTACAGGACCAAAAACTGCTGCAAAGAATGTGAGAACAGCGGCACGTACCTGCAAAGCTGTATTAGGAACGAAACCGATTGGAATCTGAACTGTTGTCAATGCAACAAAAATTGCAGCACCAATACCGATTGCTACAACCTGACGAATAACTGATTTTCCTTTGTTATCTGCCATATAACACCTCTTTTGTTGTAATACCTACTCGTTAAGTAGGGAATAGCTTAGTTAAACTATAGAATTATACAGGCGAAAGGTCAAGTCTCGAAAGCACAGAAATAAGATTTTTGCTGACAAATCTGCAATATGAGTTTTTGATATTTTATAATTACCTATTGACATGATAGGTAATGGACAGTATATTGTCGCTATGGTATAAACCTACTTAAGTAATAGGTAAAAAAAATACCAGAGCGAGGCAAAAATGGCAAAAAGCTTTACCGACTTAAAAGAATCACATCCGTGCTTTGGACAGGGGAAAGCGGCAACCGGCCGTATCCATCTTCCGGTTTGTCCGGGCTGTAACATTGCCTGCCGTTTTTGCGAGAGAAGCCTTAATGATACGGAGAATCGTCCTGGCGTAACGTCCAAAGTTCTTAAGCCTGCCGAGACGATTCCCCTTATCAAAAAGGCACTGGAAATAAGTCCTGAAATTCGCGTGGCTGGAATTGCCGGACCTGGCGATACACTTGCCAGCGATAATGCTCTCAAAACTTTCCGGCTCATAGACCGCAATTTTCCCGAGCTTATAAAATGCATGAGTACAAATGGGCTTCTGCTTGCTGAGCGGGCTGACGAAATTATAAAAGTAGGAATCGACAGCCTTACCGTTACCGTAAATGCTGTAGATCCTGAGATTGAAGCACAGCTTAATGACTATATCATCTGGCACGGTAAGAAGATAGAAGGAGTAGAGGGAGCAAAAATCCTCATTGAAAATCAGCTTGCAGGAATCAGAAAAATTGCTGAAGCTGGAATTACAATTAAAGTCAACACTGTGCTTGTTCCCCACATAAACGGCAATCATATAGCAGAAATTGCAAAAACAGTGGCCGCTGCCGGAGCAAAAAAATACAACATAATTCCTCTGATTCCTACAGCAAAGTTTGCCAGCGAGCCGGCTCCAACCTGTCAGGATATTCATGCAGCACGAGCTGCAGCTATGCCTTACATAGAGCTTTTCCTGCATTGTAATCATTGTCGGGCAGATGCTGTTGGAGTACCGGGCCGCACAGAGTTTTCAAAAGCTCTCTATGCAAATTTTGGTTCAAGCGGAATCAAGGAAAATTTTTCGCATGGCTGATAAATCTTCAAAATCTTCAATATATAAAGTCGCTGTTGCCTCAACTGATGGAGAAAGCGTAAATCAGCACTATGGCAAGGCAGAAAAATTTTATATCTACTCAATAGATGATGATGTAGGTTATGATCTGGCGGAAGAACGGCTGGTAGAACCTGTCTGCATGGACGGCGCCCACGAAATCTCAAAAATGGAAAAAAGCGTACTCAACTTTACCGATTGCCGCTACATCGTAGTGTCACGACTTGGCGCCGCCGCCAGTGCAGCTCTGACCGCTGCGGGAATTACTGCTATGGAACTTCCCGGCAGTATAGACGATGCAATTCTGAGGGTATGGAAATATAACCAGATACAGGGGCTATTCTGCGAAGGGAGTGTATGATTTTTTTTAATAACCTATTGACACAGTAGGTTATTGTG
>CAKUWD010000199.1 GCA_934699065.1 uncultured Treponema sp.
AGCCTGCGCTGATGGATTTTCTGAAGCATCTGAAGCTTTGATTCATTGTCAGTAAAGATTTCGTTATTGTTCTCGCTTGCAGAAGTATCTTCTTTTCTGAAGATTGAAAAGCCGTTTACAGACCAGAGGAATTCCCAGCCATTATCTGCAAACATCTGACGGTAATCAGAATTATTTGCTCCGTTTTCATTTGTAAAATCAATTCTATAGGTTACTTCTTCTGGCTCGCATTTTTCAAATTTGTAAAAACCGGGGAGTTTATAGCCTGTAACCTTCCAGCCATTTTTATGCTGAGTTTCAAGAAAGGCTTCTTCCTCTTCATATTCAAAAAGTGTAAAAAATCTGAAAAGAGTCTTTGTATTTTTCATAATTAATTTTCTCCTATGTTCTTATAAAGTCTTTTGATTCTTGCAATCTCTAACTGCAAAACTTCTTTTCCAAGTGGTGTGATTTTATAAAGCTTTCGTTTTTCTTCCTCACGAACAAACTCAATTAAACCATCCTTTTCCATTTTTCCTAATGTTCCGTACATTGTGCCAGGTCCAATTTCTACCTGACCTTCAGTCATTTCTTTTACCTTTTGAGTTATATTGTAGCCATGCATTTCTTTTTGAAGGCAAAAGAGAATGTAAAAACCTGTTTCTGTCATTGGAACATAAACACGCTTAATTTTTGCATCCATTTCAACTCCTTAATAAGCGGGCAGGCCGAAGTCCGCTTTAAGTATTGTATCTCGATATATCGTACCTCGCTATAGCGAAGTTAGATACAATATATCGCAGTGTGATATATATGTCAAGTTTTTATTTATAAGAAATCAATATTATGGCATAATAAAAGAAAAGGATCTTTTATGGTTATCGTAAATTATGATAAAAAGTGGCCTCAGCATTTTTTGAAGATAAAGGCTGAATTGCAGAAGGTGATTACAATTCCCTGCCAGGTGCAGCACGTCGGCAGCACTTCAATTCCCGGAATGAAAGCAAAGCCTATTATTGATATTGATGTGGGGCTGGAAAATTGGTCTGATTTTGAAGCTGTAAAAAGAGCGCTGGCAGAAATCGGCTATGAGCATGAAGGTGATAAAGGAATTACCGGGCGCGAGGCTTTTGGCAGAGACGGAAAAGTTCATAACGAAATTCTTGATAGCATAGACCATCATCTTTATATTTGCTCGGTTGATAATGAAGAATACAAGCGGCATATTTTATTCCGCGATTATTTGAGAAAACATACCGAAGCAAGGGACAGATATAATCAAATCAAAGAAGAAATCCTATCAAAGGTCGGCCCAGAAAACAGGGCTGGCTATGTTCAGATGAAGGAAGAAGAATACGGGGATTTCTTTGAAGGGATAATTGAAAAGGCAAAACAATAATACATCCCAATAAAATTGAATATATTGAAGAAAAACATTATACTATTGGGATAAAATTACATTTTAAGATATCAAAAACTCTATTGTCATTCCGAACTTGTTTCGGAATCTATTCTACAATAGAACTTTAGATGCTGAACCCTGAACTTGTTTCAGGAGCAGCATGACTTTTTTTGAGTTATTGATATTGAACAAGGATTTAAAATGAACAGACGACTTATCACAGCAGCTTTACCTTACGTTAATAACATTCCGCATTTGGGAAATATAATTCAGTCGCTTTCGGGCGATGTTTTTGCACGCTTTTGCCGCAGCCGTGGCTACGACACACTTTATGTTTGTGGTGTTGATGAATATGGTACCGCAACTGAAACTAAGGCTCTTGAAGAAAAGACTGAGCCTCGCGCGCTCTGCGACCACTACTATGGCGAGCACACAAAAATCTACGAATGGTTTAAAATTGATTTTGATAAATTCGGCCGCACTTCTAACGAACAGTGTACTGAAATTACTCAGGGGCTTTTCAACGACCTGGACAAGGCCGGCCTCATTCACGAGCATGTAAACAAACAGCTTTTCTGTCCTCACTGTAACATGTTCCTTGCAGACCGCTATGTTGACGGTACCTGTCCTAAGTGCGGTTACGAAAAGGCCCGCGGAGACCAGTGCGATAAGTGTGGTTCATTGCTTGACCCGATTGAACTTAAAGAACCTCGCTGCCATACCTGCGGCGGAACTCCAGAAGTTCGCGAAACAAAACACCTTTATATTGACCTTCCTGCAATGAGCGGCAAGCTCAACGAATGGATGGAAAAGGCTAGTGTAGAAGGCCGCTGGGCTGACAATGCCATCAACATGACTAAGGCCTGGATCCGCGACGGACTTCAGGAACGCGCAATTACCCGCGACCTTAAATGGGGTATTCCTGTTCCAAAGGCTGGTTATGAAAATAAAGTATTCTACGTTTGGTTCAATGCGCCGATCGGATATCTTTCTATTACAAAGCAGCTGGCTGATGAACTTGTAAAGGCCGGCAAGCAGAGCTTCGACTGGAAATCATGGTGGCTTCCTAGCGAGAGCGAAGAGGCTAAGGACAAGGCTCCAGTAGATCTCTTCCAGTTCATCGGTAAGGACAATATTCCTTTCCACACTGTTGTATTCCCTTGTACACTTTTGGGTTCGCCTCACAACTGGACAAAGCTTCACCACATGTCTTCTACAGAGTTTTTGAACTACGAAGACGGAAAGTTCTCTAAGAGTCTTGGAGTTGGTGTATTTGGAAGCGACGCAATTGAAAGCGGAATCCCTGCTGATGCATGGCGTTTCTACATTTTCTATAACCGCCCGGAAAAGCAGGACTATCAGTTCACCTGGAAAGACTTTATGGAAAAGCTTAACGGCGAGCTGATTGGTAATCTTGGAAACCTTGTAAACCGCACTTTGCTTTTTGTAAATAAATATTATGAAGGAAAGATTCCGGATAGCCCTATTGATGAAGAGCTCTGGACAAAGGTTCGCGAACTTGAAGCAAAGGCAACTGAAAGCCTTGAATGGGCTGATTTGAAAGATGCTTTCCACACAATGTTTGAAATTTCTGATATCTGTAATAAGAAATTCCAGGCAACTGAGCCTTGGAAGGCACGAACAGAAAATCCTGTTGTTGCTGAAAGCCTTATCCATAACCTCTGTTATGTAATTAAGGATTTGATGATTATGATGAATCCTTATATGCCACAGTACACTCAGAAAATCATGAGCTACTTTGGTAAGACTATTCAGGTAAAGAAGGTTGGAATGGAAACTCAGCCTGGTTATACTTGGGAAGATCTTGGAAAGCTCGAAGGTCTTACTACTGTTGGACCAACTGAAGTTTACTTCAAGCCAATGGATCAGAAGACCATGCTTGCCTTCCGCGAGAAATTTGGCGGTAAACAGAATAAAGATTCAAACAAAGATAAACAGGATAAAAAAGATAAAAAGGCACAGAAGAAAGCAGAACCTGTTGTACTTCCAATAGATCAGCAGGTTGATTTCTTCAACAAAAATATTGAACTCACCGTTGCAAAGATTGTTGATGTAAAGCCAAATCCTGAGGGAGAAAAGCTTTATATCGAAACTCTTGATGACGGAAGCGGAACTCCTCGTACAATTCAGAGCGGTCTCCGCATGTACCTGAAAGAAAGCGACCTTCTTGGAAAGCACGTAATTATCGCAAGCAATCTCGCACCTCGTACAATGCGTGGTGTTGAAAGCCGCGGTATGCTTTTAGCTGGAGACTATAAAGACGCTGATGGCAAAGACTGCGTTGAGGTTCTCGATGCAAGTTGGGCAGCTCCTGGCACAAAAGTAGTTCTCGAAGGCGCTGATGCCAATGCCACAAAGAAAGAGCAGATTACAGGTGATGAATTCTTTGCAGTTCAGATTGCAGCTAAGGACGGCCTCGTTCAGCTTGCAGGAAAGAAGCTCCTCGCTGACGGAAAAGAAATAAAAACTGAAAAGGCACTTAATTCGGAGATAGGATAAAAGTACGGTGGTTGAGTAGGCGAAGCCGTATCGAAACCACCGCAGAGGGCAAAAATGAGCATTAAAGATGAAGCAATTGCGTGGGTACGCGACTATTTTGAAAAAAACGGCAATTCTCAAACCAAGGCCGTAATCGGAATCTCGGGTGGTAAAGATTCTTCTACCGTTGCAGCTCTCTGCTGTACCGCACTTGGCAAAGACCGCGTTATCGGCGTAATGATGCCAAATGGAGTTCAGTCTGATATTGAAGATTCTAAAAAGCTCTGCGCTCACCTTGGAATCAAAAAATTCACAGTCAACATTGCCGACGCCTATAATGGTCTTACCCGTGCAGTAAAAGATTCTGTCGGAGCTGATGAAGTTCCTCCTCAGTATAAAACAAACACACCGGCACGCCTCCGCATGGCAACTCTTTACGGAATTGCAGCCCTGGAAGGCAATGCCCGTGTTTCAAATAACGGAAACCTGAGCGAGCGTCTGGCAGGTTATTTCACTTTGTGGGGAGATGGAGCAGGGGATTTTGCACCACTTGCAAATCTTTATGTTGATGAAGTAGTAGAGCTGGGGCTTTCTCTTGGTCTCCCGGAAGAGCTTTGCCACAAGGCACCAAGCGACGGAATGTCCGGCAAAACTGATGAAGATAACCTCGGCTTTACCTATGCTGATTTGCGAGCAGTTGCCGAAGGAAAAACTGATGGTATGGACACTGCCAAAGTTGAAGCCATCAAAAAAAGAATCGACGCAATGGATTTTAAGAAGAAGCTTTTAAATCTTCCATGCTTTATGCCGTCTATTCGTAAATAAATACAAACGTGTCATTGACAGCTTGTAAAGTATGTCATTGACAGCTTGTAAAGTGTGTCATTGTCGGGCTTGTAAAGTGTGTCATTGTCGGGCTTGACCCGACAATCTATAAAAGACAGTGATGTATAGATTCCCTGGTCAAGCCAGGGAATGACAATATATAATGCATGGGAATGACAATATATTAAGTCAGGAATGACAATATATTAAGTCAGGAATGACAATATATTAAGTCAGGAATGACACTTAATGCAAATATAAATAAGGAACTTATGTTTAATATTCAAATCCGCAAAATAGAAAAATCCGCTCACGAGAACGACGGAACTTTTTTACAGACTCCATTCTGGTGCGAGTTCAAGGCCCGCCACGGCTGGACTTACCGACGTTTTGAAATCGAGTATACTTTACCGCCATTAAATGCAGAAGAGGGATGTGAGAAGTCAAAGACTGCGCCGGTGGTTGAGTGCGAGCAAAGCGAGCGTATCGAAACCACCGTATGTAGAGAGGTCGCAGTTCTCAAC
>CAKUWD010000200.1 GCA_934699065.1 uncultured Treponema sp.
GTTCTCAGGTCTACAGAGCAGGAGCTGGCAGGTTTAAGCCTTACACAGCCTGCCTTCCAGAAAAACATTGTGCTGCGTCCTATTTCAGAAGGTTCGGGAAGTTATAATCTTAGAGTAAATATAGATTCATCTATAAATATATCAACAGAGACTTATAAACTTTGTTTATATCTTTATGATCCTGCAGATCCTACCAATACCAGTAAAATAAAGGATGAATATAAACAATTAACTAGTAACAGCTGGGGTTGGTCAGGCGCTATGCCAAGTGGAACTTACAAAGCTATATTCTCTTTATATAAAGTTGTAAGCAGTGTAGAATATCTTGTTTATCAGTTTGAAGAAATTGTAAACATTTTTCAAAATCTTAATACAAATACCTGGCTGAAACATAGTTCTGCACAGGAATATATTGATGATTCAGTTACACCAGCAATCTGTAAGATTACAGCAGGATGCATTTCAAACTTTCTTTCGACAAATATATATGTAGATTCCTCAACTACAGTAGACGCTGACGAACAGACAGGTTCTTATCTTGCTCCTTTTAAGGACATTAATAAAGCTGTTAATTACATCAAAACTATTTCGGCTTCTGATTCTACTGCTACTTATACAATTCATATAAAAAATTTAAGTACATTTATTATTTCTTCTGGAATAACTGTAGACCGAAACATAACAGTAAAATGCTGGAGTACTACACCAGGAGATGTTTTTGGAAGTGCATACATACAGGCTG
This sequence comes from uncultured Treponema sp., assembly GCA_934699065.1. Taxonomy (GTDB): domain Bacteria; phylum Spirochaetota; class Spirochaetia; order Treponematales; family Treponemataceae; genus Treponema_D. The sequence goes on from CAKUWD010000200.1 coordinate 743, forward strand.
GTAGCTCCTTTTCCGGTACGTCACTCTTTACTATAAATAACGGTAAGAATTTTATCATTTGTAGCGGGCTTACAATTGATGGAAATAATAAAAATATTAATGGTGTGACTGTTTCAAACGGTCGTCTTGGAATAACTGGAGGTGCATATATCAAAAAATGCTCTACAGGTATTTATCTGGCCGAAAAAACTGATTCAAATATTATTAGCGCACAAATTATTTCTGGAATAATAAGTGATAATAAATGTGGAATATATGTAACCAGCAGTGACACTTTAGAGGTGGGAGTAGCTCCCTGCGTAAAAGATAATTTAGATGCCAGCGGAAATAAAAAAGATATTTATCTTCCAGACGGTAAAACCTTTAAAATTTACTCTGAGTTCAATAGTTATGCCGATATCTGGGTTTCAACAGAAACAGCGGCTGCACCTGGTACAAACATTTCCATTGTAACAGGCTACAGTGACTATCATGCAACTGCAACAAATCCACCTTCTGCCTATATTCACAGCGATCTTGGAGACCCGATTATTTACAATGCAACAACAAGTACTGTACAAATTGCAAAGAACGGCGGAAGCATCAAAAACTCTTATGATGTAAAATTTTCCTTTGCGGCAAGTTCAACTTTTATGAAACCTGATACTGCAAAGGCAATTACAATTACCCCGACAATAACTACACTAAATGCCAGCGGTACATCTATTCAGCTTTATTATAACCCTGCAAACCAGAAACTTTACCTTGAAGAAACTTTTGAAAATCTTTATTTACCGGATATTGAAGATTCAGATTACAACAAGGTTACCTGGAATGCAGCTCTTTACAACAGTGGCGTACTTATTACAGGTTATCAGCCGACTGTAGAAACTGATGACCCTGCAAATAAGTTTACACTCCCGGCCTTACCGGCAGAAAAATACACTCTTCTGATTACTGCAAATTATCTTGGAATAAAGCATGATGCGGGCTTTGGTATTACTGTAAAAAAAGTGTGGAGCCCAACAAATACTCCTGTTGTGCTTCCGGCCGGTACAGATGGAAGTGCTGGAACAAGTGGAACTTATGTTTTGTTTGGAGACTGGCCTCAGACTGTTAAAGCCGCAGATGTTACTATTGATGAATCGATTGTATATGATGATTCAGATTACTCTGGTTTTACTTATTATATGGGAAGTGATGAAGCTTGGTATGTAAAATGTGAAGAAAATCATTATTCAACTTCTCCTACAACATATTCCGACGGTCAGACTATAGGAAGCAGTGAACAGTACTTTAAGGTGGAACCTATTAAGTGGCGTGTTTTAGATGAGAGTTTTGATAACGATGATGACTCTACAACACCTGGAAAATGGTTCCTTCATGCAGAGAATGCATTACATTCTAATATAAAGTATTATGGTTCAAATGACGTTAGAGTACTTGGTAGTAATAATATTAATGCAAACAGCTATGAATACTCCAATGTAAGAGCATGGCTTAATGGAATTAATAACCAGTTTGTAACTGATGGCGGAGAAGCAAATTCTTTTACCATTGACCATACAGGAAACGGATTCCTTCAGAAGGCATTTACAGGTACAGCACAGAGTAAGATTGCAATTACAAAAGTTGATAACAGTGCTGCTTCTACACAGGATGAAGGTCTTAATATTGAACAGGCTACGACTGGTGTAAGTACCCATAAGACAGAAGATAAAGTATTCCTCTTAAGTGAGAAGGAAGCAACAAGAACTGCTTATGGATGGGGAAATTACCAAAGTGAAACTAAGCGTGTACGTAAAGTAACAGACTGGGCACTTGCTAATTATGCGCGTCAATCTACCAGTGAGGGGCAGGGCTCCGAGTGGTGGCTGCGTTCTCCTGCTGGTAGTTCAGGTGCTGGAGTGAGATACGTTTCTGTAAATGGTTCGACCTCAAGTACATATCAGGTTATTCAAACTTTAAGTGTTGTTCCTGCAATCTGTATTGATGCACCATAAACTGTAATTCTGTAAATTTCATTTTCTCACATTCTCTTTTCGCAATGACAAGTTATACTGAACTCGATACAGTAATAAATAAATCATCTTGACAAAAAGTGCATAAAATGTCATTTTGTTACTGTGCCTTTTGGCAGAATATTCTTATAGGGGTAAATGATGAAAAAATATGCATTTTTATTTCCGGGACAGGGTGCACAGGTTCCCGGTATGATTAAGGATATCTGTGATGCTTATCCTGAAGCTCGTGCAGTTGTGGATCAGGTAACAAAAATTACCGGTGTTGATATGCCAAAGCTTCTTTGGGAAAGTGATGCTGCAACTTTGAGTCGCAGTGACAACAGCCAGCTTGCTATTACAACTGCTTCGCTTGCAGTTATGGCTGTTTTGAAGACAAAAGGTATTGAGCCAAGCGCAGCTATGGGATTTTCTCTTGGTGAATTCCCTGCTTTGTATGCAGCTGGTGTTTTGAGCTTTGAAGATGTAATCAAAGTAGTTCGCGAGCGCGGACTTATTATGCAGGCAACCTGCGAAAATATTGCTAAGGCAAATGAAGGTCACGCACCTGGAATGACTGCTGTTCTTGGTCTTCCACCAGAGAAGGTAGAAGAGCTTGCTAATGGCATTAAAGATGCTTATGCAGCAAACCTTAACAGCCCTGTTCAGACAGTAGTCAGCGGTACTGCAGACGCTCTTGAACAGATTGAAGCTAAGGCAAAGGAAGCAGGTGCCCGCCGTGCTCTCCGCCTTGCAGTTGCTGGTCCTTTCCACAGTCCTTTGATGCAGGAAGCTGCTGATAATTTTGAAAAGGCAATCGCTGGTGTAACATTCAATAATCCAAATAAAACATTATTCAGCAATGTAACTGGTAAGGAAGCAAAGGACGGAGCAGAAATCAAAAAGAATGCTGTTCTCCACCTTACAAATCCTGTTCGCTGGACTTCGGAAGAAGCTGTTTTGAACGACCTTATCAAAGCAAGTGGCGACGAATGGGAATTGATTGAACCTGGTGTTGGTGCTGTTTTGACTGGCCTCTGGGGAAAGTCGGGATTTGCAGAGACAGCAAACTGTGTTGCAGTTAATTCTGCAGAAAGCATTGGAAATTTATAATTTAATAAACAAAGATGAACAGGATATAAAAGATAGGAAAAAATAATCCTTATCATCCTTTCTATCTTTTATATCTTTGTAAAAATTTTGATGAGGATTAATATGGAAAAAAGACGTGTTGTAATTACTGGAATGGGAGCTGTGACTCCTCTTGGAAATACTGTTGATGAGTTTTGGGCTGGAATTAAGGCTGGAAAAAGCGGAATTGGACCAACTACACTTTTTGATGCTTCTGTAAACAAGGTTCACTATGCGGCAGAAGTAAAGAACTTTGATCCTGCAAATTATATGGATTCAAAGGATGCCCGCAAGATGGCACGCTTTACTCAGCTTGGTGTTGCTGCTGCTAAGATGGCACTTGATGATGCTGGCCTTATGGGTAATGCAGAAGTTCTTGATGAAACTGGAATTATTCTTGGTGTTGGAATCGGCGGTTTGGAAGAGACAGAAGCTGACGTGCTTGGTATGGCAAAGATGGGTGGTGTAAAAACTAATCCTATGGCTATCCCAAAGCTTATTCCTAATGAAGTTGGCGGAAATATTGCAATTCAGTTTGGTCTTCATGGTCCTGTTCAGTCAATTGCTACAGCATGTTCTTCTGGTACAGATGCTCTTGGAGTTGCTTTTGATATGGTAAGAAGCGGTCGTCTCGATACTTGTTTGAGTGGTGGTGCTGAATCTACAATCTGTCAGTTCGGTGTTGTAGGCTTTGAAGTTCTTCACGCTCTTTCTACTGGTTTTGATGATGATCCTACAAAGGCAAGCCGTCCTTTTGATAAAGACCGCAACGGTTTTGTAATGGGCGAGGGCTCTGCAATTCTTATTCTTGAAGAGTATGAGCACGCTAAAGCTCGTGGTGCTAAGATTTATGCAGAAATTGCAGGTTATGGTGCTTCTTGTGATGGTTACCATCTTACAGCTCCAAACCCTGATGGAATCTGCGGTTCAAAGTGTATGACACGCGCCCTCAAGGATGCCGGAATGGATCCTAGCGAGATTCAGTATTACAACGCTCACGGAACTTCTACAATGAAGAACGATTCGAGCGAAACAAATATGATTAAGATTGCCTTTGGCGAAGAAAATGCCCGCAAGCTTAAGATTTCTTCTACAAAGTCTATGCATGGTCACTGTCTTGGTGCAACTGGTGCTATCGAAGCTATGGTTTGTGTTAAGGCAATTCAGGACAGCTTTGTTCCTTGTACAAAGAACCTTGATAATCCTGATATTGAAGGCGGCTGCGATCTTGACTACGTTCCAAACAAGGGAATTGAAATGAACATTGATGCTGCTATGTCTGCAACATTCGGATTCGGTGGACACAACGGTGCGATTATAATCAAGAAGGAAAAATAAAAAATCACC
>CAKUWD010000201.1 GCA_934699065.1 uncultured Treponema sp.
ATGTATTTATTTCCTTTGAAGTGGCGGAGGGCTTCGGCAAGAGAGTGGACGGTGCGGCCAAACTTAAGGTCGCCGCAGAAGCCTACAGTGTGGTTCTCAAGACCACCCAGCAGCTGGCGGATTGTTACCAGGTCTGTGAGTGTCTGTGTAGGGTGGTAGTGGCCGCCGTCTCCCGCGTTGATAATCGGGCAGGCAGAATACTTGCTTGCCAGCAGTGCCGCACCCTCTTTCGGAGTTCGCATTGCAATAACATCTGCATAGCTTGAAACTACGCGGATTGTGTCGGCAAGTGTTTCGCCCTTTACAGTCGAAGTGTTGTCGGCATCAGAAAAGCCTTCTACCGAGCCGCCCAGTCGCAGCATGGCCGCCTCAAAGCTGAGCCTTGTCCTGGTGCTTGGCTCAAAAAAAAGTGTCGCAAGAATTTTCCCGCGACACACATCTTGAAATGATTTAGGATCAACAATAATCTGCTCAGCCAAAGAACAAATTTCTTCGATTTCTGAAACCGAAAGATCATCCGGCTGAATTAAATGACGACCAGTTAGCATTGGTTACTCCGTATAAATTTTCTTTGATATTATCAGAAAATACAGAGTTAGACAATAATTAATCATTCCATAAAAACTTATCTTTTCATTATCCTTCAATGATGTCCATAGTAATTATTCCTACATTTTCATCAAATTTGATAGAGTCAATAATTCCAGTAATTTCTGTACTTGCGCCACTGCTTAAATCTATAAAATCCTCATTATTTGTAAAATAACTGAGCATACAAGATGTCGCTTCTGCAATTACCATATATTTCTTTTTACCTGTTCCGGAAATATTTTTATCAACACTTGAGAAAACTATTGGCATCGTCACTTTTTTTCCAACAAGACCTGTCTTAGTAAGATATCTTTCAAACTGCAGTTTATTATTTGAATTCTTTCCAACCAGTGCAAGTATTCCCGTATTACATAAAACAGCCTCATCTTCAGTGAATTTATTGTTGATCAAGAAATTACCAAATTCACCTTTCGCAAGATTATCTGCAATCAGAGTCATCATTGTTTTGCTTGTAATAAATTCCTTATCCTGAATTACTTTTGTTTCAGTCAGGTATTTTACAAATTCTCCATCCGCAGAATCTTTTGCAATTAAAGACAGAATTCTTGTATTCTTTATTACCCTAGAATCATTAATTAAATCTGCATCTTTTAAGAAACTTATAAAAGCTCCTTTAGAATTTCCAAGTCTAAAGTCAGAATTTTCAATATATGAAATAATAAAATCTTTACAATCAGTATCTGATAACGAACCGATTCTTGCAGTTATCTCATCCTTCATTTGCTTGGCATATTGCGAACTGACACTTGCAGGAGTGCTTGCAGCGGATCCCTTCTTTTTACCATTTTTGTCACTTACTGTAGAAGAAACATTTGAAAGATTTACAGAGAAATCAGAACCTTCATTCACAACTCTACAAGTAAAATCATAACGAGTATAGCCAAACATCTTGACTATAAAGGCACCGGAAAATTCATACTCTTGTGCAAAAACATCAACTTTTCTAAAGTCTGTATCAAGAATCTCCCAAGCCTTTGACGGTTCCGTTGCAAACTTATAAACCCCAACAAAAAATTTGGATGCTGATACCTGTGCAAATAGCGCACAACCCATTAACAAAGAAAAAGCTAAAGCTGCTAATTTTTTCATAAAATCCTCCTAAAATTTTATAAACAACATTTCTTATACTAGATTTAGTATATTACCAATATATCAAATTATAAAATGTTTTTAAAGTCAAAATTATATCAAAATTAGTAGAATGGATTTAGAGCACATTGTAATTGAAAATATAAAAAGAATTAGAAAAGAGAAGCACATCACTCAGGAAAAGCTTGCAGAATATTGTGAGACCTCGGTAAGTTATATCGGTTTAATGGAAACCTATAAAAACATTCCAAAACTTTCGACAATTGAACGAATTGCCGAAGCCCTTAATATTCCCGTTCTAGACTTATTTGCATTGCAAAATGATTCAAATACCAGTAAAAAAAGCAACAAGACGCAAGAAACGTTAGAAAACAAACGAAAAGAAAAACTCTTAAACCATCTGAAAAAAGAACTGGTAGAGAAGATTTCAGATAACATTGATGATATCTTTGAAAAGATATAAAGGCTAAGAATAGTTTTATAACTAAATCCCCATATAGCGATTTTTACATTCTTACCGTTTCCAGTATCATCTGTCCAAGCACTTTGTAATCAAGATATTGAATACCATACTGTCCCTGAGCAATTTTATCTGCAAGTTTACTTTTGTAATACAAATCCATTGCATCTGTTAATTGGATATTCTGTTTTTCTGCTATATAAGAAATCACTCTTTCTTCGAGGCGTTCCTGATAGTTCTTTTCTAATGCTTCATCATTCATGAATCTTCACCTCTTCAGAAGAGTAAAAAATCAAAAGTTGGTCAATTGCTTTTTGAGTTATGAATGCGGTCTGATCATAATTCGGATATGTTTTAATTTCTTTGATGGCTCTTTCTTTATCCCAAAGTCCGCTATGATACATATCCACAACTCGGAAAACTTTATCATTTGCGACTTTGCCGGAAATCAAATCATATTTTTTAAAATCCTCACCACCATCTCTACAATGACAGACAAAATCTATCCATTCAGATAAATCATCTCCAAAATCCTTATGAACTAATCCGGTAAACTCATTTTTCATCTGATAGATATTAATTATTGCTATATTTTTTCCTTTAATAACGGCTTTTCGTTTTGCCCAGACTTCTGCCTGCGCTTTATTTGTTGTAACATAAAAGCCTTTTCCAAAATCGAGTGGTCTAAGAGAATGCAATGTATCAGGCTTTTCTACAACTTCCGCTGAACCGTGATAAACTATCATACAGAAATTCCTCTTGTAATCAGATAGTCTTCTATATCGCCAACAACAAAAGCGGTTCCTTGAGTATGGAGAATATCATAATATGGAACAAGAAACTTATTAATACAGTCTGAGTCTTTGAGTTTTTTATAAACAACAGATGGAAGCTGAGACCATTTGTCTGCACAAGCATGAAGCATATAAATTACAAATTCAAATGTATCTTTGCTCATATTTATCTACCTCCATTATTTTTATTATAGCATATAAAAAATGGGATTTCTATAAATAAACAAAGCGATGACTCTACATCATCGCTTTTTAATAATTATATGGATTGCTTCGCTACGCTCGCAATGACGAGGGCTGTATCCGCGATTACGGAGTATGCTCTTGTCATGACGAGTAGCTATAATTAAATCTGATCCATTCTTGGAACATCAGCAGTATAATCTACCCCTGCAACATCAAAACCGTTTGTGGCGTAGAAGTCGTGCTTGTAGCCGGCGAGGTCACACACTTCGTTGATGTTGTCGTTGTTTACGCTGGCCATGAGCTTATCAACTTCTGCCTGAACATCTGCCTGCATTTCCCAGTCGTCTACGCGGATGCGGTTTTCTTCATCAACAGGAACCTTGCCTGCAGCATTGTTGTCGCCTGTGTAAAGACGCTCAGCAAAAAGGCGCTCCATCTGCTCGATACAGCCTTCGTGAGTTCCCTTTGCCTTCATTACCTTGAAAAGGATTGAAAGGTAGAGAGAGATGATTGGGATAACAGCAGAAGAACGAGTTACCAGTCCCTTGTTTACAGAAACATAAGCGGCACCGCCGAGCTCATCACCCAGCTTCTTGTTCAATTCATGAGCAGTAGCCTCAAGGTGCTTTTTAGCCTGACCGATTGTTCCATCGCGGTAAATAGCGTGGCTCAACTCTGGTCCGATGTATGAATAAGCAACTGTACGGCAGCCTTCGGCAAGAACTCCTGCAGCAGACAACTGATCAATCCAGAGCTTCCAGTCTTCACCGCCCATTACCTTTACAGTGTTTGCAATTTCTTCTTCGTTAGCAGGCTCAGCAGCGCTCTCCTTGAGGGAATCAGTCAAAATATCAATACCAAGACCTGCATATGTTTTACCAATTGGTTTGATAACTGATTTATAAAGTACGTGAGCACCAGTTTCGCTGTTAGGGTCAATCTTGTCCGGGTCGCTGCGTACAGGAGAAGCAAGTGAGTAAACGATAAGGTCAAACTTCTTACCTGCCTTCTTTGCTTCTTCAATAATCATTTTTCTTGTTTCGTGGCTGAAAGCATCAGCGCTGAAAGTTTCTGTGAACAAACCTTCTGCCTTAGCAGCGCGGTCAAATGCCAGATTATTGTACCAGCCAGGAGTTCCGCCCTTGGTCTCTGTTCCGGCCTTTTCAAAAGAAACACCAATTGTATCTGCGCCATATTCGAATGCAGCAGAAATGCGCGATGCAAGTCCATAACCTGTAGAGCAGCCCAAAACAAGAACAAACTTAGGACCGTTTCCACCCTCTTTCAAGTTCTTTGTTCCGCGCTTAGCCTTCTGAGCCTTTACGTATGCAATCTGATTTTCAACTTCTTTAGCGCATCCAATCGGGTGAGCGTTAAGACACATGTTCGAACGAACCATTGGTTTGATAATCATTTTCCAAAAACTCCTATTTATTTGGGCGCAACCCTCACTTCTTTCGGGTCGGGCGTTCCGCACTTCGCTAACGCTCACCGTCCTCGGCCACGGTGGTTTCGATACGCCCTTCGGGCTACTCAACCACCGCGTCTTGCGGTCGGCTGCTTCGCAGGTGCTCCATGCCCTTGCGCATTTATAATTTATTTTTACACTTTATCAAAAAATGTCATTTAAAACAAGACAAGGGCCGCCCTTTGGACGGTCCTTGCTTCTACGCCTTACGCCTTCTCCTTTATTCCCTCTTTCTTTACCACCTTGAAGTTTTCAAGACGAAGTTTGAAAATCTGCCATACATACTGATCCTTAAGACCAGGAATATCATAGTTCCAATACCTCTTTGAAAGAATTGGCGGATCCAGGCAGAACTGTACATCACCGCTGTAACTGAAGCCTGCATCCATATCCAGGTCCAGAATAATTACCGGTGCTCCATCAATACGGATTGCATATCCCAGATAAGCACTCAAAGGTGCAAAGAAATCTACCTTAACACCAAGTGTTACATCTGCACCAGCTCCAAGTATATTGTAACCAACTCCTGCACCAACACGCAGCTCAAGTACCGGGCTGATTGTAAACTTAACACCACCACCAAT
>CAKUWD010000202.1 GCA_934699065.1 uncultured Treponema sp.
GAATATGACAGGGTTCGTATTGAACTTGAAAGTAGTGATGCAACTGGTTTACATATTTCGTTCAATGAAAGAGAGGGAAAAAATTACCATACCTTTAATAATCAGGTTGAAAAGAATGTATTTGAAGTTGATTTAAGTGGTGAAGGCTATTCATATAAAAATGAAGATGCAGGCATGCCTGACAAATCAAAAGGTTATTCCATTGATATTCGAACATGGAATGAAAAGCCAAGAACAAAGGAGCAGAAGACTGTTGTAAAAAGCATTCAGCTGTTAAAAGACAAAGGAAAGCCTAATGAAAATCTAAAATTACTTGGTGCCGACTTTGGTTCAAGCAGTGGAAATGCTTATATTTCTGATGGTGGAAAGATTGAATGGGTTTTACCAAAGAAAAACTGGGATGCCTGTGCAGGTTGGAGAGTTAAAGGTATTGACTTTACTGGTTATGAAAAGATTCGTATTGAATTAGATCCAGAATCAGCTAAACTACCTTATGAAATAAGAGTTGGCCAGGAAGGATGTGATCTTGGTTATGATGCAATTTCTTCTACAGTTCTGGAAGCAAATCTTGATGGAACAGAATACAGCTGGTGTTATCCAGATGGAGCAAAATGGGATTCTGCAAAAGGTGTTGAGAAAATTGAAATTCGCTTGTGGTGGCAGAAATCTGGAGTTAAGAATCAAAAATCAATTGTAAAATCTGTTAGCTTGTTGAAAGCTGGAGAAGGAACACAGCAGCCGGATAAACTTGTTTTGAATGGTGCAAAACTTGGTTCTAGAAAATGGCCTAATACAAGTTGGCTTGATGAAGATTTTGCAATTAATTGGGCTAAAGGTAATTATTCAGAATGCGGCTGGAGATTTGAAAAACTTGAAGGCGATATTCTTGAAATAAAAGTAAATTCAACAGATGTCCCATTAAATCTGAAAATACGTGACAACAAAAAAAATGAGGCAGAATGGACTGATGATGGTTCTCACCTCTTCCGTATTGATTTAAAAACAAAGAAAATGCTGCGCGCTACAGGTGGTAAAAAAGATCCAAACTGGACAAGTCAGACAAAATCATTTGATTTCTCTGAAGGTGGCGAAGTTATCTTTGTACCAACTAACGGAGTTTCAAAAGAAGGAAAGAAAACTGTTGTTGAGTATGTAAAGGTTGAGTAGCATTTAATAGATTGCTTCATCGCGTTGCTTCTCGCAATGATGTAGCTTACTAAAATTCAAAACATCTTACCCTGTGACTGCCGGAAACTTGCTTAAAGTCCGGCAGTTCTTTTTTACAGCGTTCTGTTGCCTTTGGACAGCGGTATGCAAAAGGACAGCAGTTTTCCTGCTGAAGAGTTGTCTTTACTTCCTGATTTGAATTATTAAGAACTCCCTGCGCTCCTTCAAAAAGCAACTTTGTATATGGATGCATTGCTGTCTTATAAAGATCTGCGGCTGGTGCTTCTTCTACAAGATAGCCGCGGTACATTACTCCGATTGTGTCGCAGAAATAGCAGGCAACCTTTAAGTCATGAGTAATAAAAATATAACTGAGATTACGAGCCTTTCGTAAATCCTGAAGCAGTTTTAAAACCTGGCCCTGAATTGAAACGTCGAGGGCTGAAACAACTTCGTCGCAAATCAAAAGAGAAGGATTCATAATAAGACCGCGGGCAATAGAAATGCGCTGTCGCTGGCCGCCGCTGAACTCTGCCGGGCGACGGTCTAAGTCTTCTGGTGCTAAACCTACCTCTGTAATAATTTTTTCTGCTAACTCTCGTGCGGCGGCCTTTCCCTGCCAGAGAGAAGAATATTTGAGTCCTGTTGTCAGTACATTGTAAACTGTAAGGCGGGGATTTAAAGAACGGGCCGGATCCTGGAAAATGTATTTTACTTTTTCACGATAAAGACGAAGCTGATTTTTTTTATAGGCATCGACTTCTGTTGGTAAAGTTTCATTGGCATCAAAATATTTTATTGATCCGCTGGTCTGTTTATAAAGTTGAATTAAAAGTCTTGCTGTTGTCGTTTTGCCACAGCCGGATTCTCCAGCCAAGCCGTAGGTGGTCCCTCGTTTGATTGAAAATGATACATCATTTACGGCATAAACATTATGTTTGTTTTTTGCAAAAAAGCCTGCTTCCAGATTGAAGGTTTTTGAAAGATTATTTACTTCGATGATGTTTTCGTTATTCATTATTGTACTCTCCTTCTTCATCTGTGTAGTGAGTGCCAAATTCTATAAGTGAAGAAACAAGCTTTTGCGTATATTCTTCCTTAGGATTTTTGATAACTTCGTCTGGAGTTCCTGTCTCGATAATCTGGCCTTTATACATTACGGCAATTCGGTCTGAAATCTGTGCTACAAGATTTATATTGTGACTGATGAAAATAATTGAAAGATTTCTTTCTTTCTGGAGTTTCAAAAGCAGTGAAATAATCTGTGCCTGAATTGTTACGTCGAGGGCGGTTGTAGGTTCATCTGCAATTAAAAGTTCACAGTCTTGAGCAATGGCAAGAGCAATTCCTATTCGCTGGAGCTGGCCGCCTGAGAACTGATGTGGGTAAGATTTGAGACGGCTTTCCGGTTCAGGGATTCCAACCTGGGTGAGAAGGTCGATTGTTTTTTTATCTGATTCTTCCCGTGTGACTTGCGGTTCTAGAATTCTGAAGGTTTCAAAGAAAATGCTTCCTACATTCTGAAGCGGATCATAAGAGCGGCCCGGCTCCTGGAAAATAAGGGCAATTTTCTGACCACGGTATTGACGAAGTTCTTTCTGTGAAAGTGAAAGTAAATCTGTTCCTTTGTAATAAATATGTCCGCTGCATTCTGCGTTTTGCGGCAAAAGACCCGGGATGGCGGTTGTCGAAACAGATTTTCCGCTTCCTGATTCACCGACAATACCAAGAATTTCACCTTTCTTTACTTCGAAGTTTACTCCGCGGCTGGCATAGACTGGAGTCCATTCTGTGCCTCGCAGAACATGGAAGGTAACATGAAGATCCTGTACGGAAAGTAAGTTTTCGCTAACAGATGCATCCGGGTTCTTAAGGGCGGAGCCCTTAGGAGAAGGGGTAGCAAAGCGTCTTCTAAATACAGCACTGTACGGGTCATAGAAATCCCGGAGAGCATCACCGATAAAATTGAAGGCAAGAGTTACAAGCAAAAGCATAAGCACCGGATAAAGCAGCCAGGGGAAGTTTCTGAGATTTGAAAGAGTTGAAATGTCGCGGTTAATAAGTGAGCCCCAGCTAACAGCCGGATCGCTGATACCAAGCCCAAGGTATGAAAGCGTTGTTTCGCTCATAATAAAGCCTGGAACACTAAGTGTTATGCTTACAATTAAAAGACTTGAGATTTGTGGAATTATGTGGCCAAAGATTACTACAAGAGATGGAAGACCTTCGAGCTTTTAGTTCAAAATAAATTCTTCGCGTTTTACCGAGTGGACTATTCCTCGTATTGTTCTTGCAGAACCTGGCCAGCCGACCAGCGAAAGAATCAGCGTGATAATCATGTAAGAAGTTCCGGAATCCATCCGGCTGTTTAAGAGTGAACGAAGGAAAAGTATAAAATAAAGGCTTGGAACCAGCATGAAGAACTCGGCAAAGCGCATTATAAACCAGTCTGTTTTGCCTCCAAAATATCCGGAGATACCTCCGAAAATTATTGCCAGAACCATAGCAATTGCGGTTGCAACAAAACCTATTGTAAGAGAGATTCGGCTACCGTAAATTATGCGGCTGAAAAGATCGCGGCCCAGATGGTCTGCTCCTAAAAGATAAACCGGATAAGCCTGATCTTTTGTACCAAAGAGATGGCGCTTACACGGAATAAATCCAAGCAGTTTATATTCATAGCCTTTTGCAAAAAATGTAAAATCGTGAGTGTAGCCTTCATCTTTTACGATTGCATACTTCCAGTTGATTTTGCTTATTGTACGGCATTCGCGAACTTTGAGTCCGTGCGAAGTAAGCTGTAGGTTTGCCGGATGGTAAGTATTATTTTCAAAAGTCTGTGTCGGCTGGTAAGGCGCAAAGAACTCTGCAAAAATCATAATAAGATAAACGAGAGCAAGGAAAATCAAAGAGCTAAAAGCAAGAGGTCTTGTTTTTATGTATTGTGCTAATTTTTTCATTTCTTCCCCCTACTCGTTTCCATATCTGATTCTTGGATCTACAATGGCAAGCAGTATATCGCTGATGACCATACCAATAAGAACAAGAAATGAAATAAACATGCTGTTTGCAAGAACAAGATTTATGTCTTCCTGAAGTACTGCATCGTACATAAGCCGGCCGATTCCCGGATAAGCAAAAATAATTTCCAATACGAGGGAACCGGAGAAAAGCCCTGCAAGAAGGTTCGCACTTCCGGTGATGTAAGGGTTTAAGGTATTTCTGAAGGCGTGATTAAGGTAAACTCTTTTTTCGCTGATGCCTCGTGAACGTAAAGCAAAAATATACGGCATTCCCATCTGGTCCAGCATTGTGGCACGAATCATTCGCATGGTTCCTCCTAAGCCTCCAAGGAAGGATGCAAGAAGAGGCAGGAAAACATGATGTGCATAACTGAAGGTAAATTTTATAGGAGCATCCTTAAATGGGAAGTCAGGGTATGCTGTAACCGGAAAAAGATTTGTTATAGAAGCAAAAAGCTGAAGTAAAATCAAAAGAAGGATTCCCGGAAAAGCATGAAAGAAAAGTGCAAAGAAGGTTGCTCCCACATCCAGCCGGGTTCCGGCCTTACTGGAGAAAAAGACTCCGAGCAGAAAGGAAAAAGTTGTTATAAAAACAAGTGATATAAGATTTAAGAGAACGGAATTCCAGAGGCGTGATTTAATTAAAAAGCTGACGGGAGCTTTTGAGATGAGACTTGTTCCCAGGTCGTGATTTACAATAACTCGTTTAAGCCATTTGAAATACTGAACGTAAAATGGTTTATCAAGTCCGAGCTCTGAACGCAAAGCGTCCATTTGTTCGGCGGAAAAATTTTTATCTTGTGAGCCGGCTCCCAGTGAGGCTGTTGTTCCGGTTTTAGCATTTGGATTATCTGTATTAGTGAGAAGCTGCTGTGTCATCATCTGATCTACAATATCACCAGGGGCAAGCTCCATAAGTCCAAAAAGAGCAAAGCCCAGAAGAAAAAGCAGTACAAGCATTGTTAGAATTC
>CAKUWD010000203.1 GCA_934699065.1 uncultured Treponema sp.
GATAGATTCTGACTTTGCATACAACCAGATTCCAGAACAACCTGAAAATTCTTACAGTTCCATCAGTATTATGAACGAGCTTGTAAAAAAATGCTGTAGTGACATTCAAAAGAAACGTTTTCACCAGCCGCTGCCAATTACAGCAAAACGCGGTGGAGCTCTTACTCAAAAATCAAAATGGGATAAAGATAAATTCTCTGGAACACCATTCTACACAACTTCTTTTATAACTACAGTTGTGGAAGTTGAACTTGACACATATACTTACAATGAAAAAATCAAAGGAATCTGGGTAACTGTTGATTGCGGAGAATTATTTGATGAAGCTGCAGCTATAAGAACAATCCGTCTTGAAATTCAGCAGGAACTTACAATGCTTGTAAAAGGAAAGACTATTTCCTGCGATGCAATCAATATAAGCTTTATTAAATCTGAAAACCGTTCCGGACAGGTAGGCGGATTAATTCATAACTCTCTACCAGCAGCATTCTCTTCAGCCCTATCGCTGGCACTTACAACACAGCTTACAGAAATTCCTTGTACAGAAGATCTTCTTTTCCAGCTGATACGTGATCGCACTAAAGAAAAGGTTGAAGTAAAAAATCCAGAAGAAACAGGAGCTTCAGAATGAAAATACCAGTAACTCTAAACGGAACAAAAACCATTCTTGATGCTCATGCAGATGAATCACTTATGAAAGTTCTCCACAAAAACGGCTGCATTTCTGTAAAAAGCGGATGCAGCAGTGGTTTCTGTGGTTCCTGCACAATTCTGCTTGATGATCACCCGGCAGCTTCCTGTAAAATCCCGGCTGGAATAGTCCGCAACAGCGACATTGTTACTCTTGATTATTTTACAAAAACTGAAGAATATTCAATTATAATGGCCGGCTTCCAGAAAGCCGGAATAAAACTCTGCGGCTATTGTACGGCAGGTAAAGTTTTTTCTGCCTATCAGATTTTAAAATCTCCAAAAATGCCAAAAAGAGAAGAAATTGCAGATTATGTAAAAGCACTTTCTCCCTGCTGTACAGATCTAGAAACTCTTGTAAATGGAATCCTTTATTCTGTTCAAATTTTTAACAAGAGACAAATGAGGGGTTAATTAAGAGGTCATTATGGGAAAAACAATACTATATGCAAAGAATGCTGCAGAACTTATAAAAATCCTGAATAATAATCCTGGAACTAAAGTTGTAGGTGGCTGTACACGAATTGAAAGTCTTCCAGAAAAATTTATTTCTACACGAGGTATAAAAGACCTTTCTCATATCTCAAGACACGAACGTTATATAGATGTTGGTCCTGGTGCCACTCTTTCTGAAATTCTTGCAATAGGTCAGACTCATCTTCCTCCAATAATTTACGAAGCCCTAAATTGTATTGCAAATCCGATTATAAGAAATACTGCAACTATCGGAGGAAACATCTGTTCCGAAAATCACAAGCTTACTTTATTTGCACCTCTTATGGCACTTGATGCTAAACTTGAGTTTAAAAACCAGACAGAAACAAAAACTGAAAATATCAGATATTTTAAAAGCATACCGGAAGGTTTTATTCTATCCAATATACGTATTCCTCTTGTAGATGCAGAGCTTTCGATTTTCCGTCGAATCGGTTCCGAGCACTCGATCACACAGCAATCTGCATCTTTTGCTTTTCTTGCAGACACTGAGAAAAACTCACTTTTAAACGTACATCTTGCCTTCGCTGGACCTTTTACTTTCCATAGCAAAGAATTTGAAAACTACATGAGTGGACATCGTCTGCCACTTACACAAAAAGATATTTCACAGCTTGAAGAAGTTGTAGCTGAGCAGTTTCAAAAAGCCGCAACCGACCAGATGATTACCGATGTTATGCGTCAGCAGTTTTTTAATCTGGCACGTTACAGCTTTGAACAGTTGACTTAGTCCGTCACCCTGAACTTGTTTCAGGGGCCGATAAACAGTAGATGCTGAAACAAGTTCAGCATGACAATTTATTATCTTATGAACATGCAGTCGCCGTAACTAAAGAAACGATATCTTGCATCAACGGCTTGTTTGTAGGCATTCAGAATATGCTCGCGTCCGGCAAAGGCAGAAACCAGCATAATCAAAGTACTTTCCGGTGTATGGAAGTTTGTAAACATTTTATCTACAACCTTAAACTTAAAGCCCGGATACATGAAAATGCTTGTTGAATTTGTACCGGCTCTAACCCATTCTTTACGGTGATTGAGTTCGTCGAAACCACCTGCTTCATCAGCAAGTTTCTGAGCCACACTTTCGAGGGTACGTACACTTGTTGTTCCAACCGCAAGAATTGGGCGGCCTTCTGCCTTAGCCTTATTGATGGCGTCTGCAGTTTCTTTTGGAACAGTGTACCATTCTTCGTGCATTTTATGATTTTCAATATTTTCTTCGCGAACAGGGAGAAATGTTCCAAGGCCTACATGAAGCGTTACAAAGCGGCGTTCAATTCCCTTTGCATCCAGACGAGCAAGCATTTCTTCTGTAAAATGAAGGCCGGCTGTCGGGCAGGCAGCAGAACCAGTATTTGTCGCATAAACATTCTGATAGCGTTCTGAATCTTCTTCTGTGTCACCACGCTTAATATA
This sequence comes from uncultured Treponema sp., assembly GCA_934699065.1. GTDB lineage: Bacteria > Spirochaetota > Spirochaetia > Treponematales > Treponemataceae > Treponema_D. Next base: position 2,605 of record CAKUWD010000203.1, read on the forward strand.
CGGAGGAAGAGGTATATGACCGTTTCTTTCAAACCAGTCCTCATCAATAGCAAAATCAAACTTAAGGGCACGGAATTCTGTTCCGGCATTTCCTTCGTGTTCAATAATCTCTGCGACAGTACCGTCCGGGAATTTATAATGCATTCCAGGCTTCTGTTTTTTTGCAGACTTTACCATAGTATTCCAGATGCAGCATTCTTTATCGATTGTATTGAGGAACATGAATTCAGTTTCACGGCCGGTAGTTTCTTTTATACCATAAACGCGGGCACGGCGAACACGGCTGTTATTAAAAATCATGAGGGTACCCGGCTCAATTAAATCAGGAAGATCATCCATCATGTGATGCTCTACCTCTCCGGTAGCACGATTCAAAAGCATAAGTTTATCCTGTCCACGTACTCCACTCGGATGCTGAGCTATCAAATCTTCGGGTAAGTCAAAATTAAAATCAGATGTTAACATGGAGGATATATTATCACAAAAAGATTCCTAGAACAATGTGCCCTGTGCACCGCCATCTTTTGAATCCGCAGCATGAGTAAGACCAAGGTGGCTGTAAGCCTTTTCTGTTACCATTCTTCCGCGAGGAGTTCTCTGGAGCAGTCCACACTGAATTAAATACGGCTCGTAATAATCTTCCAGGGTATCCATACTTTCGCCGATAGAAATTGCGAGGGTTTCAGCTCCAACCGGGCCGCCTCCAAAGTTCTCAATAATCGAACGAAGAATTTCGCGGTCGTACTTTTCAAGCCCCATTTCGTCAATTTCAAGACGCTTTAAACCATCGTCTACAATGTCAACTGTAATAACTGGACTTCCGGAAACCTGAGCAAAATCCCGCATACGGCGAAGTACACGATTTGCTACACGAGGAGTTCCCCGACAGCATTGAGCCAGCAGCATAGCCGCATCATCATCAATACCAATTTCCAGAATTGAAGCAGAACGCTTTATAATAGAAGCAAGTTCTTTTTGTGAATAAAACTCAAAGCGGGGTATAAAGCCGAAACGGGAACGGAGCGGGCTCGAAACCGAACCTGCCTTAGTCGTTGCACCAACCAGAGTAAAAGGTGGAATTGGTATTCGAACAGTACGTGCTGCTGCCCCCTGTCCTATAATCCAGTCCAGCTCAAAATCCTCCATCGCTATATAAAGCATTTCTTCGATAGCAGGCTTTAATCGGTGAATTTCATCAATAAAAAAAACGGTTCGCGGCGTAATAGTCGAAAGAATACCGGCAAGATCTTTTGGTTTATCGAGGGCCGGTGCGCTTGTTACTTTAAAATCAACTCCAAGTTCATGGGCTGTAATCTGCGCAAGAGTTGTTTTTCCAAGACCTGGCGGACCGATAAGCAAAAGATGATCAAGAGGTTCTTCGCGAAGCTTTGCTGCCTCAATGAAGGTAGAAAGATTTTTCTTTACATTCTCCTGCCCAAGAAAATCCTTGAGCATATTTGGGCGTAATTTGTTATCCTGTTCATCAAAACTATCTTTTAAGTCCGCACGTACAATTGCAGAAAAGTCTTCATTCTCATTCATTTTCAAATCCTCAGCATACTATAAAAAAGCCGTTACGTATTTGCTATTTTAGGCAAGCTCAACAATAGCACGACGGAATAAAATATCTTCCCGCTCTTTTTGACCTTTACCTGCAAACGAACTATCGTTAGTTAGTATTTCAACCAATTGTGCGACCTTCTGTTCAACAAGTTTTTTATCATAGCCCATACTTGCAAGAGACATAACTACATCTGCATAAGGATTTGCAGCAGAAACACGAACAAGGTCCCCTGCACTTTCACTGATTTTAAGTTTACCTTTCAAAGTAAGCATCATCTTACCGGCAGTTTTTTTACCAACCCCAGGAATTTTTTCCAGCATCTCAAGGTCACCCTTTTCAAGCACATCAAGCAGACGTGAACTTGAAACTGCACTCATGATTTTTACAGCGCCCTTAGGGCCAACTCCGTCAACTTTAAGTAAGTCCAGAAACACGCTGCGTTCATCGGCAGAGGCAAAACCGTAAAGAGACATCAACTGATCTGTATGCTGAAGATATGTGTAAATCTTTGCTTCGTTACCAACCGGCGGCAGCATATCAAGATTAGAATCAGGAACACATAAATCCCATTCAACACCATTTGTATCTATAAAAACCTGTTTTGGAAATTTTCCTGTAATTATTCCAGTAAGTGAATTGAACATATTCATATTATAGATGATATAAAGAGCCTTGTGAAGATTCTAAATTCCAAGGCAGGGATTCTGCATTATAAACGAAAATCCTGAAATTTTGGCTTCCGGTCGCGCAAAAACTTCGTAAATCATTTATAATACGTAAGCCCTGTCAAAAATGAGAATTATTCTCAAATTCGATTGACATTTTTTGAGCAACTCGTATAATTTGATAATCATTATCAATTTGGAAAACAATAAAAAAATGCAGAAAGCAGCCTATAAAACAAAACAGCAGGATTTACTTTTTTCTTATCTTCGCGAAATGCAGGGAAAGCATTTTACAGCTGAAGATGTGAGA
>CAKUWD010000204.1 GCA_934699065.1 uncultured Treponema sp.
GTTCCCATTCCGAACACGGAAGTCAAGCTCTCTTACGTCGATGATACTGCCTTCGCGGTGGGAAAGTAGATAGCTGCCGGCTTTTTTTTTGTCCTAAAATATTTTTAGCTGATGGTTTTTCCACCAGCTTTTTTATTTTATTGTAATAAAACCTAAAAAAAAGAAAGGTTAAACGATTAATATTAAGTAAAAAACGAAATAAAACTTGCTTTAAATAAAGTTAATGATAAACTTAAAATAACTTAAAAAACATTAAAATTAATCAGGAGGCATTTTAATGAAAAAGTTATTTAAAGTTTTATCTGCAATTGCAGTTGCAGCAGTAATATTATCTATTACTGCCTGTTCAAAAAAAGAGCAAACAAAATCATCATCAGCAGGTGTTATAAGTTATTCACAAGTCGAGCTTGGAAAAACAGGTACAGAAATTTCTGCAACTATTAAACTTCTTACTCATCGTACAGATATGCTTCAGAGTAGTTACACAGGAGTAACTTTTGCGAAATATCTTGAAGAATTCAATAAATTATATCCAAATATCAAAGTAGAAATTGAAGGTATTACAGATTATGCAAGTATCGCTCTTTTAAGACTTCAGGGAGGAGACTGGGGTGATATTATGATGATCCCTGCTATTGATAAAAAGGAATTGAAAAATTACTTTGTTTCCTTTGGCGATCTTAAAACAATGGAAAAACAGATTAAATTTGCTACTAACTGGGAATATGAAAATCAGGTTTATGGAATTCCATCTACAGGAAATGCTCAGGGTGGTCTTTACAATAAAAAAGTTTTCAAACAGGCTGGAATTACAAAGCTGCCAAAAACAACAGATGAGTTTATCCAGGCATTAAAACTCATCAAGGAAAAAACAAATGCAATTCCTCTGTATACAAATTATGCAGCCGGCTGGACAATGGGTGCCTGGGATGCATATCTTGGTGGTTCTGCAACAGGTGATGCAGATTACATGAATAATGTTCTTCTTCATACAAAAAATCCATTTAAGAATTACAACGATGGAACACACGCTTATGCAGTTTATAAGGTTCTCTATGATGCTGCTGCAAACAAGCTTATCGAAGATGACTATACAACAACAGACTGGGAAGGCTGTAAAGGTATGATTAATCGCGGTGAAATTGGAACTATGGTTCTTGGATCATGGGCATTTACTCAGATGCAGGGTGCTGGTCCTAATCCAGATGATATTGGTTATATGTCTTTCCCTATTACTATTAATGGTAAACAGTATGCTTCTGCAGGTCCAGATTATTGTTTTGGAATTAATGCAAAGGCTTCAGAAACTAATAAAAATGCTGCTATGATTTTTGTAAAATGGTTTACAGAAAAATCTGGCTTTGCTTATAACGAAGGTGGAATTCCAATTTCTGCAGAAGATAATAATTATCCGGCAGCCTATGCTGCTTTCTCAGAGAATAATGTTGCATTTGTTTCTGATAATCCTGCTGCAGCCGGCGAATCAGATTTGTTCAATGCACTTAATTCTGAATCAGAACTTAATATAAATGCAGGTGGAAATCTAAAAGTACAGCAGATAATTGAACATGCTGCAAATGGTACAAAAAGTTTTGACGCAATCATGGAAGAATGGAATGCTGCCTGGTCTAAGGCACAGACAAGTGAAGGTGTTGAAATCAAATATTAAGCATTTTATATAAATACACATTACTGAAAGGTATTTTTGGCTGCGGCTGTTTAGTCACGTCTGCCGCAGCCATTTTTTAATAAAGGATATATTTTATGAATATCAGAAAAATCAATCTTCGTTATTCAAAATGGGCAATAATTTTAGCTTTTATAACGCTTCCATTATTTTTGCTGTTTACTTTCACGTATCTTCCTTTTGGAGAAATGGTAACATACAGCTTTTATAAGATGAAATATATAGGGGAGCGTACTTTTGTAGGGCTAAAAAATTATAAAGATTTATTTACAAGGGATGATATTTTTAATTCTCTAAAGCTTTCTCTTTATTATATGGGTGGTTCTGTTGTTCAGCTTGTTTTAGCTTTACTTCTGGCAACACTTTTAAGTTTTAAAACAAAACTTGGTAATCTTTTTAAGGGAATATTATTTTTTCCATTTCTTATAAATGGTATTGCGATAGGTTTTATATTTAAGTTTTTCTTTACTCATGGCTTTGTCTTTGATACAGTGCTTAGCTGGGTTGGTTTTCCAGTGGAAAGTCTTCCATACTGGCTCAAAACTCAGGGATTAAATAATGTTTCACTCGTAGGAACTTCTGTATGGAGATATTTAGGCCAGAATATGGTGCTTTTTATAGGTGCAATTATGTCTGTTGATTCAGAACTCTATGAAGCTGCTGAATTAGACGGGGCATCAAAAGTTCAGCAGTTTTTTCATATCATTCTTCCAAGTATAAAAACAATTGTTACATTAAATATTATTCTTTCAATTACAGGTTCTTTGAGTGCTTTTGAGCCTCCGTTTGTAATTACAAAAGGTGCAAACGGAACCGGAACCTATTTTATAATTATGGATCAGGTTGCGCATACAAGTCAGAAGGTTGGACTTGCATCTGCAATGGCAGTTTTCTTACTGCTTATTATTTTTGTTGTAACAATAATTCAAAAGCTTGTGCTTAAGTATGCTTTCCGCAATGCGGATACAGGAAGTGGAAAAGGGGATATATTATGATGGTAACAAGAAAAGTAAAAACTGCTTCAATACTTCAAATCTTTTTGAAATATTTTATTTTGATTTTTTTTGCCTTCTGGACAATACTTCCTCTGGTATCCTGCATTATAACCTCACTTAAAAATACAGAAGAATATCAGTCTACATCTGTAATGGTATTGCCAAAGTTATTATATTTTAAGAACTTTTTAGAGGCATTCACACTTGCTGGGATGGGGCGTGCCTTTTTAAATTCTTTTGTTGTTCTTGTATTTGTGCTTAGTGGTTCAATCTTAATAAGTTCACAGCTGGCATATATTTTAAATCGTTTTAAGTTTCCAGGAAACACTTTAATTCGAAGACTTTTTCTTTTTGCAACCTTGTTGCCGGGTGTTGCAATGCAGGTTTCTGTTTATTCGATAATGGGAAAACTTGGATTAATAAATCATCTGTATGGCTATATCATAATGATGATGGGAACAGATGTTATTTCTATATATATATTCATTCAGTTTATGGAAAATATTTCTGTTTCGCTTGATGAATCTGCCGTTATAGACGGAGCTTCGTATTTTAAGATTTACTGGAATATTATCCTTCCTTTGCTAAAACCGGCTACAGTTACAAGTCTGATTCTGAAGGGAGTAAGCTGTTATAACGAGTATTATTGCGCAAATCTTTATTTACAGGATGTAAAAATACGTACGGTTGCAATTTCTTTGTATACTTTTACAGGTCCGCTCGGTAATAAGTATAATCTGATTTGTGCCGGAGTAATTATTTCGATGATTCCAGCTTTTATTGTGTTTATACTTTGTCAAAAGCAGATTTATTCAGGAATTACAAGTGGAGCTGTTAAGGGGTAAAACCCTTAGCAATTCTTCAAAGTAATATTTATCATCAATTTTTTTACCGCCGCAGGTATGGCCAAGCTTGCGGTCTGCCCGAATTTTTTCGCCGTGAAAATCACTGCCGGCTGTAATTACAAAGCCGATTTTACGGCCTAATTCTTCAAGGCGGAGACATTCGGTGACACGAGCTCCGGGATGAAATGCTTCTATTCCGACTACTCCTTTTTCATAGCAGTCTTTAAGAAAATCAGGTAGCCGTCCCCAGGAAAGATAAAGTGACATTGGATGAGCAATAACAGGAACTCCACCGCTTTCACGTATTGCAACAATTGCTTCATCAAGATTTGTGCAGATGCGGGGTACATACCATTTTCGTCCACGGGCCAGGTATTGATCAAAGGCCTGCTGTCTGGTTTTTACTACCTTATATTTAACGAGTTCGGCTGCAAAATGTGGACGGCCTATTACAGTGTTTGGGAAATCTTCTTCCAGTTCTGCAAGTGAGAGGGGCACACCATCGGCATTCATTTTTTCTATAATCTGAAGGTTTCTTTCGGTTCTGTTTTTTATAACGTTTTCTACTATTATATTAAGTGATTTTGATGGTTTTTTAAGTCCTAATCCAAGAAGATGAAATTCACCGGTTGGAAATGTGATGTTGATTTCAATTCCTGGTACAACTGTTACTCCCAGTTTTTTTCCTTCATTTTTAGCTTCTTCCAGGCCTGCGGTAGTATCGTGATCTGTAATTGCTATTACTTTGATATTTTTTTCAGAAGCTTTCTGTATAATCTGAGATGGTGAGTATTGCCCATCTGAAGCTGTTGTATGTACATGTAAATCTATCATAAGATTATAATAGCATTTTTTTAGAATATGTGATATAATAAAGAGATAGTAGGAATACTGTATTTAAAAGGGGTTGTATAAAAGTATGCCAAAAGCGATGCAATATACAAAAGGGTCTATCATCTATTTTGAGGGAGACCACGACGAACGCATTTTTATCATGCAGCAGGGTGCTGTTCTTTTAACGAGTACAGATATAGAATCTGGACAGCCTGTTGCTGAACAGGTAAAGAGTGGTGAGTTTTTTGGCGTAAAATCTGCTCTTGGTCATTTCCGCCGTGAAGAGACTGCAACGGCGCTTGTTCCTACTGTTGCTGTTGCCCTTACAATTCAGGAATTTGAAATTCTTTTTAGTAATAATAAAGCTTTGATTATGAAAATGCTCCGTGTATTTTCTAATCAGTTGCGTCAGATTCATAAAAAGACTGAATCTATCCTTAATAATGTTCAGGAAGATCAGCAGTCTGGTATGCTTGCTGTTGCAAAAAGTTTTTATGATGAAGAGCAGTATCGTTCTGCCTGTGATGTTTATTTGAAATTCATGAAACGATATCCGAATAACCCGCAGATAGCAACGGTTCAAAAACAATATCAGGATGCAAAGCTTCGTAGCGATAAACTTGCAGCTGCAGGTCGCGGTGCGCCGATTGATTATGAAGATGAAGGTGGAAATTCTTCTTTGAAGTTATTTTCTTTGCCTGCATTTGAGCGTTTTGCCAAAACTTATGAACCAGGCGAAGTAATTATTGCTGAATATGA
>CAKUWD010000205.1 GCA_934699065.1 uncultured Treponema sp.
TGTTCGTGCCCGTGACTTTTTTCCAGGGGTAGCTGTTTATGCAGAAGATATTCGCTCACCTTTTAATATAGGCTCGATTTTCCGAACGGCAGAAGCGATGGGTGCAGAAAAGGTTTTCATTTCACCTCATTGTATTGATCCTACTCAACCACGTGCAATCCGTTCAGGAATGGGTTGTATAGAAACTATGGGCTGGGAACGTCTTTCACTCGACCAACTCCCTGCGGATACACCTGTGTTTGCACTGGAAACCGGGGGAACTCCAATCGAAGAATTTAAATTTCCAGAGCGTGGGATTTGTATAATCGGGTCGGAGGAACTGGGTGTGAGCCCGGAAGCTCTTTCACGTGCAACTTATGGCACTGTCACAATTCCAATGAAGGGACTTAAAGCTTCTTTGAATGTTGGAGTGGCATTTGGAATCTTAATGCAAAAGTGGGTTGAAAGTTTAAAAGCTTAGGAGGGTATTAATACTCTCCATGTTCGGCTTTATAGCCTTCTCGTAAATCATTAACAATCTTTGCAAACTGTTTTTCATCTGCAATATTAAAAAGTTTAAGGGAATGCTTTTCTACCTGATAAAAATCAACCATACCTACAGAATAAAAGTCTACCATTTCTGCAAGATGGAGTAAGGCAATTCTGTCTTTATATATATCTGGAACAAGTGAAAGACCATTCCAGCCTACAAGATCATAGTAAACATTTCTTGAAAAACCAAGGCGTTTTGCCGCAACCATTGTTACGTAGGTAGCGGCATTTCTATTCAGGAATATATCAAGAATTTTTTCACCAAACTCAGAATATTGCTGGCTTAACTCAGTAATATAATCAATTTGATTTTTGCTGGCCCCGGCAAGAAACAAGGCTCCGAGACTATCAAAGAGCCCCAGAAGATACATATAATTCTCATCCTGACCGATTACTTCTTTTACCGGGCAATTTTTATAAAGGGTATATACATAATATGCAACATGCCTTGAGTGTCTGAGAATTTCCTTAAAGAAATCAGCTCCTTCAATAATGCGGTTTCGTGGATTACTTTCACTGAAAATGAATTTCAAATCATAATCAGAAAGCATAGCTATTGCTTTTTTCAGATCAAAACATTTTTTGTCCTTTTCGAGGACATCTTTGAATGGCAGTAAAGCAAGGGATAAATCCTTTCGAACAACTTCATAAAGAGCATTGCGATCTAAAGGTCCGTCTGTATTAACGATTTTATTTGCCTGATCAAAGCTTTCTTTAAGAATAGGAATTGTATCTTCGAGATTTACAAATTCGTAAGTGAGCATTTCTGCGCCAGAATAAACAACTTTATTACAAGGAAGAATAATTCTGGTTACTGTTTCATCATCATCAGAGAAAACCTGATAGTTTTCTTTTGTGAGGCCGACCTTCTGTAACATAAGGATAATGATGATAATTCCAAGGCCGGCACCTTCAGACTGGTCGAGTACATTTTTGAATACTTCGTCCATTTCTTTGTACTGCTGTACACTGTCTAATTTCTGCTGGATTCTTTCTTTTTCAAAAACAGTGAGCTGGCTGTTATTCTTGATATCAATATAGATTTTGTCTGCCTGAATTCTCAGTACAAGCTTTATGTAAAGACCAGCTTTTTTCTGAAGTTCCAGATAGTGGTCTATATTGGTAAGGGTATCCATTTTAAAATTTTCCATACCCTTTTCGTAATCTTCAGGATTATTTATATCCAGGCCTTTTTCTTTAAAGTAAACACGCTTAGTATTAGCTTTTTTTGCATTGGTCAAAAGTTCGCTAAGACAGAAATTCAGATATTCCTTTAAGTGAGACTGATGACACTCATCCAGAAAGATTTCCATAACGTTGCGTATATACACTTCTGTATTTTTTGGCAAGGTATAGGTTGTCATTTCTATAGGCAGTTGTAAACTGACGGAGGTTTGTATCTTTCCTTTGTCTATTTTAAGCTGTTCTTCCAACTCATCCATAATAATTACTTACCTATTTTAACTCAAAATAACAAAAAAGTAAAAATTTATTTTTTGCGCTTTTCTTCTATTATTAGTTAAAACAAAGCTTCTCCTGCTTCTGTGGCATCTGCAAATGGACCTGCAATTGGACTTTTACCGCGTTTTTTCCCAAAGAAATCGGTATCAAAAATAATTGAAGAACCATCCGGATTTTCGTAATTCTGTTCGGGTTCAAAAGCTGGAGGAATATCTTCTGTTTTCATCAGTTTGCATTTGAGCGCATTTGCTGGAATCTTTCCGGCTTTAATTAAATCATAAAGATTTGTTTTCAAGTGGATTTTGCCAGCTTTTTGTGTATATCCGATTGTTACTTCAGTTTTTGTATCAACATAGGCATCTTTTTCTTTGTTCATTGCTTTTGCGCCATTGAAGTAAAGATTTCCGCCTGCCCATACAGGAAGTTCTGAGTAATAACGGTCTGTAGTTTGTGAACCCATTCCGCAGTAACCCTTGAACTGAGCATCCCATTCTTCAAAGGTTGGGTAGTTGTTATATGGTCTGGTTCCTGCAACAAAGTTTGAATCATCCCAATCGTTATTAGCATTATCCAGCATTCTTGCAGCAAACTCCGGATGAATTGGCTGCTGGATAAAGATGTTATTATAGAATTTACAGTCACCATGAAGAATTGTCATGAATCCTGCAATTTCTGTTCTGTGCTTCATATGATATGGAGTGTAACGTGGAGACGGGCGATTTGGTGCACCATTATTACAACCACGTCCAACTGCAGTAAAGCTTCCGGCAATCAGGTTGTGAACAAGTGCTACTCCTTGGGTTGCAAGCTTGAGAGCTCGAGGTGAAAGGAAGATATTATTATCTACGAGAGTTGGCCCGTGAGAAACTTCTATAAAAAGATCTTCTGCAACTTCGGCAATAATGTCTTTTCCAGGGCGGCGTGGCGGAATATTATCATGGAAGAAGTTCTGTGTTACGCGGGTTCCCTGCGCCTGCCAGTCGAGCCAGATTCCACGGGTACAGTGGTGTATATGGTTCCTGCGGTAAATGCAGTCGATTGCGGCGTGCATTTTAATTCCACCGATTTCTGCCCCGGCAAGATTCTGCTTATTATTTATATGATGAATATGATTGTCTTCAATCAGAGAGAAAACTCCGCCAAGGTGACCAACAATTCCTGTCTGGCCGCAATCGTGAATGTCGCAGCGGCGAACTGTGTGTGAGCCGATGTTTTCCTTGTTCCAGCCTTCAACCTGAGCCTGACAGATACAGTCTCTTTCAGTTTGAGTTCCATCTTTGTATTTAGTTTTCAGCCATTTGTTGTCGTTATTAGGCTGCTTATATTTTCCAAGTGAGATTCCAGAGCATTTTGATTCATAAACCTCGCAATCCTCAATAATCCAGCCTTTTGACCAGTGAGGACCAATCATTCCTTCCTGGTAAGCTGTAGGAGGAGCCCACTGTGTTGCAGCCTGAGAAACTGTAAAGCCACTCAAAGTGATATAGCCGATGCCTTCTTTCTGCGGGTAAAAACAATTTCTTCTTACACTGATTTCTACGTTTTCTTTGTTTGGATCTCTGCCCAGGAAGTTTACATAAAAAACTGTTTCGTCTTTATTTTTGTCCTGTTCTGCATACCATTTAAAACGTGAAAAATCTGTATCCCAGGCAGCATTGCTTGCTTCTGCCTTTTTTACTTCTTCCAGAGATTGAACTTCGTACATTGATTTTCCGTTAAGGTAAACATCTCCAGTATGAGCAATAAAATATGCAATAAACCAGTCGCCGCTAACCAGAGTTTTGTAAGGATTGTATTTGCCGAAAATTGAGTTTGGAACACGGGCTGTATAAACTGTGCCTTCAACCTTTTTCCATCCGGTGAGAACTTCTGCACCAGTAATATGAGCGCCACGCAGTTTTGACGAGCGGTAAACAATAGGAGCACCTTCTTTACCAGCGTGTTTTGGATTTACATTTTCGCGGTAAATTCCAGGTTTAACAATTACTTCATCACCAGCAAGGGCAATATCAGCTGCCATCTGAATTTTATTAAAAGGTTTTTTTTCAGAACCATCTCCACCAGTTTTTGCAGCAGCATCAACATAATATTTCATAAAAACTCCTGTTCACGGTGAAAACGTATTATTATTTCAGTTTCCACTATATATATCCAATTATAATTTTATAATACACCAAAATATTAATGAAAATGTATAAAAGAAATATATTAATATTGTAATAATATCTCATGAAGAGGTTGGCTCCAGATTTTTTGGTTGATAAATCAGGCCTTTCTGTTAAAATATATAGACAATATTTTGATCCAATATTTTAATCGGAGTTAAATATGCTTAAATTTCTGGTAAAACTTCTTAAGGCTTTGAACAGTAATTCACATCCGGGTGAAATTGCTCATGCCGTTTGTTTGGGAATGCTGCTTGGATTTTTGCCAAAGAACAACATTTTCTGGTATGTAATAACTGTATTTGTTCTTTTTATGAGAATAAACAAAGGTGCTCTGGTTTTGTGTACTTTGGGCTTCTCTCTGCTGGCACCTCTTTTTGATCCGTTCTTCGATTCTGTGGGGTACTGGTTTCTTACCTTGCCTTCTCTTGAACCAACCTTTGCAAAACTGCTTGATATTCCATTTGTGAGTTTTACGAAATTCAATAATACAATTGCGTCGGGTTCACTGCTTTGTGGGCTCATACTTTATATTCCGCTTTATTTTCTTGCCCGTCTTTTCATCTGGCTTATGAGAAATAAACTTGTTCCGATTATACGAAAAACAAAAGTTATTATAGTGCTTTCTAAGGTTCCGCTTGTTCAAAAGGTTTCGGCACTTATTGCGGAAGATGATTAAGGGGGCAAAAGAATGAAGAAGATACCATCGCTTTTCAGAAAAAAATATACAGAAAAAAAACTAGAAAAAAAGCTTTATAGAAAGCTCTATGTTCCAGAAGACAAAAACTATGTAAAAAGTCTTTTTGAAGAAGTTGGAAAAAAAGGTAAAAAACAGA
>CAKUWD010000206.1 GCA_934699065.1 uncultured Treponema sp.
TCGTTGGCGACAGGCGTTTTTCACGGGAGCAGCGGAACTTTTTTTTTCTTGACGTATAAAGAGTTTCTTTTTAGAATTCTTTATATGAACGTACACATTTTAGAAATGCCGCTGGATTTTGGTGCGAGCCGTCATGGCTCAGATATGGGGCCGTCTGCTATCCGTCTTGCGGGAATCAAAGAAAAACTTGAATCACTTGGTCACAAAACCTTTGAACATAGCGATATTTTTAAAGTGGTTTCTCAGGAATATGAGGAAGCAGGAAATCCTAAGGCAAAATATTTAAAGCCTATTACAGCGGCATGTGAAAAACTTGCTGCCGAAGTTGAAAAAATTACTTCTGCAGGAGAGTTTCCGCTTGTACTTGGCGGCGATCATTCGATAGTCCTTGGTTCACTTGCCGGAGTTAGTGCAACTGCAAAAAAACAGGGAAAATCTGTTGGAGTTCTTTATGTAGATGCACATGGTGATTTTAATACACCAGAAACAACACCTACAGGTAATATTCACGGTGAATGTCTTGCTGCTTCTGCGGGCTATGGTTTACCCGAACTTACAAATCTTTATTTTGAAGGTCAAAAAGTTGATCCTAAGAACATTTGTTTTGTAGGTTCGCGAGACCTTGATCCGGGTGAAAAACTTTTGATGAAGCAGGCAGGTGTTACTGTATTTACTATGAGTGATATTGATTGTCAGGGTTTTCCGGCAATTGTACGCCAGGTACTTGCCTTCTTTAAAAAGGTTGATCAGATTCATGTTAGTTTTGATATGGATGTTCTGGATCCTATGTTTGCACCGGGAACAGGTATTCCGCTTCCAGGTGGAATGACAAATCGTGAAGCACTTTTATTGATGGAAGAAATAGCTGCTACAGAAAAAGTTTCTTCTGCAGAAATTGTTGAAGTTAATCCTATTCTTGATGTTCGTAATCAAACAGCGATTCTTGCAGTGAGTCTTGCGGCTCGTTTGCTGGGTGAAAAGTTGTATTAAAAATCTGGACAGGAGTAATGATGAAAAAGTTTGCATGTATTTTTTTGATTATCAGTGCTCTGGTTTTTACCGGATGTTTTTCGGAAAAGAAGAGTCCCTTTTATGACAGTGAATGGGTTATGCAGAATTATGATAATCAGATGCAGCTTTATTATCATCATTTGATTTTATATCCAAATCATAGAGTTATGCTTCGCGCTTCCTATGCTGATTCTTCGAACATTATTGTGTGGACAGGAACCTATAAAATTAATTCCAGAAAAATCAAGTTTGATTTTACTGAATGTGTGCGATACGAAAATGGTGAAATTGTAGGACAGTATAAAGCCGGGCAGCTTGTAAAATTTTATCAGGGTGATTTTTTCTATTCTGTAGCAGAGCTAGGTGACGATGAAGGCGAGGACGGTGAATCAAAAAAGGAATTCCATCTTGAGCTTATCCGGCCACGGAATTATTTTTATGGTGAAAACAAAGATATCTTCGGAAATCCTCTGGAAGAGTTTGTAAAACTAAAATAATTCCGATGGAAGCCCAGCTTCAAATCTACAGATTATAATCAGTCAAATTCAATTTGTGTTCGAAGGTTGCCGTCTTTACCGAATATACAGCAGATATGGCGGCCTTCAACTTCTGCATATTTGCAGATAATTTCTTCACCAGATTTAACTGCAAGCTTATAGCTTATGCGGAGCTTTTTAAAGTTGCGGTTTTCGTAAATATCAGCTGGTAAAACTTCGAGAGCATAATCAAGATAAGTAAGATTGTGAACATGATCATTGAAGTCTATATCTGCGCGGCGGATTGGAAGTGCAATTTCGTTTGAAAAAGCTTCTGGGGTTGCGAGACGTGGTAAACGGGCATCTTCAAAAGTACATTTATCTTCCGGCTGATATTTTGCAATGATTTCTTCGGTAACTTTGCAAGGGCGGTTTGTAGTGAGGTCAAGGCGAATCCATTTTGTAGTTCCCTTAACTGTAAGCTGGCCGTTACAATACATTTCAAAATCACGTGTGCAGACAAGAGGCTGCTTTACCGGCTCAGACCATGTGCGCGCGAGAATCTTATCTCCATATTTCGGATAAGCGATAAGCTCAATCATCCAGTCTGTGAGAACCCATGCAACTCCGCTGTTTGAACCTTCGAGAATTGCATCTCCTGCTTTATCAGAATGTTTGTTTCCGGAATTTTCAAGAATCTTAAGTATAGAACCAAGTTTCATGTCGCCATTCTTTTTATAATCTTCAAGAACAGGCTGATATTCAAAATCTACGATCATTTTTTATAATCTCCCAAAAAACGATATGGTGGTTTCGACAGGGCTCAACCACCGTAATATCAGTATAAATTATTGAAAATGACAAATCAAGGGGAAAGTGTCAAAGTAGAAAAGGAATATGATGCGATAAATGCGGATTTATTCTTTTGATTTCAGATATACAGAATAATCAACTTTTTCGGTAGATCCACCAGTTATGGTCACCAGATAATATCCATCTCCCGGGGCGCCTTTTTTTAAAAGCACATTATCGTAGATCACTTCGAGGTTTGGCGTGCCGCTTGCTTGCGGTGCGGTCATTTTTACAGTGCCGGTAAAAGTTCCATTCTGTGACATATTAGATTTTGTGATAATTTCACCATCAAAAATCCAGCCTTCTTCGTCACAGTAATTTGTATAACGCAGAGTTACAATTCCACCTGCACCTTTGATTTTTACATCATAAAAGCAGGTGCCGGAAACAAGTCCATTAACAGTTTCTGTACCAACTTTTGCAAGTGTACCTTTTTTGTTCATGTAGGTAAGTCGGGTTTGGGTTTCGTTCAGTTTTTTGAAAAAGGTGAGGGCAGCTTCGTCTGCAGAAGGGCTTTCTGCAAAAAGAAAAGAAAACAAAAGCGATGAAATAATGATGGTAAAAATCTTTTTCATAAAATCCTCTTTTCAACAGTCATTTTCAAACCTGGCAAATTTCTGTTATTCCCGGGCTTACCCCGGGAATCTTTTTTATCTGCTCATCTTATAGATTTCCAGCATATCTTCTTCTTTAAGGAAGCGGGCAGAACCTTTTCCGCCGTTTACGCCGACTGCACATTTATGAGCCATGAGTTTGAGGTCATCATCAGTTGCATTTACGCCAAGCTCGCGGAGGTTTGTTGGCATCTTGATTTCGCGGTAGAAAGCTTCCATTGCTTCAATTCCCTTGAGAGCAATTTCTTCGTCGCTGCCTGCATTTGGCGTGATACCCATAACGTTGATGGCATATTTCTTAAAACGTGGAAGACAGTTTTTATAAACATAGCGAGCCCAGCTTCCCCAGATTGCTGCAAGACCGGCACCGTGGGCTACGTCGTAAAGGCCGCCAAGTTCATGCTCAAGCTTATGAGTCATCCAGTCGCCGCCGTCGTTGCCGCAGCCTGTGAGCCCGTTGTGTGAAAGACTTCCGGCCCACATAACTTCGGCGCGGGCATCGTAGTTTTTAGGGTCGCGGGCAAGAATCTTTGCGTTTTCTTTTACAGTGCGGAGAAGGGCTTCTGCCATAGAATCTGTAAGCTCCATATTTCCTCCGTTTGTAAAATAGCGCTCCATTGTGTGCATCATAATATCAGTACAGCCGCAGGCAGTCTGATAGTCAGGCAGAGTCATAGTCAGTTCTGGATTGAGGATGGCAAAACGAGGGCGGCAGAAATCACTTGAATAACCGCGCTTTACAAGACCTTCCTCCTTTGTGATTACGGAAGAGTCGCTCATTTCACTTCCGGTTGCAGCAAGTGTCAGAATTACTCCCAGCGGCATGCAAGCCTTTGCCTGCTTTTTATAATCATACAAATCCCAGACATCACCGTCATTCATAACGCCATAGCCTATAGCCTTAGCCGAATCAATTGCAGAACCGCCGCCAAGAGCCAGAATAAAATCAAGACCTTCTTTTTTGCAAAGTTCGATTCCTTCATATACAAGGCTTAAACGAGGGTTAGGAACAGCACCGCCCAACTTCACGTAAGCAATGCCGGCGGCGTCGAGCTTGTCTGTAACCTTCTGCATAAGACCCGAGCGGATAACACTTCCTCCGCCGTAATGAATCAAAACTTTTTTACCGCCAAATTCCTGAATGAGGTCGGCAACTTTATCTTCAGTATTCTTTCCGAACAAAACTTTTGTAGGTGTAAAATATTTAAAATCGAACATGGTAACTCCTTGCGACTTGCTTTTTTTATATCCTATACTGAGAAAAGGAGGCTTGCAAGAGAATTAATTGTTATTATAAATTCGGGCGTTACCGGCGCCTTCGGCACCGGTCGCTACGTTCCAGGTTCCACTTCGCTCCAGCCTCCTCGCTGCGCTGCGGTGGCCGCCTTCGGCGCCTTTCACATCGCTAACGCATTTACTCTCTTGAAAAATCTTCCGAACTTCTCCATAATTAAATATGGAAAACATTTCAATAATTCTTTCAGACCTCGACGGAACCCTCTTCCGCGACGACAAATCAATTTCTGCTTTTACAAAAGAAACAATCAGACGTGCTCAGGCAAAGGGCATTCTTTTTGGTATCTGTACTTCCCGCGCAAAAGTAAACGCAATAAAATTTCTTGATGGCATAGAGCCGGATATTCTCATTACAAACGGCGGAGGTATGGTTTATTACAAGGAGCAGAAAATCTACAACTGCGAGTTTACCGTTGAAGAAATCCGAAAACTGATTACGGCGGCCTTTGATATTTTTGGAAAGGATGTGATTATTTCTGCCGACAACGAGCATGCTCTTTATTCAAACTCAAAAGAAGAACTGGGCGACAAGTTTTGGACTTTCAATGATTTTTCCGACTTCCGCGAACCCTGCATGAAAATGTGCATCGAAAGCCTGGATAAGGAAAAAGTTGAAAAAGTTGTCTCTGTTATTGGGCTTGATCAGATAGACTATCTTCCGTTCTCAGATA
>CAKUWD010000207.1 GCA_934699065.1 uncultured Treponema sp.
ATTATTGATATTATTGTGATTTTTGATTAATAGTCAAGGTGGTGTTAAAAAATAAAAAGCTCTTAACCAACCGTAATGTTGTTTAAGAGCTTTTATATTTGAGAAATTGAAATCTTATATTTTACTGATCCAATTAATAATATCGTTTTCTACCTGCTCTTTATCGTTTTCGTTGAGGATTTCATGCCGATCACCAGGATATTCTTTAATATCAAGCTTTTCAATTCCATTAGATTTATAGATATTGAAAAGTTTTTTGATTGTCTTGCCGTAAGATCCAACAGGATCATCACTTCCATAAATAAAGAAAATCGGAAGCTTTGAAGGAATTTTTTTCATATTTCCGTTTTTATGGATTTTACTAAGTCCTTCTACCATGCTGCAGAAGAAAGAAGCAGTGAGTGGAATTCCACACCAGTTATCCATTTTGTACATATCAACATTAAGCTCATTAGCAGAAAGCCAGTCATATTCTGTACGAGGATTTGGAATTCTTGCATTGTAGCCTGAGAAAGAAAGATTTGCGAGTGCTGGAACAATTGCATTTTTTCCACGGAAGAAAGTTATGATATGTGTAAGGATTGAGCCAAAGCCAACCAGAGCTTTCTGAGGACCTGCAGTTCCGCAGAGAATACATCCATCAATTTCGTTACCATATTCTTCAATAAAGCCCTGTGCTACAAAGGAACCAAAAGAATGGCCCATAAGAATTGTCTTTTTTCCAGGGAAATCCTGTTTAAGATTATCAGTTACAGCCTTTAAATCTAAAACTGCTCGGTCAAATCCTTTTTTATCTGCAAGCTTACCAAAAACACCAGTTCCATTTTTATCTGCATTTTCTGCTGAACGTCCGTGACCACGCATATCATAAGCATTAAGAACATAACCCTGCTCTGCTAAAACTGAACCAAATCTGTCGTAACGCAATGAATGTTCTGCAAGTCCATGATGAAGTTGTATTACACCTTTAATCTCATCATCCGAATCCGGCTGCCATCTGTTAAGGCAGAGCTCGTAACCATCATCCATTTTCATCATAAAACTTTTCATCTGCATAGCGGTTTTAAACTCCTAAAAAAAACGATAAACGGGCATGTCAAGGCTTTAAGCGAAGCGTGCCTTGACGTGACCGTATCTCACGGTATATTTTATATTAAATTATGACTATTATAACAGATAAAATGGTTTTTGGGGGAAAATCTTTAGGAAAAATTGATGGAAAGAATATTTTTGTTCCTTTTGCAATTCCCGGCGAAAAAATTGAAATAGAAATTACTGAAAAAAATAAAGATTATGATAATGCTGAAATCGTAAAAATTATAGAAGCTTCTCCTCATCGCATAGAAGCACCTTGCCGATATTACGGTAAATGCGGCGGCTGTAACATGATGCATATCGAGCCGTCTTATCAAAAAGAACTGAGAAAAAATATTTTAAACGACATCTTCAGACAGAATGGTATTGATATAAGTGAAAAAACAGAAATTATAAGTGGTCCTGATTATAATTATCGTTCACGTTTTCAATTAAACGACGGCGGGCTTTCGCAAAGAAAATCTAACGTAGTTATTAAAATTGAAGAATGCCTTTGCGCAGAAAATGTAATAAACGATTATCTGAAATCAACTGCTCAAAATCCGAAAGCCAGACCTTCTGGTCGTTCACATCTTTTTGGAACCAGTTTTACCCCTTCAGATGTTTCCTCAATGAAAATTGCACAGGAAGAAGAGAGGCAAAAAACTCCTTCGATTAGTGGAGGCGGCAAGAAAAACAAAAAACTAAAAATCAAAGAAAATCATTATTTTGCCGGAACTGTAGCTTCTCCTGAAAATACAATGACTGTTGAATTCGGAGGTCATAAGCTTTCTTTTGATGTAAGAGGATTTTTTCAATCTAATCTTTTTGTTTTTGAAAAAGTATGCCGTCTCATAACCAGTCTTTTGCCAGGCGGAAAAAACATTTTAGACATGTATTCCGGCTGCGGTTCGATTTCTGCTTTTCTCACAGAAAAATATGAAAATGTTGTGTTAGTTGAACATAACCGTGATGCTCTTGTATTTGCAGAACAGAATCTTGCAGGAAAAAAACATATAAGTTATGGACTATCCGGTGCAAACTTTGTAAAAAACTGTGCTTCCAGCCTTTCTCAGTTTGATGCCTGTACGATAGACCCTCCTCGTTCCGGAATGGAAAAAGAAGTTCGAGACTGGCTTTGCGCTTCTAAAATACCACTAATTCTTTCTCTTTCCTGCGATCCTGCAACTCATGCGCGCGACTGTGCAGGTCTTATTTCTGCAGGATATTCTCTTAAACAGATGTATCTTCTTGATTTTTATCCTAATACAAGCCATATCGAAAGTCTTGCTCTTCTGGAGCTTTCTGAATGAAAATCAAAAAAAGTAAATCTTGTATTTTAGTTTTAATCTTCTCATTAATATTTTTTTCTCCGGCATTTAGTCAGGAAACTCTTTCAACCTATAACACAAGCTGGACTTCTGTACTGCCTGGGACTGTAGTTTGTCAGCCGGCTATTACCTCTTATGGATTTTGTATCGCAACAGACGCAAGAAATATTATGGGCTATTCATCTACAGGTGTACTTCTTTGGGAACAAAAAACTGGGCGTGTAAAAAATCTTAGTCTGTCAGTTATCGATGATGATTTTATACTTTTTCATGATATTGATAAAAATGTAATTCGTCTTTTTAATCCAAGCGGAAGAGAAATCTGGTCAAAAGTTTTAGATTTTTCATTAGCAGAAAAGCCTTTTTCCGGCCGTGACGGAAGATTTTTTCTTTACGGAGAAAAAAGAGTAATTTGTATTGGAATAAATGGAATTGTAAGATGGACACTTGAAACTGAAAATCAGAAAGCCCTGCCTATGCAGGAGCTGCCCGATGGTTCAATCATTGTTTTTATAAATGATGAAGACGGTAAAACAAAGGGACTTCGCATTTCTCCCTTTGGTGAAAAACTTGAAAATATTACTTTTGCCGGAAGTATAAATACAAGTGCAAGCTGCAAAGACGGAATCCTTTTGACCTTTACAGATGGAAGTGCCGGTTTATTTTCCCTAAAAGATGGGCTTGCAGAAAGTCAATGGGTTTTTAATGTAAAAAATGGAAATCCTGTTTTTGCAGTAAGTCCTGAACATGATAAGTTTTATCTTCTTTCTCTCTCTAAAACACAAATTACAATTTATAAAATCGATCCAAAAAACGGAAATGTCCTGGCCAGTAAAACTATTAATGAAATTGATGGTACTGAGTTAACTCTTCTCTCATATTCTGATACAGGACTTTTACTTGCCGATAAAAATAAAACGCTTCTATTTGATAATGATTTTAGAGAAATCTGGTCGGCATTTATGCCGGATAAAGTCAAAAAGAACTCTGTGAATCAGATAATCTATCTTAAAGATGATTATCTGGTTTTCTGTGATAAAAACTGGTCGATGAATGCTTATCACACATCACAAAGTACAAATTCTTCAAAAACTGTAGTAAAAAATATACAGTCTGATTATTCTTCTTTTGCCCCTGTTGAATTAAATGAAATAAATTATTTTTCAGAAGGTGGCTTTTATAATTCACTAAAAGATCCTGACCGTATAACAAAATTAAAAGCAGGAAATTATAATTCAGAAGAAGAGTTATGGCTTTCTCAAACATTGTCGGTAGCAAAGCTTTATTCAATGAATGCAGGTTCTTCTGATTTTGGAATACATACAGAAAAATCAATTTTTGAAAAAGATTCTGCAGGAACCGAAGCAATACTTTTACAGCTAGCCCTTTTAGGAACAAAACAAACCCAAAATGCAGCAGCAGCAATTATTGCTGAAAGTACAAACAAATCTAACTGCAGGGTTTTACTTTCAAATATCTGTGGATATGATCCTGATGGTAAACTTCTGGAAGCAATTGCACTTAATGCAAATCGGGCCGGAAACAAAGACTCAGCATATCTAAAATCAATTTGTGATGCTGTTTATTCAATATGTCTTTTTATGGGGCGGCCTGCCTGGAATAAAAAAGGAAAAGATATCTTAAAGAATTTTATGGGTAAAGAATATTCCTCAATTACCCGCACCTACGCTCGTGATACACTTAAGAAAATAATCTCTCTTGAATTATAAAATTATTGGAAAAAACAAAAATCCTGTGATAAAATTATTATACTATATTTATAAATTCTAGAGGTTTTATTTATGAAGAAGTTTATTCTGCTTTTTATTTCGGCTGCACTTTCTGCAAGCCTGTTTGCCCTTGAAGTAAATAAATCAGAACTTGATTCTACTGGTGATACTACAATCGAATTCATTAACTATACAGGACCTCATAAGGTAATAGATTCTGTTGCGTCTATTAAATCTATCGGAAGTAACATGGGAAGTCAGATTGGAAAAGATCCGACACAAGCTTCTGCAACAGCAAAAAATTCTAAATATTATGTAATTCATGCAATTGATGAAAGTGAAAGCGGTAAACTTGATGCTGATATTCTTTACATTGGTTCAGAAGCTACTGTTGATCATATTACAAACCTGCGCCGCATTATTTCGGCATATCTTGCTTCGGCATACGGTTACAGCGAAAAAGATGCTGATACACTTGCAGTTTTTATAACAGTATATAATGCCGTTTATCGTGGAAACATCGATACTTATAAATCAAAATATAAAAATGTAGTTATTCAAAATATCACTGCTGATAACTGCGGTCTTTCTGTAAATTATAAAGACTGGCCTGGAAAATCTGAAATCGTAATTCCACTTTATGATGTAAAAGAAGGTGGCCTTTCTACTGTAGATACTTCTGTAATCAGCGATTCTTCTGTTGTAAAATCAATGAAAGAAGATGATGATAAAAATGTTGAAAGTCGTAAAGACATGGTAGATATC
>CAKUWD010000208.1 GCA_934699065.1 uncultured Treponema sp.
GAAAGAGCCCTTCAGTTAATTCGGGAGGGTGCTGATATCCTTGATATTGGTGGTGAATCCACCCGTCCTGGCTATACTCCGGTTTCCGTAGAAGAAGAGGTTTCAAGAATAATACCTGTAATTCAGGCTGTACGTCGTGAATCAAGTATTCCGATTTCAGTAGATACAACAAAACTGGATGTTTTTAAGGCAGCCTTTGCTGCTGGTGCTGATATATGGAATGATGTTACTGCTCTTAGTGGGGCTAAAAAAAACAATGGAGAAGATGAAAAATCCTCTGATGGTACGGCAGCTTCTTTTGGTGAACCTTCCCGAGAATCAGCTTTATTTATAGCAAAATCAGGAGTTTCCGTAATTCTTATGCATACCGGTCAGGCTGAAGTTAATGAAGTTTCTGACTTTCTTGGCCAGAGAGCCGTTTTCTGTCTTGCTAATGGTGTTGCATCAGATAAAATCATTCTGGATCCTGGAATTGGTTTTGGAAAAACTACTGAGCAGAATCTGAATCTTATAAAAGAACCTCTTTCAATCTGTGCAGGCCGATATCCTGTTTTGATGGCACTTTCACGTAAACGCTGTATCGGAGATATGACCGGCCGTCCTGCAGAAGAACGCCTTGCCGGAACTCTTGCTGCGAATATGATTTCTGTACAAAATGGTGCTAAAATAATCCGTGTTCACGATGTATCTTCTACAATAGATACGTTAAATGTGATGAAAAATCTCCGATAATATAGTATACTATTAATACGGTCATTGAGCCTGTCGAAATGACCGCAGTAAACGGTAGTTTCGACAAGCTCAACCACCGTAATTTAGGAATTATTATGCTAGGTTTTGACAGAATCTTATATCTTTACAATTTTATAAGACCTTTTCTCGATATTGCAGTTATGACTTTTATTCTGTACAAGGCCTACGATTTTATTTCAAAGACTAACGGCGTACAGATGCTTAAATCTCTTTTAATTGTCGTTATTGTTTATGGTGTGGCAGTTCTTTTAAAACTTCAGACTCTTTTATGGATTATGAACATTATTGCTCCGGCTCTTGTAATCGGTTTTGCTCTTATCTTTCAGCCGGAAATCCGTAAGCTTTTTATCCGCATCGGACAAAACGGATGGTTCGCTTTTGGTACACGTTCAAAGCATACTTATGTAGATGCTGTACTTATTGCAGCTGAAATGCTTTCTCAGCAAAAGCGTGGTATGCTTGCAGTTTTTATGCGGCATACTCAGCTTGAAAATATCATTCAGACTGGAACAAGGTTGAATGCAGATCTTTCTTCAAGTCTTCTTATAACTATCTTTGGAAAAGATACTTCTCTTCATGATGGGGCTTGTTTTATTCAGGGTGGAAAACTGATTGCAGCTGGATGTTTTTTACCAACAAGTGAAAACTATACAATCAAAAAAACGTTTGTTACCCGTCACCGTGCAGCTCTTGGTCTTTCTGAAGTTTCAGATGCTGTTGTTCTTGTGGTTTCAGAGGAGACAGGTGCTCTTAGTCTTGCATATGATTCTAAGTTAAATTATGACCTTTCTGTAGAAGAAGTACGAAAGATTCTCGAGAATCTTCTTGAAATTACTTCAGAAGCTCAGGTACTGGAGGATACTGTAGATGAACAAAAAACGTTTGCTTGATAAAATCCTCGATAACTGGCCTGCAAAAGTAATCTGTCTGATAATTGCAATTTTTCTTTACTTCTTCCATCAGGCTTCTTTAATTGATTCTAAAACCTTTGTAGTTCCTCTTCAGATTATAGAAAATGGAATGGTAATGCATGTTGGTAATGTACCTGGCTCTGTTTCTATTGTTGTAAGAGCAGGAGATGAAACAATAAAATCTGTTCTTCCATCTGATATTTCTGCCTCAGTTTCACTTGATAATATTACAAAGAAAGGTACTTATAAGCTGCCTGTAAAAATCACTCTTTCAGAAAGCCTTATGGAATATGATCCTTTTGAAGTAAAAATAAAGGATGATTCTATAACAATCGATGTAGACCGAAAAGCTATAAAGTATGTTCCTCTTATGCCTTCTGTAGTAGGTGATGTAGCTCATGGGTATGAAATTGATAGTATTTCAATGAGTCCTTCTACTGTAGAAATTTCTGGACCAGAATCTATTGTTAATGCTACCGAGCATATTTATACAACAAGAATTAATGTTTCAAATGCAGAAATAAATTTTTCAACTGAAACATCTTTCCAGCAGTTAAATAAACTTCTTACTGTTATGGACGAAGGTCCGTTTAAAGCAGAAATATCTGTAAAACCAAAAGTGTTGGAACGTACTTTTGACTCTGTTCAGGTTGAAGTAATAAATCTTGATGAGAATTTAGAAATAAATGGTGAACTTCCATTGGTTACCCTAAAACTTTCTGGAAACATGCCTGTGCTGGAAGATTACATTCTTTCAAAGCATGCTGTCCAAGTCAATATGCAGGATATTACCGAAGCCGGTACTTATGAACTTCCGCTTCGTTATGTTCTTCCTGCTAATCTGCAGTTAATCGAAAAATCTGATGAAGAACTTACTGTAAATGTAATTGTAAAAACTGAAAATAAAGAGGAAAAAACAGAGGAAACTTCGGGAGAAGATCAATGATAGCTGGAATTGGAACTGATATTGCAGAAGTGAAACGCTTTGAAAAATGGGTTCAGAATCCGGAAATGATTGATCGTTTTTTTAATAAAAAAGAATTATCTTCTGCTAAATCTTTGGCTGCAAAATGCCAGCATTATGCAGTTAGATTTGCAGCCAAAGAGGCTTTCTCAAAAGCTCTTGGAAGCGGTATAAGCGGCTTTAGTTTGAAGGATGTTTATATAACAAATAACAGCGAAGGTAAGCCTTTGCTTAATATAGAAGGAGCTGCTCTTTCATTAATGAAAGAGAGGCTGGGTGAATGCGAGGCATTTGTAAGTCTTAGTCACGAAAAAGAATATGCAATTGCTTTTGTAATTTTAGAAAAAAAGTAAGGCAGAAAGCTGCTTACACAGGGGGAAGATATGGCAACAACATCCAAAAAAGGAGCACCAGAAAAAAAGGCAAGTATTTCGTACTGGTCGAAAGATAAAGTTCCGTGTCCTGTGTGCAAAAAAGCTTTTGAACGTGAAGTTATGCGAAGTGGTAACGGTCGTATGATTGCCGGTGGGCTTACAGAAGAATTGCATCGTATTTATGAACCTTCTGCAAAGTTTGGTCGTATTTATCCTTTAATTTATGAAATTGGTGTATGCCCTAATTGTTATACAGCTCTTTTGTGGAATGACTTCACTGAAAAAATGGATCCAGATGATGCTGATAAGCTTTTTGAACATTCTGAAAAACGTAAAAATGCATGTGAAACTATTTTTCCTTATTTCAATTTAAAACATGAAAGAACACTTTTTGATGGAACAGCAATGTATTATCTGGCACTTATGACTTATGATGATATGGGTGCCTATACTTTACCGACAATGAAAAAGGCTATACTTTCTTTGCGTCTGGCATGGCTTACAGATGAAATTAATCAGCATTGTTCAGGACATAACTATAATTTAATTTCGAAAATGTTTTATAGTAAGGCATTATTCTTTTACCAGCAGGCTGTAATAAATGAAACCGAGCGTGTTGAAAAAAGTTCAACTCTGAATAATATGGGACCCGATATCGATAAAAATTATGGATGGGATGGTGTAATTTATTTGTGCGGTCTTCTTGAGTATAAATATGGCCAGCAGGATGATATTCAGCTGCGTTTGAAAAAACTCAGTGAGTCTAAAACTGCAATTGCACGAATCTTTGGTTTGGGTAAATCTTCAAAAAACAAACCTGGTCCTCTTCTGGAACATGCCCGTAATCTTTACGACAATCTTTCTAAGCTTGTAAATGATGATGAATTCTAAAATTGCAACAGGCGGTCTTCATGCGTAATATCCTCCTGACAATTTCTTATGACGGTACAGAATTCTGCGGCTGGCAGCGTCAGGACGATGCTGATGGCGGTGAAGCTGGGCGTACTGTACAGGGCGAAATAGAAAAGGCTCTTGAAAAAATCCATAAAGAAAAAACTACACTTTACGGTTCCGGTCGAACTGACAGTGGAGTTCATGCTGTAGGGCAGGCTGCAAATTTTTATTCCCCGATTGATTCAATGCCGGCAGAAAATTATATACGCGCACTGAATGCTTTCTTACCGGATGATGTTCGAATTGTTGATGCACGGGAAGTGCCTGAAGATTTCAGTGCAAGAAAATCTGCCACAAGTCGTGTTTATAGATATTTCATTTCTACAGAATTAAATGGAAATGTTACTGCTGATAATCTTCGCTACTGCTGGCGTGTAAAAAATTATACTCCGGATTTACAGCGCCTGAATAAATACTGTGAATGTCTTCACGGAGAATTAGATTGTTCTTCTTTTGCCGCAAGCGGTGATGACAGCATTTCTAATAATCGTTATATCGATGGTGCAAGATTTTTCTTACAGAAAGACCGCTGGGGAAAAGAGCTTTTGGTTTTTGAAATTGAAGCAAATGCTTTTTTGTGGAAAATGGTAAGAACATTAACAGGTACTCTTGTAAACCTTGATAAAGAAAATGCTCCTGATAATACGATGAAAAAAATCCTTGAAGCAAAAGACCGCAATGCAGCAGGAGTTACAGCCCCACCGAACGGATTATTCCTGTATGAAATCAAGTTTGACGGAATCCGAAGACATGTGTAGAAAAGCTAATAGCTAAAAGCTTATGACTAATAGCTTATAACTAAAGCAGACTTACCGGATCCACATCATATTCAATATAAACATTCTGATTATGTGTATAATCAAAAAGTAATTTTCTTGCCGCAGTTTGAAGCGGAATAATAGAGCTTCCCTTAAGTAAAA
>CAKUWD010000209.1 GCA_934699065.1 uncultured Treponema sp.
CACCACCCGCATAGCAGGTGGTTTATTGTGAAAATATTCCGCTTCGCTCCATATTTTCACGGGCTCACGAGCCCTAACAAAAAAGACTGCCGGTTTCCCGACAGTCTTTCAATTAATCTGAAACATGGTGGTTTCGATACACCGCTTCGCGGCACTCAACCACCATTGTTTTCCTTTAGGCGTCTAAGCCCAAGGATTCTCAGTAGGGTATCTAACTCCCTTAGGCTGGTTGTATCCAATCTCGTCTACTGCTACGCCGATGTACTTGAATACTTCGTAGAGTTCCTTTCCAAAGTGGCCGAATGCAACGGCACCGTGGTGTGGGAAGTTCTTTTCGATAAGTACGTGGCGATAGAAGCGGCCCATTTCTGGGATTGCGAAAATACCGATACCACCGAATGAGCGAGTTGCAACTGGGAGAACTTCACCCTGTGCAATGTATGCGCGGAGGATGTTGTCAGAAGTTGACTGCAAGCGGTAGAAAGTGATAGAACCTGGAACGATATCTCCTTCCAGAGTTCCGTTTGTTACTTCGATTGGAAGAGCGCGAGCCATAATCAACTGATACTTCATTTCGCAGAATGAAAGCTTTGTAGAAGCTGTGTTTCCACAGTGGAAGCCCATGAATGTATCTTTGATTGTGTATGTTCCGTGCTTACCCTTGATGTCTTCATCATAGATATCCTGTGGAACAGTGTTGTTAATGTCGAGGAGAGTAACTGTATCATCAGAAACAACAGTACCGATGAACTCAGAAAGACATCCGTAGATATCAACTTCACAAGAAACAGGAATACCCATCTTTGTGAGGCGGCTGTTTACATAGCAAGGAACGAATCCGAACTGTGTCTGGAATGCAGGCCAACATTTACCGGCAATTGCAACGAACTCACGGTATCCGCGGTGAGCTTCAACCCAGTCGAGCAATGTGATTTCATACTGAGCAAGCTTCTCGAGAACTTCAGGCTTTTTGTTTCCGTTTCCGAGTTCTTTAGCCATATCAGCAGCAACTTCCTTAATACGAGCGTCGCCAGCGTGCTTGTTGAATGATTCGAACAAGTCAAGCTCAGAGTTCTCTTCAATTTCAACACCAATGTTGTAAAGCTGTTTAATAGGTGCGTTACAAGCAAGGAAGTTGAGTGGACGAGGTCCGAAAGAAATAATCTTAAGATGATTCAAAGCATAAACTGCCTTTGCAACAGGTGCGAACTCATGAATCATATCTGCACACTGTTCAGCAGTTCCTACAGGATATTCAGGAATGTAAGCCTTGATGTTGCGAAGCTTGAGGTTGTAAGAAGCGTTGAGCATACCACAGTAAGCATCACCACGACCCTGAATAAGTCCGCCGTCCTTAGAAGTCTCTTCTGCAGCAGCACAGAACATCTTAGGACCTTCAAAGTGCTTAGCAAGCAAAGTCTCAGAAATTTCTGGACCAAAGTTACCAAGGTAAACACAAAGAGCGTTACAACCGTTCTTCTTAATGTCTTCCAAAGCCTGGCACATGTGGATTTCTGATTCTACGATACAAATTGGACATTCGTAGATTTCATCTGCACCATACTTTTTTGTATATGCAGCAACAAGAGCCTTTCTGCGGTTTACAGCGAGAGACTCTGGGAAACAGTCGCGGCTAACAGCCACAATACCGATCTTAATTTTTGGTTTGTTGTTAATCATTTATTTATACTCCTATAAAATTTTTTCATTTTTATGAAGGAGGGGAAAGCCTTCCCCTCGCTCCAGCCCGCTGCGCGGTCTTGCGCTACCCCTTCTCCTAGGGGCTCTGCCCCTAAAACCCCGGGCTAAACAACCCGTGTCACCCCGAACTAGTTTCGGGGTCTATATTATTTTGACTTCGAAATATCGATGTTGATACCTGTCAAGCCAACAAAAGCGCCGGCCTTTGCTTCGCTTGAATCCGGATGAGCAATGAGCCACTTGTTGCGTGCCCAGAGCAGCTTATCTTCAAAGTCAATTTCTTTGAGAGCAGGCTTTTCTGTGTTTGTATCCTTTGGAAGAACGATAATTACACGGAACCCTTCCTTAGAAACTTCGCCGTTCTTTACAGCAGTACATGGTGCATAGTGGAGAGTTGTTTCATAAACCTGAACAACAGTTCCCTTTGGAACGTAGAAGGCTTCTACAGCACTAGTGTTAAGCTTGCCATTCTTTACACTCTGAAGAGGTGCGAGAAGAAGAACGATGTCATTAGAAGGAATGTTGAGCTCAGAACCTCGGTGCCACTCAAGACAGTTGAGCTTTGTGTTGTTACCGTTGCAGTAACCAACCTGAATTGGCATTCCGCCGTAAGCGTTGTCGCTGAATTCTTTAGCAATTGGAAGAGCTTCCAATCCAGCATCGCCCGGCTCATAAATTACAGCATTGTCAGGCTTTTTAGTAGTTTCGTCCAGTTTCTTAAGGAGGTCTGTTACATCATAACCTGTAAGAACCTTTCCATACTTTTCAAAACTGTGACTGAATACAGATTTAATACGCATGCTTTTTTTATACTCCTATAAAACGTTTTACTTATTTTTCAACCGCTCCGACGGTCAAAAAAAATTTCGCAGAAACGCTCATTTTCATTCTATCACTAAGTAAAAAATATTGCACTAATTATATTTTGAAAAACAAAAAATTTATCCTTAAAACTCAAATCGAAAACGTTGTAGTCAGCAACCGGTTGCCGTTAAACTTTTCTGTCTCATTGTTACAAGATACCTTATGATTTGTTATAATCATATATTACATATTTTTAAAGGATAAACCCTATGAAAAAACATCTTATTGCTTCTACATTATTTTTTACTTTTCTCT
Organism: uncultured Treponema sp.; assembly: GCA_934699065.1. Classification (GTDB taxonomy): domain Bacteria; phylum Spirochaetota; class Spirochaetia; order Treponematales; family Treponemataceae; genus Treponema_D. The sequence continues at coordinate 2,821 of CAKUWD010000209.1, forward strand.
GTCCATTCTTTTTTTCCCAGAATAACGAAATAAAATTCTCTGGCTGGAAAAAAGCAGAAACAGAACACTTTACTTTTATTTATGAAGAGGCCCAGAAAGAAGCCACAGAAGGCTATATTAAAATTGCTGATGATGCCTGGAACAAAGTTGCTAAAATATATGCTTTACCTCAGAACAAAACAAATGTTTTTGTAACCGGCCGTACAAATACAGTAAACGCCTTTACCTTTTCCTCTCCGGCCGAAATCGGAATGTTTACAAATCCATGTACCCTCACAGATTTTACTTTCCGCGATAACTGGCAGAAACTTTTCTTTACCCACGAACTGATTCATATTGCTAATATCAAATTTGAAGACAAAGATCCTGTTATTCCAAAGCTTTTCGGCTCATACATGAATTCCCTGGACTTTGCATTGGTAAACGGCTGGGCGCTGGAAGGACTCACCACTGTTCTGGAAACAGAGCTTACCAACAGCGGTCGCGGACGCAGCCCTTATTTTGAGCTTGAATATAAAGCTCTTACTTTGGACAATGGTTTTATTCCATACGAAAATATCGGCTTAGAAAAAGAACCACCGCGAGGACAAAGCTATGTAATGGGTTATCTGATTATGAAAAGTATTGCCGACCGCTACGGACTCCAGACTCTTGCAGATATTGAACGCAACAGACCTTTCATGGGCTCATTCGAAAAAAGCGTTCAGCTTGTAACCGGCGAAACTCCGCAGGATATTTACCGCGATGTAAGAATTGCCCTCGCAAAAAAATATGCAGATGAACGAAAGATTCCCGAAGGAATTATCATCTCCCCTCGCGACTTAAATACGAATTATTACAAACCCGCAATAATAAATGATGATGGAACAATTATCTGTCTTCGTACAGCAAAAGGTATGGACACTGCAGTTGTTCGCCTTGATCCTTCTGCAAAGACTGGCCGTAATTATATAGAAGAATCTAAATCTTCTAACGGGTCAAATAATGTTTTCAAGGAAACTATACTTTTCGGCGGAAGTTTTATGGATTATGATTCTGTAACTGCCGATGAAAACGGACGCATTTTTTCAACACTGGGAATTCAGTTTGGTGAACATGCTCCAGGTACAGAACTTGAATCTGCACTTTATGTATGGACAAAAGATAAAGGGCTAAAACGTCTCACAAAAAAAGTTTCCCTATTCCAGCCAAGCATCAGCCGCAATGGCAAAACACTTGTTGCCGTTCAACAGCACGGAATGGATATGCGTCTTGTGACTGTAAATCAGGAAAGCGGCGAAGTTTCAGTACTTCTTGAAAAACCAGATTTAAGCTTTATACAGCCTTGTGTTAATTCAGACGGAACAAAAGTTGCCTTTCTTGAACTTGATGGCAGCAGAGCCCGCGTTGCAGTTTTAGAAATATCTAATCCAGACAATTATCAGATTGTTGCAAACAACGACGAAAAAATTTTTGATCCGGTAAATCCAACTTGGAATTCAGACGGCAGCCTTACCTTCTGCTGTAACTATCGGGGACGCCTTGAAATCTTTGAGCTTGGAGCCGACGGTAAATCTGTAAAGCCTGTTCTTTCAGATCCGATTGGTGCAACCTGGGCTTATAAAACTGACAGAGGCATTTATTATACTTCTGCAGCCTCTTCTGGAAAGGTAATCAAAATGAAACCTGAAAATGAATGGGGTCGTGTTCCGTCTTTTGAAGGTCCTTCTCCAGCAGGCGAAATAATCAGTTTTGGAAAACTTGAAAATGATTACCCGGATTTTGTTCCATATACAAAATCATCATCAAATAATCAGGAAATAAAACATCGTCTTCCGGAGAACATCCAGAAAGCCGAAGCCGCAAATAGTCAGATAACAGAAATCACCGATGAAAAAAAATATATCTCATTCATGAGTCCTCTTTTTTATACACCTATCGTAAATCTGGTTCAGGACAATACTCTAAATCATACTTACTGGGGATTTGGAGCCGGTTTAATTGGAATTTCTCCAAGAACTCAGTTAGTTGGTGGTATTTCAGATGGAGTATTACTTTCTTC
>CAKUWD010000210.1 GCA_934699065.1 uncultured Treponema sp.
CTGTGAACGCAGGCCCTCCCATGCACCCACAACTTCAAAGTGTGTTACAACTTTATAGCCTGCCCTCTCAAATTCTTCGCCAGCTGTAAAGTACATAATGGCAGTTTCACGGCTTGTACATTCCATGATGAAGGTACCGTCAGTCTTAACTGAGTCAGCAATGTTTTTAAGAATCTTCATATCTTCTTCGATTGTGGCGCAATAACCGAAGGATGTGTAAAGATTTATGGCACAGTCAAATTGTTCCCGGGCTTGGAAGCTACGAAGATCGTGATTTATGAGTGTAAGGGGAACTCCTTCTGCTTCTGCAGATTCTCGGGCAGCATCCAGTTCGATTTGAATTATGTCTACGCCGGTTACGTCTAAGCCCAAAGCTGCTAGTTCCACAGAAATACGGCCAAGCCCACAGCCTGCATCGAGTATTTTAGCACCTTCTCCAAGTCCAGCTATATCTTTTACATACTGAGCAACGGTTGGCGCTTCAGCCCAGCGGGCATCATCGAACATAATCGGTGCATATTGTGTCCAGAAATTTTCTGATTCAAACCAGTCCATAATGACCTCCATGCTTCCATCGTCATTGCGAGGAGCGAAGCGACGTGGCAATCTATTGATATGGATTGCTTCCTCCTCGCTTCGCTCGGCGTCGCAATGACAGTGTTTATTTAAGGGTTACATACGTTTTTCCGGCACCGCCGTCTTCGGCTGGAGCTTTAGAGAACTCTGCAACTACAGGGCAGTGCGAAAGATAATCCGAAACAGCCTGCATCAAAACTCCATCTCCTTTTCCGTGAATCACGCTGAAGTGAGGAAAGTTGTGAAGCACACAAAGATCTATCTGACGTTCAAGTGCATGTACAGCTTCATCAGCGCGCATTCCCAAAAGTCGAAGTTCGAAAACCGGCCGCTCATAGATTCCGTTAGAAGCATCGTCTGCAAGCTCAATAGAAACGTCAGCTTTAAGCGGCTCCGGGTTCTCTGCAACGCCCCCTTGTACCAGACGCAAGTCTTTTTCTTTCATCTGCATTTTTATGCTTCCAAACTGAACCTGCCATAGGCCTTTCTTTACCTGCTCAAGGAGTACACCTTCGCTGCCACTGCCGGCTTTTACAAGAGCACCAGGCTGGAAAGTAAGCGGTGCAGCTGAAACTGCTTTTTGGCTTTTATTTTCCGGAAGAGTCTGTGAAGCAATTTCTGCATTCGAAGTTGCATACTTCAAAGCCTCTGCATTACTCATCTTCTTTTTTGTTTTCTTATTGCTGCCTGTCAGATGCTTTCCGGCATTCTTTGCTTTTTCTTCTGCAAACTTCTGCTCATCGCGGGCAAGACGTTCTTCTTCAGCTTCGACCTTAGCATCAAGACGCATTGTATCTTCTGTAAGATCTGCAATGAATTGTTTTACGCTGAGTGTTTTTTCTCGTGTAATTTCACCTTCCTTAAGGGTGCGCACAAGATTTTCAAGCTGACGTCTGCTGTGTATAAGAAAGTCATTTAGTTCCTGCTGCTTGCCTTTTTTCAAATCAGATTCGCGACGGCGGATTTCGAGTTCGCGTTCTTTGAGTTTGTCGAGTTTTTGCTGAGCCTCGGCCGCGCGCGCTTCCGCCTCTTTTTGTATTTTGTTGAGCTCTACATGTTTGCGGTTTAAGCCGCGGATGAGGGCTGAAACATCGGCCTGCTCCGTTGCGATGTAAGTGCGTGCGGCGCGACAGATTCCGGAAGGGAGGCCGGATTTTTGAGCGATGTCGAGGGCATGGCTTTCTCCTGGAACTCCCATTAACAGATGATAAGATGGCGACAGTGTATCCTGATTAAATTCAACTGACGCATTTATACAGCAGGGATTTGTGTATCCGTAATTTTTCAAAATTCCCTGATGTGTTGTAACAAGCACAAAGGACTGTTTTTTAATGAGTTCATCGAGTACGGCCATTGAAATAGCAGTTCCTTCCTGAGGATCTGTTCCGCTTCCAAGTTCATCAAGCAAAATTAAAGTATCGGCTTTTGCAGAATTTACTGCCTGGGCAATATTTTTCATATGTCCACTGAAAGTAGAAAGACTCTGATCAAGAGACTGATCATCACCTATATCTGCAAATACATTTGAGAACACAGGTAATCTTGTGCCCTCTCCTGCCGGAATAGGAAAACCCGACTGATTTAACATTGAAAGCAGGGCAAAAGTTTTAAGGGAAACTGTTTTACCACCGGTATTAGGACCAGTAATTATAAGCACCCGTTTACCTTCCATAAAGCGTATATCAATTGGAACTGCTTTATCACCAAGAAGTGGATGTCTAGCCTTAAGTAAAAGCGGAGGTTCTTTTCCTGCTTCAATCGCATAGGTGCAGGAATGTGAGGCTCCCCATCTTTCTGCAGCCTGAGTCGTATCAAAAAGACACATAATCGGAAGAGCCTGTTTAATTGCCGGAATACTCGGCTGCAGGCTTTCTGTCAGCTCTGTCAAAATCTTTTTGATTACTGCCTGAAGTTCAAATTCCTTTTGAATCAATTCATTACTGCAAAGTACAGCCTCTTCAGGTTCAACATAAACAGTCTGGGCAGTCTGGCTAACTTCGTGTACGATTCCTGGAATACGGTTCTGCAGACTTGCTTTTACCGCAAGCACCTGACGACCGTTTCTTAAAACAGGAAGATTACTCTGAAGCACATCGCTCAACTTCTGATCTGAAGTAAAACTCTGCATAATCGTGCGGATTTTAGCATTAAGATTTGCAATTTGCTTTCTGATTGCAGCAATTTCCGGGAGCTCTCTCATTTCTCCATCCGGAGCGATAATTCTGAAAATCTTTTTTTCCATATCAGAAATATCCGGAAGTTCTGCAACCTTTTGTCCAAGCAGATTTAAAGACAATTCCTGCGCATGAAGCTGAACTGCTTTTTTTACACTGTTGATACTCGTTACAAACTGGCCAAGGTAATGTACCTGTTCAAGAGAAAGAGCTGCTCCCCTTGCCTTTATTACTGCAAGCAGTGGATGAACCGGCTCCCACGAACTTACAGGATTCGCCCTGCCAGCCGAGAAGAACAGACTCCATTCACGGCTTAGATTTTTGAGATTTTCCATTTCTTCGGTTTTTCTTAAAGGCTCACGCTCAAGTAATTTCTGGCGGCCTTCTGCCGATACACAATACCCCGCAATTTCCTCGCGGATTCTAAAATAGTCTATTTCTTGTAGAGTTTTATTATTCATAGTTCTTATAATCAGTGGTTTCGATACGGCACTTCGTGCCTACTCAACCACCGGTGGTTGAGTGCTCGCGAAGCGAGTGTATCGAAACCACCTTCTCTAATCGCTCCAGCTTCCTGTGCGGATTTCTTCGCTGATTCTCTGCCAGCTGTCGTAACGTTCCGGGGTGATTTTTCCCTCTTCGACAGCCTTACGCACCGCGCAGTCTGGTTCTGTTATGTGCCGGCAGTTCATTCCAAACTTACACTTGCCGACGTATGGTTCAAATTCACGGAAGTAAAGTGCAAGGTCATCTGCTTCAATATCATCAAGTACAAAGCGGCGGATTCCCGGTGTGTCTATGATATTTGCCTTACGGCCCTGTATTCCTTCTGTCAATGTCTCATTCAAAGTCAGGTGAATCAGCGTACCCTTTGTTGTGGTATGGCTTCCCCGACCGTATTTTTTAGAAAGGCTTCCTGTTCTCAGCACGCAGGTATTATCCATAACGTTTATCAGGCTGGATTTTCCAACACCAGATTGTCCCACAAAAGCCGAAAGCTTATCTTCAAGAAGCTCTGCAAACTCCTGCATGCCTTCTCCGGTTTTTGCAGAAATACGCAGCACTTTGTAGTCTAAGTCTTCCCAGATAGAAAGACGGCGGTCTATTTCTTCGAACTGTTCATCGCGGCCATCAGTCTGCATAACTTCTGCGAGGTCCCATTTATTGCAGACAATTACCGGAGTGATTCCCTGATGTTCTGCCTGTGCAAGTGCGCGATCCATAAAGCGAGGGCGGAAAGGCGGTTCATCTGGTGTACACACAAGAATCAGGTAATCAAGATTACTTGCAAGGAGCTGTGGACAGCGTCCTTTTACATTCCATCTTAAAAATGTATTTCGACGAGGCTCCAGAGATACAATCTGCCCTTTCTCGTCATTAAGTTCATCAGGTTCGATTTCTACAATATCTCCCGGAGCAATAGGATTGTAATATTCTTTTTCAGTTTTGATTACTTTTCCTTTTATAGTGCAGTTACGGGTAACTTCATCTTCACATTCAACAGTAAATAAATTATTCGTTCCTGCAATAACAGTACCTTTCAAATTACACTCCTGATTCTATTTCATTGAACAAAGCTTCGTAAAGAGTTGCCTTATCACTGTTTGTATCACGTATAGTTTTTGCCATTCTCTGCGCAAGTTTTAACAGCACACGGTAACCAAGAAGCGGCTCTTTATCACAAACTGCAAGAAACTTTGTACTTGAAAGAGCAATACAACGGCAGTCTGTAAGGGCGGTTACGGTTGCAGTTCTTGGATCATCACTTATAAGGGCTGTCTCTCCAAAGAAAATGTTCATATCACTTGAAAGATCTGCCAGGGCAATTTTATCTCCTGCAGGGGTTTTTCTTGAAATGTGAACTTTTCCGCTGTAGAGAATATAAAAATCATCTCCAAGCTTTCCTTCTTCGATAATCACAGCACCTTTCTGATAATTTTCTATAACCATGCTTTCGTAAACGGCACGCAGAATACGGCAGTCATTTTCATCATCAATTGAAAAATCAGAAAAAAGCTGAATCTGTACAAGCTTTGGTAAAACTTCTTCAAACTTATCCATTTATTCCCCCTAGCCCCGCACAAGAATTGCCT
>CAKUWD010000211.1 GCA_934699065.1 uncultured Treponema sp.
GGGACTTAAGTCTCGGCTTGAGACCCTTAGCCTTATAGGCTAAGAGCAAACCACCCGTTTGACGGGTGGTTATGATTTACTGATTTGCTAGCTCTGTCGAAATGTCTGTAAGATGCTCGCGGATATCTGGAGCAGCCTTTGTTCTCTTCTGCTTGTAAACGCCGGCAATGTCTTTGAAGTAAGGACTAAGAATCTTTGCCTTTTCCGCATTTTTGATGTTGCGTTCCAGAGAAGGAACTGTAAGTTTCATTCCCGGGCGAATCAATTCAGGATCCTGAACTACATTCTTGGAAGCAAGCATAATAAGCGGGAAGTAATATCCGTTTTCTTCGCCGTAAACAGTTTTTGTTATAGAAGTGAGGGTATCTCCTTCTTTAACGGTATAGGTGTCTGCACCTGTCAGGTCCAGAGCATCAAGATAATTATCGTAAACTTTGTTAAATGATTCGCTGAGGTCCTGTACCTGATTTGTAGATTTACAAGCAATAAATCCAAAGGCAAGAGCCGCAGCAAGAATTGAAATAATAATTTTCTTCATCAGAAAACCTCCTTTGATGTTATTTAAATTATAACACGGTGTTTGGAGGTCAGCAAGCACAGCCTGCCTCTGAGGCGGGACGATTGTGTACTGGGCAACAGGGATGGCGCCAGTGTAGTTCAAATAATAAGTCGGCTCGCATAGTCTCGCCTCTGAGCCGTTTTTTCGATGAACCTAAAATGGCCCGCTGTCGCAGCCCATTTTTTAACGGTTCTTCGATTATAGGCTTATTCCCATCCGAAGGTTGCAGGCGGCTTGTTTGTTGCATCAAAATAGAGGGCGTCTACAAATGGCAGCTCGGCAATCTTGTGTACGATTGTGTTAAGCAAATCCTTTGGCCACATTGCAAATCTTGCTGTCATTACATCTTCTGAAATTACAGGGCGTAGAACAAAGCTTGCGTGGTCGGCGCTGCTTGCGTATGGCAGATCAATTGTAAGGTGCTGGAAGATTTTATCGTACCAGCCTGATTTATGAAGTTCAGTCAGAACATTGTTATCAACCTCGCGCAGCTGATCTAAGCGGCGGCGGTCGCAGTAACCTTCCTGAATTTTAAGAGCGTCGTCAGAAATGCCTGGGCGCTGGAAAAGTTTAATACAGGTGCGGTTAATGTATTTTGCAGCATTTGTGATTGTAGAAGAGCATTCTTCGATTTTTTCTCGCTTGCCAGGGAAGTGGTAGAAGCCATCTCCTTCATCTGCAAATGTCAAAAGGGCAGGGAATCTGTAAGTTCTGAAATCTCCCTGAACGCCAACCGAGCGTACAGGCAGCACGCTGCGCTTAAGATTGGCAGTGCAGTGCTCGCAGAACATATCAAGCTTAATTTCGTCCAGTTCTTTCTGTGCGAGTGGCAATTCTTCTGCATCTTTTGGATTTGGTTTTCCGTCGTTACAAAGCACGTTGATAGAAAGTCCTGGTCCTGGGAAAGGATGGCGCATAACAAGCTGTTCAGGCAAGCCAAGCTTCTTTCCAATGTTGCGAACTTCGTCCTTGTAAAGGTCGCGGATAGGTTCAATAATCAAGCCCTTTGCGATAAGCTCCTGAATTCCTGCAACGCGGTTATGATGTGTTTTGATTGTGTGAGAGTTCTTTGTTCCACCCGATTCAATAATATCCGGATATAAAGTTCCCTGAGCAAGGAGCCAGCTGTCGTCGAGATTCTGGCGGGCAGTTACTTCGTTACGAACTGTGATGAAGTTTTCGCCTACAGCCATTCGTTTTTTCTGAGGGTCGGTAAGTCCAGAAATTGCCTTGAGGAAGCTCTCGCTTGCATCTTCTACAATAAAGTTAGTGAAGCCAAATTTGCGGTAAGCTTCCGCAACGTTGTGGCTTTCGTTTTTGCGCATAAAGCCGTTATCAATATGAAGTCCCAGAACACGGTCCTGGCCAAGTGCCTTGTTAAGCAAAGCAAAGGTGATTGTTGAATCAACACCGCCGCTTAAGAAAAGCAGAACGTTTCTTCCATCAGCTTCCTTTTTAATATTTTCAAGAATGATGTTTAATACAGTGTCCTGGTCCCAGTTCTTTTCCATGCCGCAGTAATCGGCAAAGTTCTGGAAAATCTGATTTCCACAAGGAGTGTCTTTTACCTCGCAGTGGAACTGAAGAGAGAAGCGACGCTTTGCAAGATTCTGAGTTGCAGCAAAAGGACAGTCCTTGGTAGATCCAACAACTTCAAAGCCTTCTCCCATCTGAAGAACGCCGTCCTGGTGGCTCATCCAAACCTGTTGGGCACCTGTAACGCCCTTAAAAAGCGGACACTTGCTTTCAGCTCCGCCAACTCCATCAGCAAAATTAAGTTCTGCAAAACCGAATTCTCCAACATCAGCTTTGCCAACTTTTCCGTTGTATCCAAGCTGAACCATGTAGTGACCATAGCAGAGACCGAGAATAGGAATATCAAGATTTAAAATTTCAGAATTAAAATCTGGAGTATTTTCATCATAAACCGAAGCAGGGCCACCGGAAAAAACAATGCCCTTTGCATCAGCCAGACTTGCGGTGTCTGCCGAAGGAAGGGCAATTTCAGAATAGTAACCGAGCATACGAAAACGCTTGGCAATCAAATGTGCGTACTGCGAACCAAAATCTAAAACAACAATCTTTTCACGTGACATAAAAAGATTATAATGATTTTGGGGCGTGTTTACAACCTATTCATTCTCAGCATTATATGCAGTTGCTGTATATTCAGAGATTTTCGAAATTGCCTTGCGGGCGGCGTGGTGGCTTTTTTCGATTATCTGCATGAACTCTTCGGCAGTGAAACTGATGAGTTCACATTCAACGAGAGCCTGTGTTTCTGCCTGATAAGTCTGGTTCAAAATACACTGAACATCACCAAGAAAGCAGCCCTGAGAGCGGAGAGTAAAACCTTTTGCAGAAGCTTCTGAAAGAGCTCCGCTTTTTAAGTAATATACGTATTTCACTTTTTCATCAGCCCTGTAAAGTGTCTGGCCAATTTCCAGTTTCACAGTATTTTGCGGAGTCTGGATTTCTGAAGGATTAATGAACAAAAAGCGGCGGAGATAATCTCCCATTCTTTTACTGCTGAATGGAGGAAGCAGATAAATTTCTGAACGAAGCAGAGTATCAAAAAACTGAGAAACATAAATCATCTGGGCGCAGAAAAGAAAAATGATAAAAAAGAGGTAAACCTTCATCATCAAAACTACAAGCGAACTGATTGTCCCATAAACGGTATTGTAGTTTGTAACGTTCATAAAGGCATTCAAAAAACAGGAAACAATAAAGAAAGTGATTGTGCTGAGAGCAGCATAAAAAAGACAGCGGCGAAGCAAGGGTTTAGTTCCCGGAATTACACGATAGGCAATTACCGTACTTATGAATAAAACAAAATACAGAATAAAGATTCCAAGATTATGCGAGCTTTGTCTAAGCAGAAAAGGGAACCTTGAAAGAAGTGTCTGAAAAAAAGGAAGAGACAGCATTTGAGTAAAGGCAAAGGCTGCTATAATTACAATTGCAATAATCAGGGTAATTGAAAATTCAATAATAAAAGTCAGAAGCTGATTGTACCAGGTTTTTCTTTTTGAAACAGAACGAAAAACTTTGTTCATTGAACTTATGATAGAATTAAAAAGCTTGCGGGCCATCCAGATAATCCAGAAGGCAAGAAAAATATTAAAAGAACTCAGAGATCTGATTTCCAGCATTTTTTCCAGAACAGGAGTTATCTTTATAACTGAATCAAATTGACTGGAAAAACTTATGATAAAATTATAAATATTCGGATAGATTCTAAGGAGTCCGGCAAGAACTGCAAAAATAATCAGAATAATCGGAACAAATGAAAAAATAAAACCAAAGGCACAGGCAGAAGCACTTTCCCACAAGGCATTCTTAGAAAAATTCGAAAGTGTCAGATAAAGCATCTGCGAGAAGCGAGAAATTTTTTCTTTCAAATATGCCTTCAATGACGACATACATATATAATAAAACCTAAAGTCCTTTTTGGGAATAGGAGAATAAAAAAACGGACTTCACAGGGAGGTCCGGTTTTATTTATTTTAGAAATCTGCAAGCTTTGGAGCTCTAGGATATGGAATAACATCGCGGATGTTTTCCATACCTGTTACGTAGCGCATGAGGCGTTCGAAGCCTAAGCCGAAGCCTGAGTGTGGAACAGTACCAAAGCGGCGAAGGTCGAGATACCATTCGTAGTTTGACATATCCATATTGCGCTCTTTGCAGGCAGCAAGAAGCTTGTCGTAATTTTCTTCGCGTTCAGAACCGCCGATAAGTTCACCGATTCCAGGAACGAGAACGTCTACAGCCTTTACAGTCTTGCCGTCGTCATTCTGCTTCATATAGAAAGACTTGATTTCCTTTGGATAGTTGAAAACCATAACAGGGCCGTTGTAAATCTTTTCTGTAAGATAGCGCTCGTGCTCAGTTGCAATGTCGCAGCCCCAGTAAGGCTTAAACTCAAACTTAGCACCTGCGGCAGCTGCCTTTTCAAGATCTTCAATAGCCTGAGTATAGCTGATTCTTGTGAACTTAGCTTTAGCAACCTTCTCAAGACTTTCGATAAGGCCTGGCTGGATTCTCTTGTCGAAGAACTCGAGGTCTGAGCGGCATTTTGTCAAAGCCCAGTTCAAAAGATATTTTACAAAGTCTTCCTGAATGTCCATGTCGTCGTCCAGGTCGTAGAAAGCCATTTCTGGTTCAATCATCCAGAACTCAGCAAGGTGACGTGGAGTGTTTGAGTTCTCTGCTCTGAATGTTGGTCCGAATGTATAGATGTTCTTCGC
>CAKUWD010000212.1 GCA_934699065.1 uncultured Treponema sp.
CTTTATGACAGCGGAACTTTCCGGGCCTTGAACGACCAGGAAAAAGTTACAGCAAATCTTTTGATGTTTGCGGATAAAATGCCGGAATAGTTTTAAGGGGCTGACTAATAAGTTCTGTGGGTGAGGTCCTTGAGCTTGTCGAAATCTGTAAATATTGCGACAGCAATAACCTTGAGTGTGGTGGTTTCGACAAGCTCAACCACCGCGTTTTTTCAAAACAATTCATCCAGCAAAATCCAATATCTGATTTTTTCCCAGTCGGGTTCAATGCCAAGGGCGTCAAAAAGCAGGTCGGGATTAAAATCTGGGTAAACCTTGCCGCCGAAGGTGCCGTCGAAATTGTGTTTGAGGCTTCGGTAGCAGAGGGCTATGTCTTTCCATTTATCGCCGATGGCCGTGTCGCCGCAGTCAATAAAGCCACTGACTTTGCCGTCTTTTAGTAAAACATTTGGCAGGCAGAAGTCTCCGTGGGAAAGAACGGGCTCGTATTCAGGTTTGTTTTCTTCCAGCCATTTGAGCAGGGCAGCAGGATTTTCAAAATCGTTTTCGCCAAAGGTATCCGGTTCGGCGTCGTCAATATCTACCAGACCATTTTCTACACGGTATTGGGCGGCTCTTAATTCAGAATCTAAGTCACGGATTTTAGAGCAGCCGGAGATGTCTGTTGCCCAGAGCATTTTTAAAGCCTGTGCCAGCAAAGGAAGCAGCTCCCCAGAATGTTCCATGTAATATTCCGAGCAGGACATTTCGCCTGGAATTTTTGTCATCAAAAGATATTGATAATCCCCGTTTTTTTCAAAAGCCAGAACCTCAGGAACGGGAAGCTTTCCCTTAAGCCAGTTGAGCACCTCAACGCTGGATTCTTCGTTGTGAAGACGGCTGTCCAGAATTTTTAAAACGCAGTCATCAAATATCAAAATGCTTGAGCCAGACTTTCCCATGTCGTCGATTGTATATTTTTTCCCGGCAATCATTTTTTTGATTTTGTCCGGAATCAGAAGGATGGCTTTTTCAACTACCGATTGATAGTCTGAATCAATGAGGTCAACAAACTCTCCGGACGCTTCAAAGGCCCGGATGACACGACGGTTTTCTTCTTTTATCCAATCAACCGTACAATCGCTGTCATCAAGCCTTTCTTCTATGTCCGAGGCGTGCTCCTTTATTTCAGTAAAGTGCGCGTCGATATAAGCATCCGTCATGGCAAGGCAGATAAAGTTTATGTCCCGCAGATATTCCTCACCAAAATCCTTTCTCCAGTTAAAAGGAATATAACAGCCTTCGACAATGAGGTTCTGCTTGTTCTCGATGGCAGTCTTAATCATCTCGCGGACTATCGGCCAGAGGTAAGTTGTCAGCTGGTCATCATCCTCTGGCGTAAGCTTTGTTTGCCCGCTTCTGATAAGCCCCATCTTAAGATGATCAATAGAAAGGTATGGGAACTTATATTTTTCGAGCATGCGCTGTGCGAGCAAAGTTTTTCCTGTGTGTGACGCGCCTGTGATTATTATTATCATTGTTGATTCTCCATGATTGCTCTTTGGAATGAAATTGTTCTGTTTTAAATTCCGCTCAGTAAATCATTCAGGGTGTCATCAGTTTCTACTGGCACCCAGTGACCTTCCATGCAGATTGTTGGATTTATTGTTTTGATAGTCTCAGCTAACTTTCTGCTCAAAGCTGCATCTTTTATCCCGGTAAAAAAATCATCGCCGGTGGCATCACCAACAAATAATGTTTTGTCGTTTTCTATGTAGACGAGTGTGGAATCATCTGTGTGGGGTGCCTCGGACTGAATGACTTTTACTGTGCAGCCCCCAAGGTCAAGGGTAAGTTCGCCGTTGTAAATTACATCTGCAAGCTTGACTATAACTTCCTTATTTTCGTTGTATTCTTTTCTGATGCTTTCGTGAAGGGCAAAGAATTCCGCAGGTCCATTCTTTTCGATTTTATTTTTCCACTCTGCAAGGTGGTTGTTTGTTTTTTCATTTGCAAGAGTCAGCCCATTTACAGCATGCATTCCAAAGGTGTGGTCCCAGTGCCAGTGGGTAAGAACGGTGAGGCAGGGTAGGGGAAGATTTTCTTTTTCGAGAAGTTCGTAAAATTCTTTTGTATGCGCTGCCGAATGTCCCGCATCAATTGCAAGACTCCAGTTTTTTCCTTTTACATAGCCGAGGTTTGGGCGGTCGCGCTCCTGTTCAAATGGCATGTACCAGATGTGTTGGCTTAGTTTTTTTAATTCCATACTTTCCTCATTATATCATCTTCGCAAAAGCAACATTCGTCTCACATTGTACAAAACCGTTTTTCTTATAGAACTCATAGGCCGGAACATTTGAATCCGTTAAAAGAAAAATCTGCTTGAGCCCCAGCTCCTTTATTGCCTTTTCAATTTCACTGATAAAAAAAGTGCCGGCTCCGCTGCCTTGTTTTTCTGTCTTTATGCAGAGCTCGTTGATAATATATTCAGTACCGCTGTACCAGTGTTTGATGTAACCGAGGGAAATACCAATCAACTCTCCCGCTTCATCATATAAACCATAGGTAAGTGAGTAGCCCTGACCAATCAAATCGCAGATGTAAAGGTCCAGCTGCTTTGTGTCAGACCAGTCATCATACCAGGGCGCCTTTGTAAAAACGCCGGTGAAAACTTTTTTTATTTCTTCTTTATTCTCTATGCTCAATCTTTTTAGTGTGTACATATTTTTCTCTTAAAGGGTTTTGCTGATTTCATATAAGCGGTAAATTTTTCTGTAAAAACTTCCGGTAAAAAGGAACTTGAAAAATCCTCTGTCAAAAGGAGGCAGCTGATTCACAAGATTTTCCGGCGTCAGAGAATGCTCGGCATCGCACTTGAATTGTGTGCCCGCTATCGCCACATTAATATCATCAAGTCCCCAGACAGTTGTTACGCCAACATCATTTATAGGATTTTTATACTTGCTCGCCTTTGCTCCAAAAACGGTGTAAACATCCAGAAGCATATGAACCTGCAGATACTTCTTATCCAGTGCGCGGACAAAGGCATTCAGTTCTTCATTGCGCAGGTACATACTGATTCCTTCAAAAACTACGATGACTGTTTTGGCATCCGGCAGCTTTTCTACCATTTCGGCTTTTGAGGCATCAAAGGCCATCATCTTATAATGCTCGTTTTCGGAATAATATTTTTTTCGCGCTTCAAGAACTTCCGGAAAATCTCCATCTATCCAGCTGGTGTAAGGAGCCGCAATTCTAAAGGCCCGGCTATCCAGTCCGCAGCCAATATGCAAAACCAGCGCTTCAGGATTTTCTGCGAGCATTTTTTCCACCCAGTCATCAAAAATCTTTGCCCTCATTGCCATGTTGTAGGTGAGCCACTTTGATTTTGATTTTCCATGAACTTCAAAAGCTTCGGCGTCCCAAATCTTTTCTGCCATTGAGTCTTTTATAATGATTCCCTGCTTACTGACTTTTGCCTTGCCGTAAAGCGGGATAAATAAGGTCTGATTTACTTCTGTCATAAAATAAGTGTAACCGAGGATTGTAGGATTTTCAACTGCGTAAGGGACTGGAGCTACGCTGAAGGCGGCCACCGCAAGCGAGCGAACTAACGTTAGTTAGTGAACGAGTGCGGAGGCTGAAGCGATAGCGGAATAGCGGAAGGCCCGACCACTGCGACCGAAGGTTGCAGTGGTTACGCCCAAATCAAAAAATATTTTTAAGATTTTTCTTGAATTCAATTTTTAATCACTTTATTCTTACATATATAGGCGCCTAAAACTATCTAACAAGAATGAGGATTTTATGACTAAAGAAGAACTGCACAAAATGATTGAGCAGAATCAACCCAACATCTGCCAGATTGAGGCGATTCGTGACGCCAAGACTGTTTACAGCGACACCTGGAATAATTATACGCGTGAGGATAACCTCCACGTTATGTCTGTAACAAAAAGCGTTATGGCTCTGCTAGTCGGAATTGCAATTGACAAGGGGCAGATTAAAAGTGTAGACGACAAGGTGCTGGCTTATTTTCCCGAGTATAAAGTGAAGCGCGGCGAAAAGATTATTTACGAAGTAACTATAAAACATCTGCTTACGATGCGAGCACCTTACAAGTGCAAGGGTGACCCCTGGAGCAAGGTTTGTGCCAGCGAAAACTGGACTTATACTTCGCTTGATTTTCTTGGCGGGCGCAAGGGACTTACTGATGAGTTTAAGTATTCGTCGGTGTGTCTGCACATTTTGACGGGCATTCTCTACAAGGCCACCGGCATGCTTACTGTGGACTACGCCAACAAATATCTTTTTGAACCGCTTGGCATTCCGGCTCACAAAAACTTTTATGCAAAGTCTGCCGAAGCTCACAAGGAGTTTACCATCAGTAAGCTGCCAAAAGAGGCGGTGTGGTTTGCCGATCCTCAGGACCTTGGAACTCCGGGTTATGGGCTTTGTATGACGGCTCAGGACATGGCAAAGATTGGACTCCTCTGTCTGAACAAGGGCGAGTTTGACGGCAAGCAGATAGTCTCGGCTAACTGGGTTCGCGAAATGACCCGGCCGCGTGAAGTCGAAGGCAAGTATTTCCGCGGCATGGAATACGGCTACCTCTGGTGGATTATTTCGCGTAAGAAAAATATTTATGCTGCCATCGGAAACAGCGGCAACGTGATTTACATAAATCCCGAAAAACGCCTTGTGGTCGCCGTGGCCTCGTATTTTAAGCCGACGATTTTTGACCGCGTAGATTTTATTCAGAAATATAT
>CAKUWD010000213.1 GCA_934699065.1 uncultured Treponema sp.
TTATTTTAAATTATCTTGAAATAAAAGAAAATGATCCTCTTAATAAAACTGCCGATGAAGCAATGGAGTTTATCCGCGTTCATGGAAATTATGATACAATCTGCCGCTGGGTAGATACCGGAAAAATCGAACAGTTTTATCCACCGCTTGGTTCTAATCCCGACAAACTTGCAATGTTAGGTGTTGCAGGCGCGGCTTTTGTTCTGGGCTGTGTATTTACATTCATATTCTTCCCGCGTGGTCAGCAATATACTGGTCCGCGTGCAGATCTTTCTAAACTGGAGCTTTCTTCTGAAGAAAAATCAGATGCAAAGGAAAAGGATCTATCTACACAGTCTTATGCAATAGTGCTTTCAAATAAAGAGATTAATAAAAAATATAATGATGCACTGAAGTATTTTCAGGCTCACCGCGACAATGCTGCCCAGATAGAAGTTAATATGATTTTGAATTCAGATGCTTCTCTTGCAGTTAAGAAAAAGGCGCGGCTTCTTATGGGCTATTTTGAAATCCCGGATTTTGATACAATAAGTGATGTTCCGTCCTTAACGGATGTAGCTGCTAACCCTGCTATGTATCTCGACTGTTGGGTAAACTGGGGCGGAAAGATTTCAAATGCCATAACTTATGAAGATGGCAGTTATGCCTGTGATCTTCTTGTTGGTGACGATGCACTTGCAAAGTATGAAGGTTCTGTTAAGGTGCATTTTGATGCAGTACCTGCTGTAGACGGTGGACGTGCTGTAAAGATACTTGGAAAAATTGTTCTGGAAGATGGTGCTGTAAGCCTGAGGGGAAGGGCTGTTTACCAGAGCATAAAATAGAAAAAAAGAAAAAAAATCACAGATTTTTTAACTTTTTTTTTGAAAATTTGTCAAAAATCGTAATTTTGAAGCCATATTATATGTGGGAGGAAGGTGGCTATAATGGAAACATCTGAAAAAATGAAAGCTCTGGAGGCGGCTCGTCTTCAGATTGAAAAGCAGTTCGGACAGGGCGCAATTATGAAGCTCGGCGACAAAGCAAATGCTGCGGGAATTGAAGTAATTCCTTCAGGTTCAATTTTGCTTGATGAAGCACTTGGTATCGGAGGATATCCTCGTGGCCGTGTTATCGAAATGTATGGTCCGGAAAGTTCTGGTAAAACAACTCTTGCCTTGCATGCGATTGCAGAAGCTCAGAAGCTTGGCGGTGTTGCAGCCTTTGTGGATGCGGAGCATGCTCTTGACCCGGTTTATGCAAAGAATCTTGGTGTAAATATAGATGAGCTTTGGGTTTCTCAGCCGGACACTGGTGAGCAGGCTCTTGAAATTACCGAGAACCTTGTAAGAAGCGGCGCGGTTGATGTTGTCGTTGTAGACTCAGTAGCAGCACTCACGCCGGAAAAAGAAATAGAAGGCGAGATGGGTGACGCTGTAATGGGTATGCAGGCTCGTCTTATGAGCCAGGCTTTGCGTAAGCTTACAGCAATAATCGGAAAGTCAAACTGTATCGTAATCTTTATCAACCAGATTCGTATGAAGATTGGCGTTATGTTTGGTAACCCTGAAACAACAACTGGTGGACAGGCCTTGAAGTTTTATTCTTCTGTTCGTCTGGAAATCCGCCGTGTTGAAACAATTGATGGAAAAGGTGATGAGGATGCAATCGGAAACCGTGTTCGCGTAAAGATTGTTAAGAACAAGGTTGCGCCTCCATTCAGAAAGTGCGAACTTGATATTTACTTTGGTAAGGGAATTAATGCAAGTGCTTCTCTGCTTGATTCTGCCGTAAAGCATGGAATTGTAGATAAACGTGGTGCATGGTATACAATGGGCGAAGAAAAAATCGGTCAGGGTAAAGAAAATGCCGTGAACTTTATCGAGACTAATCCTGAAATTGCTGCAACTATCGAAGCTAAGGTTCGCGAAATTGCATTCCCTGGACAGGTAATTGAAAAGAAGGAGCCAAAAAAGGCTGCTGCAAAGAAGTCTGAAAAGACTGCTGCTGCCGCTGATGCATCTGATGCTCCTGCTGATGGCGCATTGTTTTAATTATTGAGGTGTTTTATTATGAAACGGGTTCTCCTGGGGCTTGGCTCAAACAAATCTTATAATAATAAAACACCTCTTGAACTTCTTGCTTCTGCCGGCAGGGACTTAGAATGTTTGATGAAGAACTGTGTTTTTTCAAACGTCTACAAAACTCCTGCCATGTATGTTACAGATCAGGAAGATTTTTATAATGCGGCGGTTGTCGGCTATGTTCCGGACGACACTGACGCATTTGATTTTTTACATAAAATAAACGAAATCGAGGCTAAGTATGGCCGCGACCGCGCGAAGGAAATCCGTTTTGGTCCGCGCCCCCTCGATATTGATATAGAACTCTTTGGAAACGAGCATATAGACTCGCCTGAGCTCCAGATTCCTCATATCCGAATGGAAGAAAGAGCTTTTGTTTTGATACCTTCCATTGAAGTTTTAAAATATTCTGCCGATGAAATAGTTAGGGAAAAATATATAAAATGCCTTGAGGCCGTAGAAAAAACGGGTGGGGCTGAAGGAATTAAAAAATTAATGGAATTCCCTAAGGCGGTAGAAAATGGAACAAACGGAAAACACAATTAGCACAGAAAACGCTGGCGGCACAACGGTTGCAGTAAAGCATGCATATAAGGCCGGCGAATTTGAAGGTCCGCTCGATCTTCTCTGGGCTCTCATCCGCGAAAGTAAAGTAAATATCTATGACATCCCGATTGCTCAGATTACAGAGCAGTATCTTGAATATCTTGATTACGCTGTACAGACAGACCTCGGTGACCTTTCAGAATTCTACAGCTGGGCAGCAAAGCTTATTTATATCAAAAGCCGTATGCTTCTTCCTGTTGAAGTTGCTTATGATGATGAGGATGAAGAAGATCCTCGTGCAGAGCTTGTAGAAAAGCTTATTGAATATCAGAAATTTAAGAAGCTTTCTTCTCTTATGGAAGAACAGGAAGATGATTCCGAATGGAACTTTGAACGCAAGAAGATTCAGCGAGTTTTGCCATTTGATGAATCTGAGGATATGTGGGAAGAGGTAGACACCTGGGAACTCTTGCAGCAGATGCAGGACATCTTCAAGTCTATCATGAAGCAGTATTCAAATGAAAAGATTTTGAATATGTATGAGGAGATTTCTGTAAACGAAAAAATTACTCTCATGAACGAATTGCTTGAAGAAAAAAAAGAGTGTATGTTTACAGATCTTCTTACCCGTCCTGGAAATGAAATGGACGTAATCTGTGCTTTTATGGCAATTCTTGAAGCTGTCAAATTTAAGATGATTACCATCTTCCAAAATAAGCTGTTTGGTGATATAAAAATATGCGCTCGCGAAGATAACACCGGTTATGTTCCAAGCGAAGAAGAGTTAACTTCTAATTAACCGTCATCCCGAACTCAGGGGCGACGGCTGTAAGCCGTCAAAATGCTCCAGTGGAGCATTTTGAGCGAGTCTCCGAGCAGCTGTGCTGCGAAGGGGCAGGGATCTATTAAAAAAGATGCTGAAACAAGTTCAGCATGACGTTGAATAAAAAGGATACTATGGACTTTAATAAAGAAACAGCACTTGTTGAAACAGTTTTATTTCTTGAAAGTGAACCTCTTACCGTCAAGGTACTTGCAAACAAAGTACAGCTTTCAGAAGAAGTAACAGAAAAGTGTATTGAACATCTCAAAGAAAAATATAACTCAGAAGATTCTGGTATTGAACTTGTAATGATTACAGGCGGCTGGTGTCTTGCTCCTAAAAAAGAATACTGGGACGTCCTTAAGGAATTTTACGGTTCAAAGAGAGAAGGCAGATTGTCAAAATCTGCAATGGAAACTCTTGCTATAATTGCATATTCACAGCCTATAACCCGTGCAGAAATTGAACAGCTTAGAGGTGTAGGTGTAGACAATATGATTCGCCTTTTGATTGAAAGAAATCTCATAAAAGAAGTTGGAAAAAAAGAAGCACCAGGAAGACCAACCTTGTTTGGAACAACCAAGGAATTTTTAAAACTATTCCGCTTAAATTCTATTGCTGATTTACCTAAACTTGATGAAGATGAACAGGAAAGATTCGAACTTGCCCGATAACAATAATCAGGAACAGACACGCCTTCAGGCTTACCTTGCTCATTGCGGGGTAGCAAGTCGTCGTGCTTCAGAACAAATTATTTTAGATGGTCGCGTTACTGTAAATGGAAATGTAATAACAGAACTTGGTACAAAGGTTTCTGCCGGAGATAAGGTTTGTGTTGACGGACAGCCTGTACATCTGGAAAAACGAAAGTGTTATGTTCTTTTGAATAAGCCTGCCGGTTTTGTTTGTTCTGCTAGTGATGAAAAGGGAAGACAGGTTGCAGCTGATTTACTGCGTGATTCTTATAAAGAACGTCTGTATAATGTTGGTCGCCTCGATATGTATTCCAAGGGTATGATTCTTTTTACAAATGACGGTGACTTTGCAGCAAAACTTTCTCATCCATCAAGTCAGATTGAAAAAGAATATATAGTAGAAACAAGCCAGGATGTAAGCCCTGAAACTGCGGCTCTTCTGGAACACGGAGTTCGTGTAGATAACGTATTTTATAAATGTGTACGTTGTGATGTTCTTAAACCTCGAAAAATCCGTATAGTTCTTATAGAAGGAAAAAATCGCGAAATTAGAAAAATGCTTGAGAGTCAGAATATAGGAACCCGTTCGCTTGTTCGTGTACGTATTGGTAATGTAAA
>CAKUWD010000214.1 GCA_934699065.1 uncultured Treponema sp.
TTGACCACTTATCTTTAGCAGATTGAGACCACAAAGATTCTGTGGTTAAAAGAGAAATTAAAAATAAAAGCAAAACAAGACTTTTTTTCATGATTAATTTATTATACTTCAAATTAATATAATTGTAGATAGTATTACTTAACTGATTTTTGATGATTTTTTTCACCATTTGCAATACTTGGAAATCAATAAAAATCCGTGGTATAATTTTATTATGAAAAAAAATTATAGTCATGCTGAACTAGTTTCAGCATCTTTAATAAGGAGATTCCTGCACCTTCGCAGCATAGCTGCTCGGAGACTCGCTAAAAATGTTCCACTGGAGCATTTTTACGGCTTTCAGCCGTCGCTCCCTAAGTTCGGAATGACCATCTTTTTTTTACTCTGTGTTCTTCTTTTTTCTTCCTGCAATAATCACTTATCATCTGATAAATCTCAGACTTCAAATCAAAAAATTACAGAACTTGGAACAACTGATTCAATTTTTCTTGAACAAATGTATATCACAGAAAGTCTTGATTTTGCACTTTATAATGCATGGCTTCGACTTGATGAAGCTCTTGCTCTAAATGATTCATCGACTAAATATAACTCAAATAAAACTCAGGAAACAATTGCCACAGCGCAGAATGATTTTTTACGCGAACTGGAACGGGAAAAGAATCTAAAAACTTATAGAATTGCCAACAGCATGTATGGAATTCAAAATCAAATTTCTGATATGGAAGAGGCTTGTAAAAATCTGGATGCCCAGACACTTTCGCGTCTTGTAACAGCCTTTTATATTTCTAAAGGTTTAATTTATCAGAAAAGCGGTACAGTTTTTATGCAGATGATAATTTTGATGGGTGTTTTGATTCTGCTTGTTCTTGCACTTTTGTTTTTTTATCATCTTACTTACGCCCGCAGAATCAAAATTGAAAAAATATTAAAAGCAACTAATAAAGGGCAGGAAGAAGAACGCCGCCGCATTGCACTAGAGCTTCATGATTCTGTTGCCCAGCAGATGCGTTATGTTTCAATTCTTGCGGAAAAAGTTTCAGATGAAGAACTTGCAAAAGAAATCAAATCAAACCAGACCGAATGTATAGAAAACCTGCGAAATACCTGTTACACACTTTCTTCAATAAATATGGATAAGGGAAACTTTCCTCAAGCCTTAAAAAATTCAATCGATAATTATCAGAAGCGCACTGGTATCGAATGCTCTCTTGTAATTACACAAGATGCAGATTTTGATTCGCTGCCACAAATTACCTTCCATCATCTTTTTAGAATTATTATGGAACTGCTTGCAAATATCGAAAAGCACAGCCAAGCAGGCGAAGTAACTATTTTAATCCGTAATCCAACAGCCGCCGACAAAATGAAACATGGACTTTTGGTTTTCATTTCGGATGATGGAAAAGGAATTGATTCAAAGCTTCTCGAACAGATGAACTCATCAAAAATCACAAGTATAAAAAATCTTCACTTTGGTCTGCAGAATATAAAACTTCGTTTGAATGAAATCGGTGGAAGTATAAAATTTGTTTCAGAACCAGGCGAGGGTACGGAAGTTGAAATTAAGATTGGAAAATAAATAAAAGTGATATACGGCCAGGTCAAGGCACACATTGCTTAAAGCCTTGAAATGCCTCTTTATTTTTAAGGAGAAAAACTGTTATGAATTTTATAATGATTGAAGACCACAACCTTGTACGTCAGGGTGTAAGTAAAATAATTGAAGAAAAGAGTGATTTCCGCTGCTCAGGAACTTTTGCCAGTATAGATGAAGCAAAAGTTTTTCTAGCTGATTATTGCAGGAGTACAGATTATGAGCCTCTTATCTGTATTGTGGATATAAATCTTGGAGACAAAGCTGATGATGCAGATGGACTTTCTCTTATCAGTTTTATAAAAGAAAATTACCCCAGATTGTACAGCATCTGCTATTCCATGTTTAAAGGAGCAGGTATTGTTGAACAGGCTGTTGCTTCTGGAGCTGCTGCTTATGTTTCTAAAAATGCAGATTTAGACGTTCTGCTTCAGGCAATGGAAAAGGCTGGTGACGGTATTTTTTTTATGGAAGAAAGCCTTACTTCAGATTATATAATTTATACAAACCTTTACCAGAGTCTTACAAAACGTGAACGTGAATTAACAGGTCTCTTTTTTCAACATAAAACCGAAGAAGAAATTGCCAGAACTATGGGAATTACAGAACGAGCGGTAGATAACTATATAACTCGAATTCTCTCAAAGCTTGGAGTAACCAGCAAAAAAGAACTAATGATCAGGTTTGGTGATATTTGGGGAATTAAACTTTAATAATTTGTAACCCAAGAATAGTGAAAAAATTCATCAAATTTTGATTATTTTTCTCTAACTACAAAACTTTTCTTCTGATGTAAAATTGAAATCGGAGGAAAAATGAAAAAATCTATTTTTGCTTTTATTGCACTCTTTCTTTGTGTTTTTAATATACCTGTTTTTGCAGCAGGTGTAAAAGCAAAAGATTACGAGGTAGTTCACCGTTATGTCATGAACGACGGTGTTATTATGGAAATTTGTACTGAAGCAAAAGCTCCCCAATGGTTTAAACTTGCAGCTGCCCATGCTTCTTTAGATTCCAATTCAACTTCATGGCAGAAGTTTTCTCCTTACAAAGACGGAAATGCATCAAAGGCTTTTATAGTAGTCAACCAGCTGGAATGTACGGCAGAACTTGATGAAAAAAATGACTTTACAGGATTATTTAATTCTGAAATCAAATCATTTCTTGGTTCGCCTTTCTTAGATTATTGGACAGATGAGGCAAGTCTATCAAGAAAAAACAGCATATCTTACAATGCAATAGCAGACTTTTCTGAAATAAATGATGAAATAAAAAATCCTGTAAAATCAGAAAGAACAGAAAATGATGCTGACAATCTTTTCATAGTACAAAGAATTCAAAATTCAAAAGATGAAGTTCTTGAAATTTTAGTTAATAGAACTGCACCAAAATGGTTCAAGGAGCTTGGAGCAAACACAGATTTAACTGCCATAAAAAAACAATATGGAGACAGATATAGTCAGGAGGGGTATTTTGAAATCTGTTATGCCCCTAAAAAGATTTTTTGCAGCAAAGAGAAGGCCTACAAAGCAGAAATGAAAGATTTTTATATTTCTGCATTTTCACAAAAGGGACCTGATTTCAAAAGTTACTGGTCAAATGGAAAGAAGTCCTATGTCATGTGGAAAAATCCAGACAGCAGTAAATCAATGACTTCTGAGTGTGACGGCAATACCTTAACTATAACCCTCAACAAAGTTCAGCTGACAAGTACTGATCAATATAACCTTTATTTTCCACCAACAGACGAAAGCCTCATTTTAAAAGAGGGAGATAAGGTTAGATGTTCTTTTGAATTGACGGTTAGTCCTCAGAAAAACAACCCTTCAGAGAAAGTCATCAAAAGCGTGGGAACACAGTCTGTAATAAATAATAACTGGGTTAGTCTGGAAGACTACGGATGGCATTTTGAAGAAGGCTTTGACGGATCTACTAAAACATTTGAAAAGACTGTCACAATACCAAAAGAAAAGGCCGGAACATATTTTCTTTTTAAGCTCTTTATGCAGTCAGGCTCTTATCCAAGCCAGATAACAGCTGGGGCCAGCGTTACTATAAGCGGAAAATTCGTTTTTTCAAAAATTGAATAAGAATTAAGTCATTTTATAAAAGAATAACTAAAGGAGGATTTTAAATGGCTAAATTTAATAAAATCTTGAGAATAAGCATTCTGATGTTTATTTTTGCTTTGGGCGGAAAACTTTTCGCTGCAAGCTCAATCATTGATGGCAAAAAATGGGTTGTAACACACAGAGTTGCAATGAAAGATGGTGTTATTCTTGAAGTTCTGGTAGATGACCGTGCTCCAGACTGGTTTAAGGAATTATCTACAAAAGTGTCGATGGATACAGACAGTGACTGGTGGAAAAAGATTTCACCATACAAAAAAATGCAATGTGCAAAAGTTCCTTTGTTTGTAAACGGAATTTCTTGCGGTAGAACATGGAATAGGGCAGAAAATAAGTTCAATGATAATTTTATGTTCAGTATTAATTCCATTATGACCGGTACACGTTTTACAGATTACTGGAAAGACGAAGGTGGAAAATCAAGAAATAATTTCTATGAATGGAACAACTTTGAAGAGTGGTCAGGTATGGTTGATGAAACTGTAACTCCTGTTCAGCCGGAAATCTATGAGAGAGATACTTCTGCGACAGGACTTTCTGTTCAGGATGGAGAAAAAGTTCATGTTGCCCACCGATATTCTGAAGCAAACGGAAGAATTATTGAAATTACAGTTGCAGACACAATGCCAGCCTGGTTCAAAAATATTGCAAAAAATGCAATCCTTTCAGACTGGTGGGAAAAGAATATTGCTCCAGATAAAAAAGCTACTAAAGCTCAAGTTCGTGCCGATACATTTTATTGTTACCAGAACTGGAACGGAAGTAATTTAACAGGAACATTCAGAGTTGAAGTTGCAGTTGGTGATTTTAATGAAGTCTGGAAGACAACAAATTCAAACGGTATTTACCATGCATGGGCCTATGACTATTTTGAAGATATGGAAGGAATAGTTGATGAATCAAAAGCTGCAAAGGAAACAAATAATAATG
>CAKUWD010000215.1 GCA_934699065.1 uncultured Treponema sp.
GCGAGGGGGATGCCTCCCCCACCTTTGAAAGCTTCAACTCTTATATCGACTGGTGGTACTCGGAGCATTCGGATACTCTTTCGCGGGAAGCGTTGCTTGAGAAGGCTGAAAAATGGTACAACTCTACGCGCTCGAAAAAAGAGGCGGCTCTGCATAATCTGGAGGCAAAGCTGGAATCGTTTAAGAATGCGGGGCAGCTTAAGCATCAGGGTGATTTGATTTTGAGTTTCGGGCATCTTATTGACGGCAGCTCGCGCTATCTTGAATGTGAAGATTATGAATCTGGAAAGACGGTTCGACTTTTGATTGATCCGGAAAAGTCGGCTCAGGAAAATGCGGCTGACTATTATAAGCAGTACAAGAAGTCTGTAAGTGGCAGCGAAGAGCTTGTTCACGATATTGAGATTGCAAAAAAGCAGCTTGAAAAACTGGACTCTCTTTACGAGGAAATCAAAAACGAAAAGAACCCGGTAAAAATTGAGCAGCTTTTGCGCCGCGACACTACTCCAAAACAGCAGCAGAAAAAAACTCACCCGGGGCTTGATTACACTGTAAATGGCTGGTACATTCTTGTTGGCCGCGATGCAAACGAAAACGATGAGCTGCTTCGTCATCATGTTCGTGGCGACGATATGTGGCTCCACGTGCGGGACTTTCCGGGTGGCTATGTTTTTATAAAGGCTCGTAAGGGAAAAACTGTTCCTCTGGACATTCTCTTGGATGCGGCAAATCTTGCTGTTTATTATTCAAAGGCACGTAATGCCGGAAAAACAGATTTGTATTATACTCATGTAAAATATCTGCGCCGTGCAAAGAATGGTCCGAAAGGTCTTGTTCTGCCGACACAGGAAAAAAATCTCTGCATAGAACCAGACAAAAGCCGGCTCGCCCGACTCGACTCACTTCATGAAGAGGGACAATTATAATGTTATTAAAGTCAGATAATAAAAAGGACATGAAAAAAGTCTCTGCAAAACCGATTCAAAGTTATTCAAAGGTTGCACCATTTATTTTTCTTACTACTCGCCCGAAAACTGCGCATTATGCCTGGAAATACATTTTTACGATTTTAAAAGACTTTTTCCTGATTCAGCAGCTGCAGAAGCTTCATTTAACAAAGCGCCCGGTAATAAATGTTGAAACTGATATTGATGACAAGATTCCTTTTGTGCCTGATCATGTTGACACTTACCTCGACTTTGTAAACTTTTTTATTCAGCCTATGGATATGCTGAAAAAACGGCTGGGCTACAAAAGAGCGGCTCAATACCTTTGTCTTTATCTAAAGTTTTTAACAAGGATTTACAGAAACTCTTCTTTGATATACCGCTTTTGCCTTACTACAACTACTCGTCCAAAATATTATAAGTCGCATAAATTCCGCACGATTCACTTTTTTGATCCTCACCTTTTGTGTGTTCCAAGTATTCATGTTGCGATTGCCGCAGGAACTTATGCCTGGTTTAAGCAGTGTTTTAAAATTGGTATTTTTCCAAAAGAAGAAGCGGAACAGTATCTTGAAGAAATCAGAAATAAGGCTGTAAGAATTGTTGAAAGCGTTCTCTTTATAAAGCAGCACAGTGTAAACTGTATTCCGCTTGCTTTGTATATGCTTTCTTCTACTATGAATAAATCTTTCTTTTCTGCTCATGATGCGGCTGATTTTATTGATGCCTTATTCAGAGAGTCTCCGGAAATAAATTCTGAGGTTCGGCGGGAAATTCTTGAGCACTTCTATTATATGTATGACAGAACTCTGCTGGAAAGCCGCTTTTCGGCAGACTGGCAGGACTGTATTCGTCACTGGCTCCTTGATTTTGCATCCAGCACAGGGCAAAAAATTAATCTGACAAATTAATAATGACGTATTTACAGTTTTATGATATAATGGAAAGGTGAATAATGTTGATTTAACACAGATTAAGGCTGTAGCATTTGACATCGATGGCACTCTCTACAGAGCGTGGAAATTTAATCTGCGCGTTTTTCCTTACTTCATGTATCATTCTTTTTTCTTTCTCAAATACGGGCTCGTTCGTAACATTATGCACAGAACAGCTGCCACTCCTGAGTTTGTAAAGCTTCAGGCTTCTCATATGGCTAAAAAGCTGAACTGTTCGCAGGAAGAAGCTGAACAGCGGCTTGAAAAAATCATTTATAAAGGTCTTGAAAAATATTTTATAAACATAAAGCCCTGTAAAGGAGCTATTGAATTTATTCATCAGCTGAAGGATAACGGCTATAAAATTGGTCTTCTTTCTGATTTTCCTCCTGAACAGAAGGGCTCATCTGGGGTGTAAAGGATTTATGCGATGTTGTACTTGGCTCGGAAGAAGCTGGAGCTTTAAAGCCTGATTCTACTCCATTTCTGGAACTTGCAAAAAAGTTTAATCTTCCACCAGAGCAGATTCTTTACGTAGGCAATAATCATAAATACGATATTCTTGGTGCACATAATATTGGAATGAAAACAGCCTGGCTGATTCTTCCACATTCAGGATGGTTCGGAAAAAAATCTAAGATTGCTGACTTTACTTTCTGGCATTATGGACAGATTTCTGAATTGTTCTTTGGCAAAAAAAACAAAAAAACAGATAACAACTCTGATTCAAAATCAGACTGACATAAAAAAATGGGTGGGGATAAAAAATGGAAATCGTAATCGCAATTCTCTTTTCTACTGTCATTTCGCTTGGAGTAGGTTTATACTTCCGCATGCTTGGCAAAAAAGATGACCCTCTGGAACGAATCAACAAATTTGCAAACAAAAAAACTAATGACTTGAACGAAGCTTTTAATAAGATTCAGACCAGATTCAATACGATTATTTCAGACTTCAATGCTCAGCAGACTCAGGCTAATGCTGCCGTAAAACTTTTGAAACAGCAGAACGAAGAGTTTAACTCTAAAATGCAGACTTTTGACCAGAGTATAAATGCTGTAAAAAATATTAAGGCTCAGATTGATGGCTATGCAAAGATTCTTAACGAGCTTAATGATATGACTGCTCAGGTTGAAGAAAATCTTGAAAGACTTCATAAAGAAAGCGGCGTAATAACTTCGCTCGACGGAAAACTTTCTAAACAGCAGCAGCAGATTGCCCTGATAGAAAAACGCATTCCTGAGGTTTCAAAGGAATTCTCTGTAAAAAATGCCGAGCAGCTTAAGGCTGTTGGCTCTACCCTCCTTGAAAATTATGAAAGCCGTGCTGCCCAGCTGGCTTCGGAAATTAAAACTTCTCAAGGCGAAGCAGAAAAGGCTCTTGATGAAATCAAACAGAGTATTCAGGAAGCTTACAACCAGGCTGCTGCCAGTGCAGAAAAGCTTGAGAACACTGCCTTTACTCACCTCAGCGAACAGGCTCAGCAGAGAACAGACCAGTACCTTAAGGAGCTTGGTGAACAGACTGCTGCCCTTCAGAATGAGCTTGAAAAACAGACTCTTGCAATCAGAAATGATATTACAAACAGAACCGGCATCATTCATTCTGAACTTGAGACTAAAGAAAAAGAACTTATCAAAATGTTTGATGATAAGACTTCTGCCGCTACTGCCTCATACAAGGAATCTGAAAACAAGCTTATTACAGATGCAAAGGCTAATATCATAAAAATCAATGAAAAGTTCAACGAAAAACTTGGTCAGCTTTCTGAAGTTTTTGCCGGCAAGGTGGAAGCTCTTCAGACAAAATACAATCAGCAGCTTGAATCTATTGGAGGCCGCAACGATGGTCTTATTGCAAAAACTCTTGCAAGATTCAACGAAGACAGCAACAAGCTTGAAGCTGAATACACAAAGCAGATGGAAAACATTCAGAAGAAAAATGAAGGTAACTACTCTGCCCTTTCCGAAAAGTTTGATGATGACTTTAAAAAGTTCCAGGAAACCTATGCTGCTGCTTTTGAAAATGCAACGGCAACTAACAATACAAAGATAAATGAGTTTAACCGTCTTTTTGTAGAAGAACACAAAAAGTTTGCAGAAGAGCATGAACGTCTGGTTCAGGATTTTTCAGCCTCTCTTAATGAAGCTCAAAGTGATAACGACAGAAAGCTTGCTGAACTTAAAGACAGCCAGGACGAACAGATTCAGAGTCTCAACGAAATCTACAATTCTGAATATACAAAAATCAAGGAAGAATACCTTGGCCGCTTTGAAGGTCTTCAGGATGAATACTCTCAGCAGATTGAAGGGCTTCAGAATGTGTTTGGTAACCGCATAGAAGAGCTTTCTAATACTGAAGAAGATTACAAGGCTAGAATTGAAAATCTCCGCACCCAGCTGGAAACAAGCCTGCGTCAGTGTAATGAGCGCTCAACAAGCCTGCAGACAGAAATTACAGACATGCAGGAAAAACTTTCTGAAACACTCAAACAGGTTGCAGCAGAAGCAACTACTTCTGTTTCAAATGCAGAGGCTTCTGTTCAGGCAATCAAGAGCCAGTGTGATGAAGCAGAACGTAAGGCTGCTGAGCTAAAACCTGAACTCGAAGAAAAAATCAGTCAGATGAATATGAGTCTGGACAATGTTCAGAGTGAAACTCTGCAGAAACTCGAAAGACTCCAGACAGAGACTGAAAACAGACTTGAAGCAATTTCTAAAGAAACTTCATCTAAAATTGATATACTCCAGACT
>CAKUWD010000216.1 GCA_934699065.1 uncultured Treponema sp.
TTCAATCTTGCGAGGATCCAAATCTGGCATTTCTGATTATTGATCCTTTTCTCGTTTGTAGTGATTATGAGACGGATATTGATGATGAATCGCTTAGGAAAATTGGAATTACTAAACCCGAAGATATAATAATCATGACAATTGTAACAGTGCCTCATGATGGATCTGCAATAACTGCAAACTTTCAGGGGCCTCTTGTAATTAATAAAAAGAATCATGAATGTATGCAGGCAATCTTGAGTGATAACCGCTGGTCAACAAAAGTTGATATTGTACAAGCCTTAAACAAGAAAGGAGGGTGCTAATGCTTATCCTTTCACGTAAAATAGACGAAAAAATCAAAATCGGAAACGATATTACAATTACACTGATAGATGTACACGGAGATCAGGTAAAAATCGGAGTTGAAGCACCTAAGGATGTAAAGGTATTCCGTCAGGAAGTTTTCGATGCCATACAGAATGAAAATAAAGCAGCTGTGGTTGATACACAGGAACCAGGTAAAGAAAAGGCAATCAGTGCAATGAGCGCACTCAGTAAGCTTCTTAAGAAATAGTTCCCTGAAGTTTCAGCTCAGCTTCACTTGCTCGTAAATAAACCGGACCGTCAAAATCTTTAAGCGGTTCGGCTTTTTTTTCTAATAAATTTTCTGTAATTTTAATGAGAGATTCAGCTGTCTGAGAAGATACAGTTGGAATCAAAAAAT
This sequence comes from uncultured Treponema sp., assembly GCA_934699065.1. Classification (GTDB taxonomy): domain Bacteria; phylum Spirochaetota; class Spirochaetia; order Treponematales; family Treponemataceae; genus Treponema_D. Next base: position 707 of record CAKUWD010000216.1, read on the forward strand.
TTTTTGCAGTATAGATTGCTTTTAATTTTTCTGAAAGCTTCATTGCATCAGGGCCGCAGATACAGATTGTTTCAATATCTTTAACAGCCTCTGAAATTTTTTCAAGTTCATAATCATCATCTTTCAGAAGAAGTTTTTCACCATTAGTGATTCGGGCATAAAACTTATCTTTGTTAGCATCAATACATGAAAGAAGTGGAATTCCAAAGTTTTTATATGGAAAGGCATAATTTTCTAGAGATGAAATTCCATAAACAGGTACATTGTAAGCAAGTTCTATAGCTTTTAGGGCAGAAATTCCAAGTCTTAATCCTGTAAAACTTCCCGGACCTATAGTGAGGGCAGAGGCATTTAATTCTGCAGCTGTGATTTCAGCTTTTTTTAGAATTTCATCTATTGCCGGAACCAGAATCTCACTCTGTCTCATACCAATGTCATAAGTAGTCGAAATAAACTTTGTCTCAGTTTTTACAGCAAGAGAAATACGTGTTACAGCACAATCTAAAGCAAGAATATTCATTTTGTTAATTACCTCTTTATATTTCCCCGTTATTCCAGTTTTCAATTTCAATTAAACGGCTTCCATCTTCCTGAGGTGTAAGACGTAAAATAATGGTACGCGAAGGAAGCTCTTCCATAATTTTTTCAGACCATTCAATAATGCTGACTCCGTCTCCGTAAATCATATCATCAGTTCCAAGATTTACAAAATCCTCGCCGCCTTCAAGTCTGTAAACATCCATATGATAAAGCGGCATTTTTCCATAATACTCACTGATTAAACAGAAGGTAGGACTTGTAATAGTTTCTGAAATTCCCAGGGCCTGGGCGATTCCCTTTGTAATTGTTGTTTTGCCGGCAGCAAGAGTTCCCTGCATGGCAATAACATCGCCTTTTTTGAGTTTGTTACCTATGCGCACACCAAGTGCAATTGTTTCTTCTGGAGAATGTGTAGTGAAAGTCAGCAAGGCAGTCTGCCTTCGAGCTCTTCTGTAAGAATATATTCAAGCAGTGCTTTTTTTACCGGAATAAGAGGGTAATTAATTGGTTGAGGGAATGAGAGCTCAATAATCTTTTTTCCCATAGGGCTTGTTTCGATGCTGAAGAAAATTTGAACAGTATCAGTACTTGTCGGGAATTCCATTACTGCGTCACAAGTATATTTACGCAAGTAGAAAATCTGTCCTTCTTCCCGCTGAATGTTCTGTAGCTCAATTACTCTCATATTATTATAGAATACTCCAAAAACACCGTGTTATCAAGTCTTTTTTTTGTAATCTAAATGTATTTAGTATAAAGAAATAAGTACTGTTACAATTCATATTTATATACAAGAACATTGATTCTGTTTTTTGCTGCAAGTGAAATCTGGACAAACTGAATATGAAGGGCAAGTTTTCCGGTAGGCAGTCTTCTTGTTCTACGGATAATTCCGACAATAGTTTCATCTATTCCAGAATCAGGGAGTTTTACGCCAATGTATTGTTTTTCCTTGATTGGAAGGTCAGTTTGAATACAGCATCCTCCGGCAGATATATTTGACATTTTTCCACTATATTCTTTTTCAGAAAAAGAATATGTTTCTTCGCCTTTAGCCGGATTTTCATTTACTTTAACTGCCTTAAATGTACATTCTTTTTCAAAAAATTCTCGCTTAAAGTGTCGTTGTGCCTGACATTCAAGTTGTTCTGAATGAGAAATAACCATGTAAAATTTTCCGTCATTTCCTTCATTGTAACGGATTATTCTTGATATCAGATTGTAAGAAAGTCCGTCAGAAGTTTTAAAGGTAAAACGGCTGCGGTTAAGAAGCTCCGGTCTGCGTGGAGATTTATAAATGAATTCAGGTATTTCAGCTGTAAAGAAATCTTTCTGGTTTAAGGTTACTGTAAAAGGATATTGTTCCCCTTCATTGGATATATAAAATATTACAGAACCTTCAGGAATTTGTCTTGTAGAAAGAACTTTTTTAGTCTGTGCAACAATAAGTTCAAGTTTAAAAAGAGTTGTAAAAAAGTTATTCAGCTTTTCATCAGTAAATAATTTTTGCTGAATCATGATGTCATAGGCAGTGTGGAAAAGTTCATTTACTTCATTGTTGCTTTTGATAGAGTAAAGAATATTATTTGTTTCTGTAATGCGACAAATTTCCCAGAGAGTATTAATTTCGGTTTGCGAAAGATTATTATCTTTTGCCAGTTTCTTGATGTCTTTAAGTTTTGTTTTTCGGCTTCTTTCTTTTTCAAGATACTGTTCTGATTTATAATAGTTTTTGAATCGCAGCCATATAAAAAAGGCAATACCTAAAACAGCTGTAATTGCAATCAGAAGAATGATAATAATAGCTATGTCTCCACGATGTGCTACTCGTGCTTCAAGAGGTGAACCACTTCCGGATCCTAATAAAAAAAACATAATTTATTACCTCCTTCTGAGCTTTATTTATAAAGTCTGTAAGGATTTTGAAATCTCTTTCAGTCTAGGACAGATTTCATATTCAGAAAGATCTCCGAGCATTACTGTATCATTGTTCTGAAGGGCATCTTCAAAATCTTTAAGAATAGGCGAGAATTCAGAAAAGAATTCCTTAAAGTTAATACCGTTGAGCTTTTCTGGAGTAAAAGTATCTGGGAAGAGTGAAGCCAGTGTTGCAATGTGGCAGAACTGTTCAATACTGTCTGCAAGCTTTTTAATAGATTCACTTACTTCAAGATTTTTTCCACTTTGAAGAGCAACTGGAACATTTTCCATTTGAGAGGCAAGTTCAGCAAAAAGTTCTGAGAGTTTTGAAAAAGATTCTTTAATATCATTTTTAGTTACGATTGAAAATTCAAACTTTGTATTTTTTTCAAGAGGTTTTTCAGACTCTTCATCAAAAAGTTCTGCTGTAATTTGTTTTCCGTTTACTGTAATTCCGATTACAGCGGCTTCATTTTCTTCACAGGTCTTTTCAAAGGATTTGAGAACATCTCCAATTGACTGTTCATCTTCCAGTTGTACATCAACTTGCTGTCCGTTTATATAAAACTCTATCATATTCTACCTGCCTTACTTATTTTTGATTTTGCTGTTGTTTTGTAAAGTTAGAAATTGTATTTTGCTGAGCTTCCAGGCTGTTAAGTGAACCTTCCATCTGGCTGTATTTATTTCGAAGTTCTGCTTCTTTTTTAGCCATCTGATTTTCGAGCTTTGAAATTTTACTTTCTGAACTTTTTATTTTTGAATCCAGAGATGAAGTTTTCATTGCAAGAATTCCACCTGTCTGGGTATAAGCTGAAATCTGCTTATCAAGCTTATATGCAATTCCTGTATCAACGATTAAATCACCGTCAGAATCATAACCAAAAAGCATTTTTATATCATCCAGATGATTTGAAATTGCATCATCCAGTTTTTTTTCATCTATTTCAAGGTATCCTCTAAGCTTACTTTGAGAATATCCGCCTGAATAACCGCCGGCATTTGTTGCAATTCCAAGCTGTGAAAGCATTGTGATTTCGGCTGTGTCAGAAAACAAATATCGTGCAGCAAGTGTAGAAGACATGTTTGATTTAATATTTGTAAGGGAAAAATCACTCTGGAAAAGACCAAGTTTTTTCTGTTCAGCTTCCTTCTCATCAGGAGAAAGGTAATCAAGCTCATCAATAATTTCCTGCTTATTTTGAGAAAGAATATTAAGCTCCGCTACAGCCTGATTATATTTTCCTACAAACTCTATTATTGCAGCCTTAGAAGCTTCTGTGTCAGGTTTTACGGCAATTGTTGCAGTCTTTTCAGTTTTATCATGAACGTTAAGAGTAATTTCTGGAACAACATCGTCAATTTTATTTGATGAACGTGTAATTGTAATTCCTTCGTATTTTATAATTGCATCATCTGCTGTAGAAACCGGGTGCTTAGGTC
>CAKUWD010000217.1 GCA_934699065.1 uncultured Treponema sp.
TCCGCTCACTTCCTGCCACTGGAGGTGGCAGGAAGTGAGCGGAGGCGGCCACGGAAGGAGGAAACAGGAGGTTTCCGACTGGAGTGGCGAATCCTGTCCACAGGAAGTGCAGAGATTTCTATTTTTCCGAGCTCTCTGACCGTCGCGGCGAATCCTGTCGACTATGAGCCGGGGAGGCTCCAAAGGCCAGCCGGCCGCCACGGAAAAATAAATATAAACGTGAATTAATGTGGCTTAAAAAGCAAAATACTGAAATATGTAAAAAAATAATTGAAAGTTATTTTATTACAGTATATTTCTCAAAATTTTCATTAATAACTTCTGAAATAGTAGAAATAATTTGTTTTCTTAAATTATCAGAATCAATTAATTCTAAAGAGTTTTTATCAAATAAATCAAGACTATCAACATTTAATGCACTGGCGATTTTTTCTAACATTTGAAGTGATGGAAAATTTTTACCTACTTCAATTAATGCAATATAATTTGGTGCTGTACCTGCTTTTTCAGCTAAGGCTGCTTGAGAAAGCCCCTCTTTCTTACGATAGAACTTCATGTTTTTAGCAAGACAACTTTGCAAACTATTCATTTAAAATCACCAATACATAGAATATATTAATTTATAGTTTTACATATCCTTCAGTTATTGACAATTTATTTACAATTATGTAAAAATAAAAATATATATAATCTACAATTATGTGAGAGGTGTCTTTATGAAAAATTGTATAAAGTGTAATGCTGAAATTGAAGATGATGTTAAATTCTGTCCAAAATGTGGAGCAACACAAGAACCGCAAAAAGAATTACAGGAAAAAAAAGAAGAAACTCCTGCGGTTCGACGCTGTAAAGGATGTGGCGAAGAAATTGCAAGTGATTTAATCTTTTGTCCTAAATGTGGAGTTAGACAAAACTCAACAACAGACAGAAAAGAAAATATAGACAAAATGATAGCAAATGCAGCATCAGTTACAGATGATGTTTCAAGTGTAGTGTCTGATGCATATTCCCTTGTAAAATTTGGAAAGAAAGTTGGGAAATCAGCAACAAAAGTTGCTGGTCAGAGTTTAGCTAATGCTCAGGAAAAAACAAACCAGAAACGAGAAGAAGAAAACGAAAGAATTGAATTCATAAAAGGATTTACATTCTCGAATGATCCTTTAGAAATACAGGAACAGCTTACTCAGATGTTCGAAGTTCAAAAGCAACTCAGTACATTTAGCGGAACTTATAAAAAGATGGCACAAAGAAAAATGGAAGCAGCTATCGTTATTTTGAAGAAAAACAAATGCAAAAAAGAAGCAAAAGAATGGAAGAAAATGATAGAAACTCCTTCTCAAAAATTAGGCCGTATAATAAAAACAATAATTCTTATTGTGATTATTGTACTTGTGCTTTATGGAATTGTTCAAACAATTTCTACAGTAGGTACAATTGGAAAATTTGCAGGTAGCGTAAATAATCAATCTCAGACCTCAACTGAAAATACAGAAAATAATACAAATAAAGAACTTGATGAAGATGAGCTTGTAAATGAAATTATAAAAAATGCAATAAATGATTTATTGTAATAAAAAACGGAGGAAGAAAAACTATGAACGAAAACTTTGATGTTTCACCAAAAAGTAGAGGAAAAGCTTTATTGTTTGTGATTTTGCTTGGAGGATTGGGGGGACACAGATTTTATGTTAATAAAACTGGAACTGGATTGTTATATATCCTATTAACAATATTAGGAATTGCAATATCGATTCCTTTTTATTTCGTAATTCCATTTTATTTAATAAGCGGAATATTTGTTTTTATTGACTTAATTAAAATTCTATTAGGAAAGTTTAAGGATAAAGATGGATTATATGTTTCCAGCTGGATAGGAAGTAAATAATTTAATTACATTTTTCCTTGACTTTTATATAACTTCTACCGTATATTTACAGTAGATGACGAGGACATAGGGCTTGTCCTGGCTAAATAAATAAGATCCGATAGATGATTGGGGTCGGAGAGCCTGACCCGGCTAAAAAAATAAAGCTCGATTGATGAAGCTCTGTAGGTAACTACAGGGCTTTTTTTATAAGGCGAGGAATATGGATTTAAGATATTTGTCAACAACGTTTTATAATAAATATAAAAATTGCCCGGAAATACTAACTAAAGGAGAAACTAGACCTTATATTATTCTTGTAGTTGAAGTAGAAAATAATAAATTTGCTATTCCAATAAGAACTCATTTACCAAATATAAAGGACCGTTACATAACAAATCCCATAACTAATTCAGGTCTTGATTATACAAAGGCGGTTGTTATTTCAAGTGAGGAATATATTGATATTTCAAAGTATCCTGAGATAGAGCATAAAGAGTATAACTACATAAAATTTAAGGAACGAGAAATAAAACGAGCCTTTACAAAATTTGTTGCAGAGTATAAAAAAGATTATCTTCGTCATAAGAAGAATCCAGCTATTCCTGAAAGTTCAAGATTTAAATATTCTGCTTTACAATATTTTAAAAAAGAACTTGGCCTGGAAAATGAATAGTTCCGAATTAAGAAGACTGCCTTGACAGAGTTTATCGCTAAAATATAATAATGATTGGGCTGGTCGTAAGCCCCTGGTCCAACCTACAACGGCGGGCAAGCTGGGCGGGATAAAATCGAAAATTGCGTTAGTAATTATCCATTCAATGGGGTCTTAGGGGCAACGCCCCTAGGAGAGAGGGTAGCCGAAAACGCCGGAGGCGGTTGAGGCGCAGGGGGAGACTTCCCCCTCCTGTGCCTTCTGTATCTTCTATTGAATAAACTTCCATTTTCTGTTAATATACTCAAACATTTTTAAGGATATAAGGAGCTTTAAGAAAATGAGTAAGCAGACACTCGAAGCAAAACTTCGTACAGCTACTGGTAAAACAGCTGCTAAAAATCTTCGCAAAGAAGGACGTATCCCTGCCGTTGTTTACAATTCAAAGGGCGAGGCTACATCTATTGAAGTTGGCGAAGTAGAATTCAACAAGATCTGGAGAACAATCACTCCAACAACTTCTATCACTCTTAAGGTTGATGGAAAAGACTCTCTCGCTTTGATCAAGGACGTTGAATACAACATCCGCAACGACAAAGTACTTCACGCAGATTTCTTTGCACCAGATGCAGACGAAAAACTCGTTATGAAAATCAAGATTCACTACACAGGAACTCCAGCCGGTGTTCTTAAGGGTGGTTTCAAGAAAGAACGCAATAACGAAATCAAGATCAAGGCTGCTATTGCAGACCTCCCAGAGACTATCACAGCTGATATTTCTGGAATCAACGTTAGTGAAGCTCTCCGCGTAAAGGATCTTAAGCTTGACAGCAAGGTTGAAATTCTTACTAGCGCAGAACTTCCACTCGTTACTGTATCACCTGCTCGTGGCTAAGAGATTGTCCGGTCAAGCCGGACAATGACACGGCACGCCGGGCACTCGCTAAATAGCGTTTTTTGGTGTATAATAAAGGCTGTTCCACATTTTGTGGAGCGGCCTTTTTTTATGTGTAAATTTGAAGAAAAAGTAAAAGCTAAACTTGATGAGATTTTTGGAGATATTGCGTCTCACAATCCGGCCCCTCGTGTCGGCCTTGCTGTTTCCGGCGGCGCAGATTCAGTTTCTCTTTTGCTTGTTTTATCCGAGATTTTTAATTCAATTTTTGTAATAACTATAAATCATAATATCAGGCCAAAAGAAGAAAGCCAGGGTGATGCAGACTTTGTAATCGAGCTTTGCGAAGAATTAAAGCGACACGGTCACGAAATCACCTGCGAGCTTGTGGAACTTGGGCGTGGAGAAGTTGAAAAAGAAGCTCAGCGGCGCGGCGGAGGAACTGAAGAAGCTGCCCGTTATTTACGCTATCAGGCTTTTAAGAAATTTGCTGCGGCTCATAATCTGGATCTTCTTTGCCTGGCCCATAATCAAAATGACCAGCTTGAAACTCTTCTCATGCGATTTTTACAGGGGAGTCCGACCGAAGCGGCGGCAGGCATAAAAAAGAGCCGTCTGCTGGAGTCTGGTAAATGCCTTTTAGCAAGACCTCTTATAGAAATAACTCGGGCAGAAATCGAAAACTACGTAACTGACCGCGGTTTTACCTGGCGGACTGATAAAACAAATCTTGAAACAGATTATTTTCGCAATAAAATCAGATTAAAACTCCTTCCTTTTCTGGATGAATCTTTTCCAGGCTGGCAGAAAGCGGTACTCTCTGGTGCGGAAAGAGCTGCAGAAGATGGGGCTTTTATCAAATCTGTTGTGGAAGAAGTATCCGTAAATAAAACTTCAGATGGTGGTGAAGAAATCTCTCTGGCTGATTTTATTTCTCTTCCTCCTGCAATTCAGCGGCGGGTTCTTCTTTCTGCCTGCAATCAGGCGGGGGAAAACGCACGTATTCCATCTGTGTTTATAAAAGAAGTGATAGAACTTGCGGTGTGTAAAAAAGAGTTTAGCAAACATTTTGCCGGTATAGATATTATTCTTAAAAAAGAGCATCTTTTTGTTAAAAAACATGTAGAAAACAATACTGATTTCGTTTTTTCTGATATAATAGAAGATACTGGAAGG
>CAKUWD010000218.1 GCA_934699065.1 uncultured Treponema sp.
TGAAACAAGTTCAGCATGACAGCATTGTGAAAAGACTGCGTTACTGCAAAGTGGCGCGGTCTTTTTTTTCTCCAGATATAAATAAATAGCTAAAAATTTGACAAATAGCTATCATTCCATTATCATCATACCTGAAATATAACAGGAGGACGCAATGAACACAGTTCCAGTTTACGAAGCTAAAAACAAACTGCCGCTTTTTATTCATCAGGCAGAGCAGGGCAATCCTTTGGCAATTACCCGTCATAATAATGTGGTAGCTTATCTTATTTCAAAAGAAGATTTTGAAGAGCTCACTAAGGGCGGTAAAAAAGAAAAGAGTCTGGCAGAAAGAATTCATGATTCCCGCTATGACTTTGGACTTGATGATGATGATGATTTTGATTACACAGAATATTTTGACAGCCTGCGTGAACGTGGTTATTATGGCCGCCCGGAAGGTGACCATGTTTTTGATGGAGTATAATCTATGATCAGACCATATTATCTTCTTGATACAAATATCATTTCCGAAATGTTTCGACCGAAGCCAAATCCACTTGTTTTTAAAAAGCTTGAAGAATATGAAAAGCTATGTTCTCTTCCTTCAACTGCCTGGAATGAACTTTTATTTGGTGTAAATATTATGGCTTCTGGCAAGAAAAGAGATTACATTTTTTCAAAACTTGTCGACGACATTCAATCTAACTATGAAATCATTCAGTATGATAATCACGCTGCCTGGATTCATGCAGATATCCGCTCAAGACTAAAGGAGCAGGGAATTGGAATTGATTTTCAGGATTCACAGATTGCTTCAATCGCGGTTTCTAACAATATGATTCTCGTTACAAGAAACATTAAGCACTTTGAGCCTGTTCAGAAAGTTTCACCGCTTATGCTGGAAAACTGGTTTGAATAAATAGGTAGATTTATTTTGACAATAACTTGTTTTTTGTCGAATTAAATTGTAAGATAAGGTTATACACAGTCATGCTGAACATGTTTCAGCATCTATGTTATAGATCCCGAAATGAATTCGGGATGACGTTCTTAGGAGAATACAATGGCATTAACAACAGACATTAAATCACTTTTACCACACCGCGAACCTTTTTTGTTTGTAGACGCAATTATTTCTGCTGATGAAAAGGGTTGCGTTTGTGAGCATACATTTACAGAAAACGAGTTTTTCTTTAAGGGACACTTTCCTGAGTACCCTGTAGTTCCTGGAGTAATCCTTTGCGAAACAATGGCACAGGCAGGTGGAGCTGCTTTGCGTTACCTCAACATTGTTCCTGGTAATGCACTTTTCTTCTTTGCTACTCTGGACAAGGTAAAGTTCCGCAATCAGGTTCGCCCTGGTGATAAGGTTCGCATGGAAATTGAGTTCCTCCGCAACAGTCCAAAAATGATTAAACAAGCCGGTAAAGCCTACGTAGGCGACACTCTCTGCGCTGAGGCCGAGTGGATGTGCCTAGTTGGCGCAGCCAACTAGGCACATCAGCGAGGAGAGTGGAATCGCAGTGCGCGTGAGCGCACACGTATATAAATTTCCATGCAGATAGCGGCGGGCTTGCCCGACGCATGTGCCTCGTTTATATTTTATAAAAAAATATAAAACCTATTGACATAGTAGGTAAATAAATATATATTACTCCTATAAATCAAAACCTACTATCTTACTAGGTAACTAAAGGAGTACACTATGAAAAAGAACACAATTGTAAAAGCATTGGCATTTGCTCTGGCATTCGCTGCCATATCACCACTTTCTGCAAAACCTAAAACAGGACGCACTGTTGCAGAAATCAAAAAGTCTAAGACAATCAAAATTGCCGTATTCAGCGACAAAAAGCCATTTGGTTATGTTGATGAAAATGGAGAGTATCAGGGGTATGATGTTTACTTTGGAAACCGCATCGCAAAAGATCTTGGCGTAAAGGTAAAATATGTTCCTGTTGAAGCTGCTGCCCGCGTAGAAGTTCTTGCTACAGGAAAAGTTGATCTTGTACTTGCAAACTTTACTGTAACACCAGAACGTGCAGAAAAGGTTGATTTTGCACTTCCTTATATGAAGGTAGCTTTGGGAATTGTTTCTCCAAAATCTGCATTGATTACAGACCCAAGCCAGCTTAATGGAAAGACTTTGATTATTGCAAAGGGAACAACTGCAGAAAGTTATTTTTCTAAGAATTATCCTAAAATTAATCTTTTGAAGTTCGATCAGTATTCAGAAGCCTATAATGCACTTCTTGATGGACGTGGAGATGGACTTTCTACAGATAATACTGAAGTTCTTGCCTGGGCTATTGAAAATCCAAGCTTTGCTGTAGGAGCCGGCGCTGATTCTATAGGAAGTCTTGATGCAATTGCACCTGCTGTTCAGAAGGGGAATAAAGATCTTCTTGACTGGCTCAACAATGAAATCAAAGAGCTTGGAAAAGAGAATTTCTTTCATGCAGACTACGAAGCAACTTTGCGTGAAGTATATGGAAAAGATTCTGATGCAGATAGTCTTGTAGTAGAAGGCGGAAATCTGTAAAATTACTGAAACGGTCATTGAGCATGTCGAAATGACTGTTTCAAATTGTGTGTGTGGTGGTTTCGACAGGCTCAACCACCGCTTTAGTTAATATATGGATTTTAATTTTATAAAAGAAGTAATTCCGCTTTATGTGGAAGCAACCTGGCTCACACTGCGAATCGGCTTCATCGGAATAATACTTTCGTTCATAACAGGGATTTTCTGCGCGGTTGTCCGCTACTGGAAAATCCCTGTTCTTAATGTAATTGTGCGAGTGTACACAGAAATCTCTCGCAATACACCGCTTTTAATTCAGTTATTCTTTTTATATTTTGCATTACCGCGTCTCGGCGTAAAGTTGAGCGGGGAGCAGTGTGGTATTATCGGCCTTACTTTTTTGGGCGGCTCTTACATGGCAGAAACCTTCCGCAGTTCCCTTGAAACAGTCGGCAGACCACAGCTCGAAAGCGGTATGTGTGTTGGCTTAAATAAAATCCAGCTTGTACGTTATGTGGTTTTACCACAGGCACTTTCAGTTTCTGTTCCGGGCCTTGTTGCAAATATCATTTTTCTGCTTAAGGAAACTTCTGTATTCAGTGCGGTTGCACTTGCAGATTTAATGTATGTTGCTAAAGATTTAATTGGACTTTATTACAAAACAGAAGAATCACTTTTACTTCTTGTTATTGCTTATTTTATTATTCTTCTTCCAATTTCGCTTTTATCCAGATTTATAGAAAAGAGGTTGCGTTATGGACAGTTCGGAAATTCTTAATGCCTTGAGCACAGCCTTCAGCGTTCTCTTTAAAGGTAAAAACTTTGTACGTCTGCTCGGTGGTCTTGGAGTTACAATCTGGATTGCGGCACTTTCTGTTGCGCTTTCTTTGGTGCTCGGTTTTTTGTTTGGTATTGTGATGAATATAAAGAACCGCGCTGTAAAAGTAGTTTGCGGAATTTATCTTGAATTTATGAGAATCATGCCTCAGATGGTTTTGCTCTTTCTCGCATATTTTGGAATTACCCATGCCTTTGGAATTTCAATTTCGGGAGAAGCAGCTTCGGTAATTGTTTTTACTCTCTGGGGAACTGCAGAAATGGGAGACCTGGTGCGGGGTGCGCTTCAATCGATTCCTCTTCATCAATATGAAAGCGGTCGGGCAATCGGGCTTACAGAGCGTCAGATTTTCTTTTACATAATTATTCCGCAGACGGTAAAAAGACTTGTTCCTTTAAGCATGAATCTGATTACCAGAATGATAAAAACTACTTCGCTTGTTGTTTTTGTCGGAGTAATAGAAGTCGTAAAAATCGGGCAGCAGATTATAGAAGCAAACAGACTTACAATTCCAACTGCATCGATTGCGGTTTACGGAATAATATTTTTTATGTATTTTATTGTCTGCTGGCCTCTTTCTCTTGCAGCAGACAGAATCGAAAAACGACAGAGAGGATAGAATATGGCACTTTTGAAAATCAATAATCTTGTAAAATCATATAAAGAAGCCGGCGGAATTTTAATGGGCGTTTCTCTTGATGTTCATAAAGGAGAAGTAATTGTTATTCTTGGTCCTTCCGGCTGTGGAAAATCAACCTTGCTCCGTTGTATAAACGGCCTTGAATCAATTCAGGGGGGAGAAATCCTTCTTGACGGCGAAGTTATTTCTAACCGCAAAAATGATATGCACCTTATCCGCCAGAAAATAGGAATGGTTTTCCAGAGTTATGATTTGTTTCCTAATCTTACTGTTCTTAAAAATATTCTGCTTGGACCTGTTAAAGCTCAAAAGCGTGATAAAGCAGAAGTAACTGCGCAGGCAGAAAAACTTCTGGAACGCGTTGGTCTTTTAGACAGAAAAGATTCTTATCCTCGTCAACTTTCCGGCGGGCAGAAGCAGCGTGTTGCAATTGTCCGAGCTCTTTGTATGAATCCGGAAATCCTTCTTTTTGATGAAGTAACGGCTGCCCTTGACCCGGAAATGGTTCGCGAAGTTCTCGATGTTATGATGGATCTTGCAAAAGAAGGCCGCACAATGCTGATTGTAACGCATCAGCTTGAGTT
>CAKUWD010000219.1 GCA_934699065.1 uncultured Treponema sp.
GTTTATAGCTCGGATGAAATGACACGCCTCTATGCTCTTGATTCTGCAGCAACAAAAGGTACTGTAAATAATGAATATGCAAATTTTAAATTTACTCAAGAGCAGAAAGAATATTTTTATAAAACCTATCAGGAAAAGGGAAGTGTTGCCCTTACAATCTGCCTGCAGATGATGCCTACAAAAAAACAGAAGCAGCTTCTTGCTTCAGATGCAGAAACTGTATTACGTTATGGTTTTTTGACTGGAGATGATTTTACAATTGATGGAAAGTTTATAAAGAAAAAATATCCGGATATAAAAAGAATTCAGGTACAGGCTGATGAAAAAAAAGCTCCTGAACTTTTTGACCTTTCTTTTGCAGTTCAGAAAAATGATAATATAGAAAAATATATACCGGAAGGTTTTTTTGTTTATTCTACAATCAGATGTCGTGTAATCGCAGCCTGTGTTGTTCCTGCCGAAATTGGTTTTGATGTAAGTAAAGAGATTCCTTATTATGGCTTTGCCTGCAATGGTGGTTTAATAGACTTTGAAAATAAGAGCTTTGATTTTTCAGGCAGCTCTATGATTTTTCCTGTTCAGAGTAATCAAAGACAGTCATTGCCAGAATATCGTGTTTTGCTTTCTGAAAATCCTGAAAACAAAACGACAAAAGAGCACTCTGTAAAAGTTCAGATGAATGTAGGCGGAGAAAAGCTTTACCTTAATAATGTTGCAACTGCCCGTGAACTTATAATTCCAACCGGCGCCCTCAACACCCCGTTTTCGCGCACTGAATTTACTGATAATTCGGAATGCGTTGAATCACTTATAATGCGGGGAACAAAAGTCAGTGGTAAAGAAGTTCTGGATCCGATTCGTACAGACCCGGGGCTTATTCTAAATTACAAAACAAGTCAGTGGCGAACCGCAGATTATGAAATTTACGAATGGGACCGTTTTCCCCAGATTCTCTTTTTTGACACCAGAAATTATGAAGTTCAGGACAGACTTTTCCGCCGCCTTGCCTTCTTTGTAGAAAAGCAGGGATATAAAGGTAAGCTTTTAACAAACGAACAGCTTGGTGACATGCACGGCTATAATGCTCATGATTACAGTGCAGAATCAATGGCAAGATTTTTCAACAAAGCAGCTGAACTCAATTTTACTCTTAATGAAGAAGAACTTCTGCTTAAACGTATTTTAATTCATAACGGACTTTTTGAAGATGACGGGATTTATGTGAAGGCAAATGAAGGCGGGCTTGTTTCTATTTCACGCGAAACTCCTGGCTGGAGCCGCACAAATCTTTTAGCACATGAAGGCTGGCATACAATTTTCTTCCGAGATGCAGAATTCCGTAATTATGTTTCTGCTGTTTTCTACACTTTTGATCCGACTTCGAGAGACTTCCTTATAGATTATTTTAAGTCTCAGCCTTCTCTTGGTTACGATACTAATGATGAATATCTTATGCATAACGAGTTTATGGCCTACATAATGCAGCAGAGGCTTTCTGAGGTTGCAAAGTATTTTGTTCATCTTGCAAATCGCGGTACTGTAATTGAGTTTACACCACAACTTGCTTCTTACATCAGAAAAACAGAGGGAAGGGGCTTTGAAGATGCTGCAACCGCACTCAATGATTTTGTATTCGATAAATACGGAATAGTCTGTGGAAATATTGCCCTTGTAAATAGATAACATGTGATTTCGATACACCGCTTCGCGGCACTCAATCACCGGTGGTTGAGTAGCCCGAAGGGCGTATCGAAACCACCTTAGCTTCTTACCCGGTCGTTCTGCGGACTTTGAATCATTTTCTGAAAGTCTGCAGTAAAGGCTTTTACAGCTCCGAGTGTTGTCGGAGGTCCGTGGCCCGGCATGAGAATTACATTATCCTGCTGAGAGAAAATCTTTTTTTCTATATTAGATTTCAAGATATATTCTGAATAACTTGAGTTTGTGCTTCCAATTTCTCCGGCAGAAAGAATGTCGCCGGTAAAAAGAATGTTTCCAATCTGATAAACAACTGAGTCTGATGTGTGGCCTGGAACAGACATGTAGCGCACAATCATTTTTGCAAGTCTTACAGTTCCATCTCCGGAAATAACTGTCGTGTTTTCTCCGGCAACTTCCCAGTCGGCTGCAAGAATTTTTGGCGAATAGATTTTTCGAAGAGTATGAAGGCCGCCTGCGTGTGAACCGTGATTGTGAGTAATCAGAACGGCAACGAGCTTTAAGTGGTTGTCTTCGATTCGAGAGATAATTTCTTCGGTGATTTTTCCAGGATCTATAATGATTGCTTCTGAGGTCTTTTCGTTTACGACGATGTAGCAGTTTGAAAAACCGCCCAGGTTCAAATGGAAGTAAACTTTCATAAGCGGTCTCCGTCTACAATAGAATTTCCAAACGAAAGATCCTGTTCAATTGCAGTTTTTCCTTGCGGTGTAAAAAGTGCTTCTCGTGTATTTGACATCTTGAACGAAACGTTTGTTCTTATTGAATCATAGAAAAGTGATTTTTTGAGGTTGCAGTTTCTGAATGATGTGTCTATCAAAGTTGAAGCAATAAAGCGTGAATTGAAAAGATCCGAATCATCAAAAGAAGACTGATAAGCTTTAATTCCGTTGAAATTACTTTGAATTATATCACTGGAAGTAAAAAGTGTATGTGTAAAGGTTGCTCCGGAAAAGCTTGTAAATAATGAATTACTTTTGATAAAGCTGCAGTCGTTGAAAATTGCAAAATCAAAAATACACATGCGTAAAACTACATTACTTGAACTGATGTTGTTGAAAGTGCAGTTTGTAAAAGTACAACCGTAGAATTTTTTATTTGAAAGATCGATGTTTGAGAATAAGAGACCGCAGGCATTAAGCCCAACGATTTTGTCGTGTTCTGAAATGTATTTGTAAATATCTGCTTTAAATTTACCTGGGTCTGGAATATGGTCAAGACAGTAGTTTTTATCGTCTGTGAGATTTCCATCTTCGTCGAAAGTGGAAATTGCAAGGTTGCGGCAATAATGTACAAGACACTTATTCTGCGTGAACATATTTTAATTATAGTAGAAAGTTGTAAAAAATGATACTATATAATTATGATTTGCTGGAAATGTCATAAAGAAATAAATATCGAAAAACCGGTACGCGGAGACGAATGTTCTTTCTGTCATGCAGATTTACATGTTTGCAAGGCCTGCGAATTTTACGAAAGCGGGGCTCATAATGACTGCCGTGAAAGCTCTGCCGAGTTTGTAGGAGATAAGGAAAGAGGAAACTTCTGCGATTATTTTCGAGCCAGCAAGAAAACTGTAGCAGGGGCTGGCGGAGTTGATAAAGCCGCGGCTGCCCGAGATGCTTTTAATGCACTATTTAAATAATTATGATTGACTTTGTTTTTATTGATTCCGGCGTTGGCGGAATTCCTTATATGACGACTCTTTTGCAGCGTGCTCCAAAGACAGAGTGTGTCTACGTGGCTGATACTGCAAATTTTCCCTATGGCGAAAAGTCTCATGAAGAAGTTGTAAAATGTGTTACTGAGCTTGTAAAAAAAATCCGTCTGCAGTTTTCTCCAAAGGTAATTGTTGTAGCCTGCAATACAATGAGCGTAAATGCCCTGGAAGCTTTGCGCGAGACATTCCCGGATGTAAAGTTTGTTGGAACTGTTCCTGCAATTAAGCTTGCGGCAAGTTTTTCTAAAAAAAGACGCATTGGTCTTCTTGCTACAAAGGCAACCTGCGAAAACCCTTATAATATTGAACTGAAAAATAAGTTTGCTGCTGACTGTACGATTATAAACCGCCCGGATCCCCAGCTTATTTCTTTTATTGAACATAATGCTTTTACTGCCAGCCACGAGGAATGTCTGAAGGCAGTTGCTCCTGCTATTGATTTTTTCCGCAGTGAAGATTGTGATGCAGTAATTCTTGGCTGTACTCATTTTTTGAATTTTACTGATGTTTTTGAAGAAGCCTGTGAGCCGGATATTAAGGTTGTAGATTCTGTGGATGGAGTGGTGAGGCATGCTCTTGAGGTGGTTGAGTGCTCGCGCAGCGAGTGTATCGAAACCACCGCAGAAGATGTGGTTTCGATACGCCCTTCGGGCTACTCAACCACCGGTGGAACTCCAAATTTGTTTATAACCGGCTTTCGTGACAGAGAGGAAGAAAATCAGTATAATGTGCTGTGTTCACGTTTTGGAATTAAATTCGGCGGTTTGCTGAGTAAATAGAGGTATAAAATGAAGAAAATTATTTCTGGTAAGGTTCGGGAAGTTTATGATCTTGAAGATGGTCGCATGGTAATTGTTACGACAGACAGAATTTCTGCTTTTGATGTTATTCTGCCAACTATGATTACCGACAAGGGTAAGGTGCTCAATGCTCTTGCTAATTTCTGGTTTGATTACACTAAGGACATTGTAAAGAATCACATGATTTCAAGTGATTTGAAGGATATGCCTGCTGAGTTCCAGAAGCCTGAATTTGAGGGCCGTACTATTCTTGTAAAGAAGCTTAAGATGATTCCTTATGAAGTAATTGTTCGCGGATATATGTTTGGTTCTATGTAC
>CAKUWD010000220.1 GCA_934699065.1 uncultured Treponema sp.
CCTTAATGTGGTTTGGCTGCCAGTTGATTTTGCTGTTAGCGCGGAGAAGTACGTCGTGATAATCAGCTACCTTTACGAACCAGCTTCCAATACCGCGGTAAATCAAAGGAGAACCACAGCGCCAGCAGTGAGGGTATGAGTGAACAATAGAATCGCGTTTTACAAGCTTCCCCTCGTCCTTAAGGCGCTTCATAATATCTTTATCTGCATCCTTTACAAAAAGGCCCTGATAATCAGGAACTTCTTTTGTAAACTTACATTCTGCGTCGATTGGCTCTACGTTTGGAACACCGGAACCTCGGAATACCTTATTATCTTCTTCACCAAAGGCCGGAGCAATATGAACAATACCTGTACCGTCTTCTGTAGAAACATAAGCTGCGTTGAACATGCGGAAAGCACCCTTTTCGCACTTCTGGCCACTCATTTCTTCGCAGGCTTTTGGATCTTTAAGATTAGCAAAGTAAGGGAAAAGTGGCTCATATTCAGCATCAATAAAATCAGCACCCTTATGGCGGTAGATGATTTCGTAGCCAGAATCATCTTTATAATAAGCAGACAGGCGGGCTTCTGCAAAAATGTAGTAGTCTCCGCTTTCCTTATCAAGAATCTTTACATAGTCGATATCAGGCCCCATACAAAGACCAAGGTTTGAAGGCAAAGTCCATGGAGTTGTTGTCCAGGCAAGGAAATAAGTTTTTCCGTTTGCCATGTCAGGGTCGTTTACTCCGGCCGGAGCCTTAGTAATCTTAAAGCGAACAGTTACTGTCTGGTCCTGGACATCCTTATAGCCCTGAGCAAGCTCGTGAGTAGAAAGAACTGTAGAACAGCGTGGACAGTAAGGAAGAATGTATTTTCCTTCGTAGATGAGGCCCTTATCCCAGAGAGATTTTGCAACCCACCAGATAGATTCCATATATTCAGGATTCATTGTCTTATAGTCGTTATCAAAATCAACCCAGCGTCCCATACGGGTAATTGTCTGGCGCCACTCACTTGTGTAGCGGAGAACGGAAGCACGGCAGGCATCGTTGAATTTGTCGATACCCATAGCTTCAATTTCGTGTTTAGAGTTGATGTTGAGTTCTTTTTCGATCAGGTTCTCGATTGGAAGACCGTGGCAGTCCCAACCGAAGCGGCGCTCAACGCGTTTCCCCTTCATTGTCTGATAGCGTGGAATAATATCTTTAATGGTTGATGGAATAAAATGTCCGAAGTGTGGGAGACCTGTAGCAAACGGAGGGCCATCATAAAAAACAAAGTCCTCTGCCCCTTCTCTCTGGCTAACTGACTTTTTGAAGATGTCATTATCCTGCCAGAATTTTAATACTTCTTCTTCCTGTTTAGGGAAGTCAACTTTTGGATCAACCGGTTTAAAGCTCATGTATGTGTCCTTTTAATAAGTAATATTATTAATAATCTTCTTATTATGACATAAAAAGCGATTTTATTCTATAACATTACAAAAATTACTCTCTAGAAGAAATTTCTTATATCTGCTAGACTTTCTTTATTATGAAGAGATATTTATCATTTTTTTTATTTTTTCTGGCTTTCACTTTTTCATTAAGCGCAGCCGAATTATCAGCCTCTGATTCTGCATTAATTTACAAAACTCTTGATGCAAGATTAAAAACAAGACTTTTTGAAACTCCAGATGAAGCAATTTCTTTTCTTAATAATTTCAAATCAGAAATTATTAATGATAAGGATTATAATTCAGCAGGTAAAGAAGCCAAGATTATCTCTGAAAACATGATTGCTCTTGAACGATACAATTATATGTATGCTAAAGAGATTAATGCAAAAGAGCTGAAGCCTTATATCATTGAACAGTATGAAAAAATAGAAGCATTTCAAAAGGCAAATGAAAATCAGGAGTTTTCACCCTGGTTTGTTCTAAGCTCTGGCGATGTAATCAATTCTTCGATGCAGTTTATTCCGCAGGGAACAGCTATTAAACTTGGACTTAAAGAAAAAGATGATTATGACAAGGTGGTTAAAAATTATCCATCTTTAGCATTTGGAAGAATAAACCGTGCATTATGGTATTATTTTGCCCCTGCCATTGGTGGAGGAAGCAAAAATGTCGCAAAAGAAGATTTTGAAAATGCAGTAAAAAACGCATCCTGTAACTATGAAAAGTTTTATTCGCGAATATATCTTTCACAGGTTTATTTTGATGAAGGAAAAAAAGAAGAATGCAAAAAACTTTTATCTGAATGTGATGAAATTCTTCCTGGAAATTTTTATACACCATTTATAAAAATTCTAAATGACAATAATTATTCTCTGCTGTATTATGTAATTAACAGAGAAAAAGTTGATAAAAAACTTGGACTTTAGTAACATTTCTTTTTACTTGTCTTTACATTATAAAAATGTTAAAATTAATGCTAGATTTTTAAGGATTTTACATGAGCAAACAAAAGGAAATACCAATCTGTTTTGCAACTGATGATAATTATGTTCCATTTTTATCAGTAGCTATTGCCTCTCTTCTTGATAATTCATCAGCAGAAAATTATTACAGGATTTTTGTTCTTATTACTCAGCTTAAGGATGAAAATATTAATAAAATTAAAAAGCTTGAAAAACCAAATTCTTCTATAGAGTTTATTTCCCTAGCAAAAGAACTCGATAAAATTCAAGGCATGTTCCATCTTCGAGATTATTATTCTAAGGAAACTTATTATAGAATCTTTATTCCAAATCTTTTCCCTCAATATAAGAAGGTTCTTTATCTGGATTGTGATATTACAGTTCTTGGTGACGTAAGCGAGCTTTATAATACTCATATTCACGGATTTTATGTAGGTGCGGCTCAGGAAGAAGTAATGCAGACCTATGAGGTTTTTGGTAATTACGTAGAAAAAGCTGACGGTATTAATCGCAAAAATTACTTTAATGCAGGTATTCTTCTTATCAATTGCCGACGCTGGAGAAATAAATTTATTGCAGAAAAATTTGTTGATTTATTGAACAGATATAAATTCCGTGTTGTGCAGGATGAAGACTATTTGAATGTACTTTGTAAAGGCCACGTAAGAAGTATTTCACTTGGCTGGAATAAAACATCTTATAAGAATGATTCTTTTGACGACAAAGACTTGCGTCTTATCCATTGGAAAATCAACTGGCGCCCATGGAAATATAAAAATGTTCTTTACGAAGAATATTTCTGGAAATATGCTAAGATGACTAATTTTTATGATCAGCTTATTCAGATGAGAGATTCCAGAACTCAGGCAGATTTTGAAAAAGATGAACTTCTTATGAAGAATCTTGAAAAAATGGCTGAAGAAGATGCAAATGATCCAAATAACTACCATAACACACAGGGAAAAACCGGAAGTGTCTGGTGGCTTTTTGATAAACTTATGAATTTTATCAGAATCAGAAAGCTTTTACACATCAAAGCATATAAAACAAAAAGAAAATGAGCGAATTAAATAACGAAATAAAAGTAGAAAAAAATCCTCAAAGACTTGCTGTTCTTAAAAGAATAGAGGAATATGAAAAAAAAGGCTGGTGGTCAAAGGATGTAGAAGAAGACCCCCCGACTATTCCTCTTACTCCAGACAAGGTTGATTACCTTAATAAAAAACTGAAAAATAAAATTGCAACTTTTTTTGTTAATAAAGGCGCAAAAAGATTTATCAATAATCTTGTAAAAAACAAGCAGATGATTATTAAGGAAATCAAAGGAATTGAAAACTTTGAAGCTGTAAAAGATACCGGCGTAATCATTACCTGTAATCACTTTAATGCATTTGATAACTTTGCTATTCATTATGCTCTTTTTCCATATATGTATAACAGAAGCGGCAAAGTTCTTTATAAAGTTATCCGCGAAGGAAATTATACAAACTTTCCAGGGCTTTACGGCTTTTTCTTCCGCCATTGTAATACACTTCCATTGAGTGCAAATTTTTCAACAATGAAAAATTTTATGAAAGCCATGAAGATTCTGCTTGAACGCGGAGAGAAGGTTCTTGTTTATGCTGAACAGGGAATGTGGTGGAATTACAGAAAACCTCGCCCTCTTACTGCTGGTGCTTTTAAATTTGCCGTAGAATCAAATGTTCCAGTTCTTCCTATTTTTATCACAATGGAAGATTCAGATTTGATTGATGGTGACGGATTTCCGGTACAGAAATATACAATTAATATTCTTCCTGCAATTTATGCTGACCCTTCTAAAAATTCAAAAGAAAATATGGAAGAAATGAAAAATAAAAATTATGAAGCCTGGGTTAAAGTATACGAGGATTTCTACAAGACACCTCTCGTTTATTCTACAGAAAATGAGGCTGATTAATGAAGCATCCGGACATAATCTATTATAAAGATGAGCTTAACGATGAATTTGCCGGAGATAACCTGGTTCCACGAAAAATTGATGAAACTTACTGGTATGGAGATAATTCCCTTTACTTCAAATTCATGCGCCTTTTCTGGTACAGAATTTTTGCATATCCTCCAGCAATAGCTTTTCTGCTTTTTAAGTATCATCATAAAATTGTAAACCGAAAGGTTATAAAACCTTATAAAA
>CAKUWD010000221.1 GCA_934699065.1 uncultured Treponema sp.
TCCTGATTATTTTTCTTGACAGGAGACACAACATAATAGGACTTGGGAGCGAGGGGGAGGCTTCCCCCACCTTTGTATCCACACTCTTTATCTATTGAATTCAAATAAAAAAAGCGTTAAATTATATCTTGGTGTACGAGGGTCTCTTGGAGAGGCTTTGGTGCATACAGAAAATGGTCCGGTATGGCCGGGCTGACAGGAGTTTTTAATGAACGTTTCTGATATTAAACATGCTGGAATTAAAGCATGGGTTGAAGAATGTGTGAAGATGTGTGAACCAGACAATGTTGTTGTTGTTGACGGTTCTACAGCTGAATATGACCGCCTTATGAAGAAGTGTGTAGACGCTGGTCTCGCTACTCCATTGAAGGCAAAAGAGAACTGCTTCCTTTTCCGTTCTCTTCCAAGCGACGTTGCTCGCGTTGAATCACGTACATTCATTTCTTCTAAGAAGGAAGAAGATGCTGGTCCTACAAACCACTGGATTGACCCGGTTGAATTGAAGGCTACAATGAAAGGATTGTATACAGGTTGTATGCACGGTCGTACAATGTATGTAATTCCATTCTGCATGGGTCCACTCGGATCTCCAATCGCTAAGTACGGTATTGAACTTACAGACTCTGAATACGTTGTATTGAACATGGACATCATGACACGTGCCGGTGAAAAGGTATGGCAGTACCTCGGTACTGACGGTGACTGGGTTCCATGTCTCCACTCTGTTGGTAAGCCACTCAATAATGGCGAAACAGACGGCGGAATCTGGCCTTGTGCTGACGTTGAGCACAAATACATTTCACAGTTCCCAGAAGAGCACCTTGTTTGGTCTTACGGTTCTGGATACGGTGGAAACGCTCTTCTTGGTAAGAAGTGTTTCGCTCTTCGTATTGCAACTGTTATCGCTCGTGAAGAGGGATGGCTTGCAGAACACATGCTTATTCTTAAGCTCACAAACCCTAAGGGTGAAGTAAAATATGTAACAGGTGCTTTCCCAAGTGCTTGTGGTAAAACAAACCTCGCTATGTTGATTCCTACTATCCCTGGATGGAAGGTTGAAACTGTAGGTGATGATATTGCATGGATGAAGTTCGGAAAAGACGGACGTCTCTACGCTATCAACCCAGAAGCAGGTTTCTTCGGAGTTGCTCCAGGAACTTCTGCTGAATCTAACAAGAACGCTCTTATTTCTGCTGAAAAGAATACTATCTATACTAACTGTGCTCTTACTGAAGACGGTGATGTATGGTGGGAAGGAATTGGATATCCTGCAAAGGGTAAGCTTGTTGACTGGAAGGGAAATACTCGTGATGCTCTTCCTAAGGACAAGTCTCCTAAGGGTGAAGAATTTGCTCATCCAAATGCTCGCTTTACAGCTCCTGCTAAGCAGTGTCCATGTATCGCATCTGACTGGGAATCTCCAGAAGGTGTACCTATTTCTGCTATCCTCTTTGGTGGTCGCCGCCCTTCAACTGTACCTCTCGTACACCAGGCACGCAGCTGGAATCACGGTGTATTCCTTGGATCTATCGTAGGTTCAGAAATTACTGCTGCTTCTACAATCAACGCTGATGAAGTTGGTAAGATTCGCCGTGACCCATTTGCTATTCTCCCATTCTGTGGATATAACATGGGTGACTACTTCCAGCACTGGATTAACGTTGGTGCTAAGGCTGATCAGGACAAGCTTCCTAAGATCTTCTACGTTAACTGGTTCCGCAAGGACGAAAACAACAAGGATCTCCCAGGCGGATTCATGTGGCCAGGATACGGCGATAACTCACGCGTTCTCGCATGGATTTTCGACCGCTGCGACGGCGTAGACAATGCTGTTGATACACCAATCGGACTTATGCCAAAAGAGGGCGCTCTCAACACAGACGGTCTTGCTGACTACTACAAGAAGACTCTCCCAGAAATTCTCAAGGTTGATGTTGAAGGATGGAAGAAAGAGGTTGCTGACATCAGAAACAATCATTATCCAAAATTTGGTGCTCACTTACCAAAGGAACTGACTGCTATTCTTGATGATCTTGAATCTCGCTTAAATAAAGCCTAATGATTGTTTCTGATGTTCATTAGGAGAAGCCCTGCTTTTAGCAGGGCTTTTCAATTTTAAATGTGACAACCACTATCCTAAGTTCGGTAAGCACTTGCCAAAGGAACTTACAGCTATCTTGGATGACCTCGAAGCTCGCCTTAATAAGGCTTAGTTATGTGCAAGTTTGCCGATTGGCAAACTTGGTAAGCAGCCGCAAGGCTGCGACATGATTTGGAATCAAGATTAAACAAGGCATAAATTAAAACAAAGATTCAAAAGATGTAAAAGATTAATAAGATAAGTTGCATAGATGAATTTTTAAAATCTTTTGCATCCTGTTCATCTTTGTTATATGAAAATCCCGCTCAGTTTTGGGCGGGATTTTTTTTTGTGATTATGATACGATTAGGTGCGATGTTGCGAAAATTTTTTGCCTGTTTTTCACTTTCTTTTATCTTCCTCTTTGCTGGTTGTGTCAGTCTGGCGCGGCCAGAGCTTTCTGCTGAGGAAGAGGCTGCCTTATATCCGCTATCGTCTTATGTGCCGGAGACTTTTGAGTGGGAAGAGGTCTGCCCCGGCCTTTCGCGCTTTGATTTTGAAAATAAAGGGATTCCACTTATTTATCATGCAGTAAAAATTGACATGACTCTTACTGGGGCCGCCGGGCAGGACGGGGCTCTTGAACTTGTTTGCGGTCGCAGGGAGTCTGCCACCAGAAGGGAAGCCACCGCCCAATTCGCCGCCCGCACCCAATGCGCCGTGGCGGTCAACGCCACCCCTTTTACAAGAAGCGGACAGCTGGCAGGTATTCACAAGGAGGCGGGAGAGGTGCTGTCGCAGCCGGTGGCACGTTATGGAGCGATTGCTTTTAAGCTGGCAGAGAATGCCGGCCTGAGCCGGGCGGGTCACGGTGAATCTGGAGAACTCGGTGAAGCTGGTGCCAGACAAGCCGGCACCTGTACTGCCCGTATTTTTTCTTCGCAGACAGATGGGGAACTTGAAGATTACGACTATGCCTTCGGTGGTTTTTTTGTGGTACTGAAGGACGGCCAGGTTCGCACGGAATTTATCCGCCGCGGCGATTCGCGGACGGGGGCGGGCCTTTCTGCGGATGGCAGAACTTTATATTTACTCGTGGTTGAAGGAGAGCGGCCAGACCAAAGCAGAGGCTTGTCTTATCCCCAGTGTGGAGAGATTTTTCGTGCAATGGGCTGCAGTGATGCTCTTGAATTGGATGGAGGCAGTTCATCTGAACTTTGTATTAATGGAAAATCAGTTTTGTCTTATAAAGTGCATACCCGTCAGTCAAATTCTTTTGGATTCAGAGTTAAATAAAATTGCCCGGCTTTTAATTACCGGGCATTACAATAAATGTACATTTTTTAACTGAGGTTTGAAGCTAGGCAGTCTGACAATTGTAGAGATAGAACAGTGTGAGCTGGAAAATCTCTTCAGGTGAACCGCAGTTTGAAATAAGTTTTTTGATGTACTTTTTCATGTTCTGTGGATAGTTTGTGTTGTCTACAGCCAGATAATAAGCTTCTTTCTTTTCAGCTAATGTTTGCATTATACTCTCCTATATCTCTATATATTATCGGAAATTAGGGGAGATTTCAATAGTTAAAGTTAGTTAACTTTAGATTGCTTCGCTACGCTCGCAATGACAGGTCGGCAAGGTGGTTTCGACAGGCTCAACCACCGTTGTGGCAATCTATTAATGTGTATGAATCCAGGTAAGTTCGTGCTTGTTGTAGTTCAGGTGCACAATACGGCTGCCGGGAATATCAGCAAATTCCTGAATCAGAGGCCAGTTGATTTCTCCCTGCATTTTTATTGTGCAAATCATGTTCAAATCAGGCTGATAACTTAGCCACTTCTTAATCCACTCTAAAAGGCGTTCAGGGTAACAGATTACATCAGAGAATACCCAGTCTACATGACCAAGTTCTTCCGGTTTTAAAGTAAAGGCATCGTGGGCCTGAAACTCTACAAGTGGATTGTTCATCAGACTTTCTGCAAGTGGAGCGCGGTCTACAGCGTACACCGAGGCTCCTAGTCCTACCAGAACCCAGGTCCAGCCACCGGGACAGGCTCCGGCTTCAAAGCAGCGCTGGCCTTCATGAGGAAGTTCTGTACCATTGAGGAGATTTGCCATAGTCAGTGATTCCTGAATTTTCAGGTAAGCACGGCTCGGCGGATTTTCGTGGTCTTCTATAAAGTGAAGAGTTCCTGCCGGTAGTGTACTTGTTGTTGCTGCACTGGCAATCATTGTATGTTCATCAATTAATGTATAGAGTCCCATTGGCGAGTCTGGGATTTTTACCGGAAAAGTTCTCTCTTTAAGATTTATGTAAGGAAGCTTTTCCTGAATCAACTGGGCACGGCGAAAACAGGTGTATTGATAGGGCGCCCAGTTTCGCTGCAATTTTTTGAGTTCGGCAGCTGCTTCTCCAATGGAATTAAATTTTACAAAAAAAGGTTCAAGCATGACTGTGC
>CAKUWD010000222.1 GCA_934699065.1 uncultured Treponema sp.
ATATTGAAATCATTCATAAAATTGAAAACGAAGTTACTCCGGAAGATGTTGTAAATATGCAGTATACTTCTGGAACTACAGGTTTCCCTAAGGGAGTTATGCTTACCAGCCGCAACATCATTAATGATGGTTTTATCATTGGTGAACGTATGCGCTATACTTCAAAGGACCGTCTCTGTCTTGTTGTTCCTCTTTTCCATTGTTTTGGAATTGTACTTGGTGTAATGGCAGTTTTGACTCACGGTGGTACACACGTTCTTCTTGAAAGCTTTGATCCTCTTGTTGCACTTGCTTCCATTCAGAAAGAGAAGTGTACTTCACTTTACGGTGTTCCGACTATGTTTATTGCTGAATTGAATCATCCTATGTTCAGCATGTTTGATTTAAGCTCACTGCGTACAGGAATTATGGCAGGTTCCGGAGTTCCTGTTGAACTTATGAAAACTGTAATTGAAAAAATGCATATGCCGGAAATTACTTCTGTTTATGGACTTACAGAATCAAGCCCTGGAATGACTCAGAGCCACTGGAATGATTCAGTTGAAGTTAAAGCCACAACAGTAGGTGACGCTTTTGAAGGAATTGACGTAAAGGTTCTTGATCCTGAAACTGGAAAAGAATGTCCGGTTGGAGTGCAGGGTGAAATGTGCTGTAAGGGCTGGAACGTTATGAAGGGCTACTACAAGATGCCTGAAGCTACAGCAGAAACCATTGATAAAAACGGATATCTTCATTCCGGAGACCTTGGAATAAAAGACGAAAACGGAAATTATAAAATTACCGGTCGTATTAAGGATATGATTATCCGCGGTGGTGAAAATATTTACCCTCGCGAAATCGAAGAGTTCTTAATTCAGATGCCGGAAATCAAAGATATTCAGGTTGCGGCAGTAAAGTCAGAACGTTACGGAGAAATTACCGGTGCCTTTATTATTTTACACGAAGGAAAAACTCTTACAGAACAGGATGTAATTGAATTCTGCCGCGACAAGCTTTCTAAGTTTAAGTGGCCTCAGCTTGTAATGTTCCTGGATGAATTCCCTATGACAGGTTCCGGCAAAATCCAGAAATTTAAGCTTACAGAAATTGGTACAAAATACCGCAGAGAAGTGTTGAAAGTAGAAGATTAGTGAGTTATTATATTATTATATGGACTCCATTATTCTTTTTGATTTCGACGGCACAATAGCAGATACTATTTCTGTTGGTCTTGAAATTATCAATGCACATGCAGACAGATTTGGATATAAAAGGCTGGATGGCGAATTAAATACCCACCTGTCTGCAATGCAGTTAGTAAAGCTTGCAGAAGTCAAATTCTGGAAGCTGCCATATCTTATTTATCAGCTTAAACAAAAACTGTCTGAACAATCTGATAAAATCCAGATTCTGCCTGAAGCAAAAAAAATAATTGAAAGTGTAAAAAACGACGGCTATGAGCTTGGAATCCTTACTTCTAATTCAATGAAGACTGTCAGTGCTTTTTTAAAAAGATATAAATTAGACTCTTTCTTTACATATATAAAAACTGATGTATTCATTTTTGGTAAAAAGAAAGCCCTTGCAAAAACTAAAAAACTTCTGAACAAAAAAATCATATATGTAGGTGATGAACTTCGTGATATTGAAGCCTGCAAAAAGAATAACATACCGATTGTTTCTGTTTCATGGGGTATGAATTCTTATGAATCTCTGGAAAGTCATAACACCGGCTTAGTCGCTAAAAATGCTGAAGAAACATACAGTTTAATAAAAAGAATCTGATAATTCTCTGGTTATTTTTTAAGGCTGATTGTATTTAAAAATATAAAAGTCATATAACATTTAATTATACTAAAGTTTTTTAATATTTTTTAATTTTTCTATTGATTTTTGACTTATTTTTTTATATTATCTAAAAAGTGAGCGATAGGAGCACCTGCGAAGCAGCCGACCGCAGCGAACGTAGTGAGCGAGGACGGTGAGCGTTAGCGAAGTGCGGATAGCGCGGCCCGAGCAAAGCGAGGGACACTCCCAGAAAAAGAGGTAAATTATGAACGAGGAGATTAAAGCCGTAGCAGACCGTTTAATCGGTCTGCGTGAAATTATGGACGTATCGGTTGAAGAGGCAGCAGGTGTTTGCGGCATTTCGATTGAACAGTACAAACAGTATGAGACTGGCACTGTTGATATTCCGGTTGGGATTTTACAGTCTATGTCTAAGAAGTATGGAATCGACCTCGGAACTCTTATTTCGGGAAAAGAACCTCACATGCATTCTTACTGTCTTACAAAAAAAGATAAGGGACTTTCAGTTGACCGCAGAAGTGACTATAAATATCAGGCTCTGGCAGCAGGTTTTCAGAACCGCAAGGCAGATCCTTTTATTGTAGTAGTAACACCTGAAAATACTAAGGAAATCCATTTCAATTCACATCCCGGCCATGAGTTTGAGTATATGATTGAAGGCTCTATGAAACTTGTAGTTGACGGAAAAGAAATGGTTCTGGAAGAGGGTGATTCTGTATATTTTGATGCTACAAAGCAGCACGGTATGCAGGCACTGAATGATAAGAAAGCTAAGTTTTTGGCAATAATTATTTAAGATATTTCCGGTGGTTGAGTAGGCGAAGCCGTATCGAAACCACCTTTACAAAATGACAAAAGTGGTTTCGATACGCATGCTTTGCATGCACTCAACCACCGGAAATCAAAAGGAACATATATGCTTGAAGATTTTCTAGAAAGAACTGAGTTTAAAGATTATAAAGATTTTTTTGAGAACTATAAAATCAAGGTGCCGACAAACTTCAACTTTGGTTATGACGTAGTTGATGTTCTTGCCCAGCGCACACCGGATGCAAAAGCTTTTGTATGGTGCAACGATAACGGCGAAGAGCTTGTTATGACTTTTGGTGAATTAAAAAAGCGCACTGACCGCGCCGCTGCATACTTCCGCAGTATTGGTATTAAGCGCGGCGACTTTGTTATGCTGATTTTACAGCGCCGTTATGAGTTCTGGCTTTCTATTGTAGCCCTTCACAAAATTGGTGCGGCTGTTATTCCGGCAACTCATATGCTTACAAAAGAGGATATTGTTTTCCGTTGTAACGCCGCTTATATTAAGGCTGTTGTGGCGGTTGACCATCGCGAACTCTTTACTTACATTGAAGAAGCTCAGAAGGAATGTCTTTCTCTTACAACTCTTGTTGCAGTTCCTCCATTTGGAATTGACCAGGGTATGAGCGCCGAATTCAAGGCAAAGCATCCGACCTGGCTGGACTTTACAGAGGGCTGCAAAGCTGTAACTGAGAACCAGCTGGCAGACTTCCATGCACTTAAACGCGAAGACATAAGTAAGAATGATGACATTCTTCTTGCATACTTTACATCAGGAACTACAAGCCATCCAAAACTGGTTTCTCATAACTATTTATATCCTCTTGGACACATTGTTACTGCAAGTTACTGGCAGCAGGTTCAGAAGGGCGGACTCCATCTTACTGTAGCTGATACCGGCTGGGGTAAGGCAGTGTGGGGTAAACTCTATGGTCAGTGGATTGCTGAATGCTGTGTATTTATTTATGACTATCATGATAAGTTTAAGCCTATTGATTTGATTAAGCAGATTGAAAAGCATCATATTACATCTTTCTGTGCACCTCCAACAATCTACCGCTTCCTTATTCAGGAAGATTTGAGCCAATATGATTTCTCAAGTTGTCTACATTGGTCGACAGCAGGTGAACCTTTGAGCGAAGAAGTTTTTAACAAATGGAAGGAAATCACCGGAAAAGAAATCCGCGAGGGCTTTGGTCAGACAGAAACTACTTTGTCTTTGTTCAATTATGGAAACGAACGTATCAAACCGGGCAGCCTCGGAAAGCCTGCACCTTACTACAACGTTACTTTGATTGATGAAGAAGGAAACGAAGTAGAAGACGGTGAAGTTGGCGAAATCGTAGTTGATATGAAAAACGGTAACTTCCCGGGTCTTTTCATGGAATATTTTGGTGACCCGGTAAAAACTAAGTCTGTTATGCACGACGGCTACTATCATACATCTGATAATGCCTGGCGTGACGAAGACGGATATTTCTGGTTTACAGGCCGCAACGACGACGTTATTAAGTGTTCCGGATACCGAATTGGTACCTTTGAAGTTGAATCAGTTCTTATGCAGCACCCGGCAGTTGTTGAATGTGCTGTTACAGCAGCACCGGATCCTGTTCGCGGTCAGGTTGTAAAAGCTACAATCGTTCTTGCAAAGGGCTACCAGCCGGGCGACGAACTTGTAAAGGATATTCAGAGCTTTGTAAAAAAGACTACTGCACCATATAAATACCCGAGAATTGTCGAGTTCCGAGACAGTCTGCCTAAGACTATTTCGGGTAAGATTATGCGTAAAGATATCAAGTGATTTCGATACGCCCTTCGGGCTACTCAATCACCGGTGGTTGAGTGCCCACGAAGTGGGCGTATCGAAACCACATTTTATAACAAACTCGCGATATCCTTTACAGATTCCGAAGCCG
>CAKUWD010000223.1 GCA_934699065.1 uncultured Treponema sp.
AACGACTATGGAGTTCCAACTGGAACTGAAGAAAAGGCTTGCGCAGCTGGAAAAGTTGTTATGGCAGAAAGCAGAATATCTACCGGCTGGAGTGTTGTTGTAGAACATCTGCCAGGTCTTTATAGTCTTTACTATCATATGAGTGAGCTTTCTGTAAAAGAAGGCGATATGGTAAGTCAGGGACAGCTGCTTGGAAAATCGGGAGCAACAGGTCTTGCAACAGGACCTCACCTTCATTGGGAAGTTCGCTTAAACGGCTCCGCTGTCCGCCCAGAGTTTTTCTTAAATGATTTTGCCTTTGAAGAAGATTGAGGGTTGAAAATATTTTTCAACTCTCAAAACGACTTTGTCAAGGCTTTAAGCGAAGCGTGCCTTGACTAAGTCGTATATCACGGATGTTTGTGGCGCAGCCACCTATAGTTCTTCTACTACGTAATCGCCGTCTGCGGAAAAGCTGATTGAATAATAGCGGTCTGCCCTGCAGCCTGAAAGATCAATCGAAAAATTATTTACAAGGCCAAAAGATGGAACTCTGTATTTTCCTGTAGTAAAGGCTGCTATACGGTAAAGTTTTTTGCGGTCAGTCAGACTGGAACCATAACCAAGCAGCATACACTGGCCGTAATCGTTATAATATTTTTCAAGAAGAGTTCCATGAGAACGCTCTTTTTTTTCTTCGATAATTCGATTTTTTCCGTAAATCCGCGAAGGAAAAACAAAATATTTTCCATTTGAGCCAAAGCGGGCAAACTCCACAGCAAGGTATGATCCGCTCCAGGATCGTTCTATGGCAGCAATTTCATTTCCGTTGGAATCAATTATAGAAAAAGTT
Organism: uncultured Treponema sp.; assembly: GCA_934699065.1. Lineage (GTDB taxonomy): Bacteria > Spirochaetota > Spirochaetia > Treponematales > Treponemataceae > Treponema_D. Next base: position 833 of record CAKUWD010000223.1, read on the forward strand.
CCGCTAACAGTATTTCCTTCTGTAACTGTAGAAACAGATGAACCATAAATTTTAATCCGCAAAAATTCCTGAGGAATATTCGAAGGCAGCGCGGCAGCCGCATTCCAGCAGGCAAGAGCTGACCAGCAGGTAAAAACAAGGTAAGCAATAATTATCAGCGTAAGTAAAGGAGAAATAAGCTTTATAAAGTTATTATGCTTTTTCAAATATACTCCTTAAAAACATTCATAATGCTTCATCAGGCTTCTCACACTGCTTGCTTCAGCACAAGATACATTACTGCAGCAATTCCAAAAATTGCTTCTCATCAATTACCGGTATTCCAAGTTTTGCTGCCTTTACATTTTTTGAAGAACCACTTGCTGTATCATTTGTAACAAGGTAAGACAAATCTTTTGTAACTGAAGATTTTATGTTTCCACCGTTTTTCTTAACAAGCTGTTCAGCATCGGCACGCTTCATTGTTACAAGTTCACCTGTAAAACAGAAGGACTTTCCTGCTAAAAGTCCGCCGCCAACTTCTTCAAGTTCAATTATTCCGGAAGAAACAAGAGAACGCATTTCGGCGGCATTTTCTGCAAGGCCTTCTACTATTATGTGAGCCATAATTTCAGCAAAGCCGTAAACTGAAGCAATCTGATCTTCACTGGCTGTAAGAAGTTTTTCAAGAGTATCAAAACCTGAAGCAATCAATTTTTCTGCTGAAGTCTCACCTACACCCTCAATATCAAAGGCTCCGACAAAAGTTGCAAGTCTCATACGGCGGTGATTCTGAATTGAATTATAAACCTTTTCTGCACCAAGTGATTTTTTATCAGCTTCCATACTTTCTTCGTTTAAGAAATATGGGACAAGCTCTTCTATCTGAAGAGAATAAATATCAGAAATAGATTTTAAGCGGCCGTCTTTAAAAAGCGAAGTAATTAAAGTTTCACCAAGATCACGGATATCAACAACCTGCTGATATTTTAAAAGCTGATGAAGAACACGTTTACTGCAATTTTTGTTAGGACAGAACAGGCGGCTGCCCTCATCAACAAGTTTTGTACCACATACTTCACATACCTGAGGAAATTCTATTGCTTTTGTTTCAAGATCTTTTTCTTCAACTACGCTTTCTATTTTTGGAATTATTTCGCCGCGCTTTACAACAACAACGTGACTTCCAATCGCCACGCCCAGCTTCCGCAAAGTATCCGGGTTCGCAAGACTCGCGCGCTGCACGCGCGTACCGTTCAATTCAACTTCATCAAAAATCGCAACCGGCGTGTAAGTACCGCCGCTCACACTCCATTCCACCTCGCGTAAAGTAGTTACAGCTTCTTCAAGACTGAACTTAAAAGCAATCTGGCGGTCCGGCCTGTCGCGGCTCGCGTCTGCGAGATTTATAGTCCTCTCCTTAATTACAAGTCCATCAATATCATATTCGAGGGAGGCGCGCTCTTCCATAACCTTAGCACGGTAAGCTATAACCCGTTCGGGACTTTTGCAAATTACAAGCTTTACAACATTAAAACCGCAGTCCATAAGCCAGCGGATTTTTTCTTCTTCGTAATTAAAATAAGATTTACCGTCTGTAGAAAGAGCATCATAAACAATAAGTTTTAAAAACTCGCTGCCCTTTCCGTCCTTGCGCTTCATAAGACCGTTGGCAGCATTACGGCAGTTTGCCTTATCCGGAAAATGAGTTTTATGAACTTCATGCGTCATAATAACTTCACCGCGGATTCCTCCTGTAAAGGGAACAAGAAGTCCGTCCTTATAAATTGCCGCATTCACGCCGCCCATTTTCCGTGCATTAGCTGTTATATCATCACCGATTGTACCATCACCGCGGGTAACAGCACGTTTTAAATAACCGTTTTCATATTGAAGTTCAAGAGAAGCTCCATCGAGCTTATATTCTACAAGATATTCATCGTATTTATGTTTTTCTGCCCAGGCTAAAAACTGTTCCGGATTTGCAGCTTTTTCCTGACTTCCCATAGGCATTACATGATGGATTTTCTGGAAGTTACCGGAATCTGCTCCAACCTTGTGTAGAATCGGGTTTTCGGGATCTAAGGCCTTAAGCTCATCCCAAAGCTTATCAAATTCGGCGTCACTGATTTCTCCTTCGCCGTCGTAATAAGATTTCTGGTAGCGGGTTATGAGATTTTCAAGTTCTGAGATTCTCTGCGATTCAAATAAATCCATATCATTCACCATATAAAAATGTCATGCTGAATTTGTTTCAGCATCTCAGTCTAAGAGATTCCTTCACCTTCGCAGCATAGCTGCTCGGAGACTCGCTAAAAATGTTCCACTGGAACATTTTTACGGCTTACAGCCGTCGCTCCCTAAGTTCGGAATGACACTACAATTTTACTCTTTCACAAAGTATAACTCAGTTATGCTTCTTTCTGCCTTCAGACCTTTACGTTCAAACTTAGTCTGGGCACGCCATGGCTGAGGTTCTGCAAAGCCTTCGTATTTATTTTTCAGGCCTTCTGTCAATTTTAGTTCTTCAAGAGCAAACTCTGCATATTCAATAATATCAGTTACAAAATAAAGATAGCCGCCAGGGGCAAGCTTTTGTGCAAAAAGATTAGTGCGCGGACGCTGAACCATTCTTCGTTTATGATGACGTTTTTTTGGCCATGGATCTGGAAAGAAAATATGAAAGCCATTCACAGAATTATCACCAATCATATATTCCAGAACTTCAAGAGCATCGTATTCAATTATATAAAGATTCTTCAAATCACGTTTCTGGATTTCAGAAAGAACCTTTCCAACTCCAGGGGTATGTACTTCGATTCCAAGATAATTTATTTCAGGATTAGCTTCTGCAAGGGCAACTGTGGCATCTCCCATTCCAAAACCGATTTCAATTACAATCGGATTTGTGTTACCAAATACATCTACAAAATTAAGCTTTTTATGTTCAAAGGGGATACACCAGGATGGAGCAAGCTCGTTATAGGCACGCTCCTGAGCGGCAGTCATTCTGCCTGCACGCAATACATAGGTTTTTACTTCTCGCCTCAAACCCGAGGGAGGGACAGCTTCTGCTGATGAATTATTTTCCATACTATTCCTTTTTCCTATTCTTCATTTGGAGTAACAGGTTTCTCCGGTTCAACACAGATTACAGAACCATTTCCTGCATACCAGATTACCTGATAAGTTGCTGCTTCTCTGTAGGCATTCCATATTCCCCGTGTTGTTTTAAATTCTTCGGTTCTGTCTCCAAAATAAATCATTATATGCTCTTTGTCGTAAACAGCTATTTTTTGTATTCCATGCTTTTTCTTCATAAACTCAGAAAGTTCAGAAAGAAGCACGTCGTATAATTCAATATCATATTTTACATCAAGAGTAACAGTGCACTCTTTTTCGTCTGCATTGTAATAAGTTACTTCGTATTTTCCACTTGGAAGCTTTTCTTCTTTCGGCACAATAAGGTTAGTACAACCGGCCCATTGTAAATCATAAGTATCAAGTCTTTCGATTTTCTGGGTATCCCATATATAACCAGAATCAAGAGATTTTATACTGATACGTTCATATCGGCGTACATCCGAAGCTGAAGAAGCAAAAACAGAAAGTCTTGCAGAAGGTAATGTTTCTTCATCCCTATAATCAAAAATAACAGAATAATCAGTTGTATAAATCTCCGGTGTTACC
>CAKUWD010000224.1 GCA_934699065.1 uncultured Treponema sp.
CAGTTATATTAATAATACGTTTTGAAAGCTTTTTCATCGCTCTACCACCTATTCCATTATACCGTAAAGCGAACGAAGCAGGCCCGCCGCATCCTTTTGATAAAAGACAGTTGTCGTTTCTTCAGTCTTTTCTGGATACAAACTTCCCGGGCTTATACCATCAGCAATTTTTACTGCAGTGGTAATTGTATCAAAACCAATTGAATAACAGTCCTGAATTGCAAGGGCATAAATAATTCCATCGCGAAGATATTTTATTGCCCGCTCATCATGGTCCATTCCAACAATAATTACCTTGCCTGCTTTTCCCGCTTCCTCAACAGCTCGTCCTGCCCCTACCGGATTACTCATATTGCAGCAGATGATTCCATCCAGGTCCGGATATTTTTCCAGAAATTCTTTTGTAAGATTATAGGCATTTACATCGCTGTCTTCATCATATTTTACATCAATAAGATTTATTCCTTCATATTTATCAAAAACGGTTTTTGCTCCACTTGCACGCTCTTCATGACAAGGAGCCCCCTCATTACCAACGAGCATTGCAACCTGGCCATTATATTTCAAATAAGAACAAAGAGCTTCTGCAAGATCCTGACCATCTTTGTAGTTATGGGTATTTCCTACATAGGCAATTCTGTTACAACCATTTTCTTTTCCGGAATCAGAGCTTGAAAAAGTCATAACCTTATGTCCCTCAGAAATAATCTGATTTATAACCGGGGTAACAATATCTATATCTGCAACATCCACACCAATTACATCATATTCATTGAGGGCTGCTGCTCTTTTGATTCGCTGAACCTGATCGTAGGCTGACATTGTATCTGGAGCCCGGTAGTCGTAGGTTATATGAATTCCCTTTTCTTCGTACTGGCGGACTGCATCTTCCATGCCAAGAGCTACGGCATCCCACCAGGCATGGACTATTTTATAGGTAAAATAAAAATTATATTCACGATTTTTAGGGTTATAAACATCAAGGACTTTTTCTTTTATAACACTTGAATCATTAAAACCGTCTTGCGAGTGACTATTATGAGAAGATACATTGTTATTTTGATTTTTGTTATTACGTTTTTTTAATGCTTCAGATGAACAGCCTGACATTACAAGCACAAAGGCAAGGATGGTCAAACTGAGAAAAAATTGAATAAATCTCTTGTTTCTCATATCTTGAATTCCAATAAGCAATTATAACATATACTTTAAATCTAAAAGTATGAAAAAACAAGTAAAAATAACAAATAATTTTATTTACATTAATAATTTTATTGAAAAGATTTATTATTAAAAAAATTATCGCAAACTGAACCGAATCGATATATAATGTAATATATGGAAGATTTATTTGAAAGAACTATTCTTATTGTAGATGATGAAGCAATTAACCGCGAAATTCTTGGTAATATTATTCAGTCTGAATACAAGGTTATATACGCAGAAAATGGAAAAGAAGCTTTAGAAAAAATACATTCTGAGGGCATTTCAATTTCTCTGGTGTTGCTTGACTTGCTTATGCCTGTTATGGACGGCAATGAACTTTTAAAGGCTATGAATGAAGAAGGCCTGATTACAGAAATTCCTGTAATTGTCCTTACGTCAGAAAAATCATCAGAAATTGAGAGCCTTAAGCTTGGGGCTGCAGACTTCCTTACAAAGCCTTATGACAGGCCGGAGGTTATTCTTGCCCGGGTACGTCACTCCATTGAGCTTTTTGAAAATGCAAAAATCATTCATGCTACGGAGTTTGATAAGCTTACCCTGCTCTACAGCCAGGATTTTTTCTTTGAATACGCTTCTCAGTTTGACCAGCGTTATCCCTTGCAGAAAATGGATGCAGTAGTAATTAACTTTACCCGTTTTCATCTTTTGAATGAGCTGAAAGGACGTATGTTTGGAGACCAGATACTTTCGGCAATGGCAGACGGAATCCGCAGTACGCTTTTAAAAACAGGCGGTATTGCAGGCCGCAAGGATGCAGACACCTTCTTTGCATATATTCCTCATATTGATGACTATAAAATCTTTATTGAAAAAATAAACGAAAAGCTTTCTTCCCTGCTCAAGGCTTCGGAGACAAGACTGCGACTTGGAGTTTATACGGATGCGGAAAAATCACTTCCGATCCTCCTCCGCTTTGATCATGCCATTCAGGCCTGCAATTCTATCCGCAATAAGGCCCAAGAAGAAATCTGCATTTATGACAATCAGATGGCAGAGCAGGAAGTCTTTAATGCCCATCTTCTTGAAGATTTTGAAGCCGCAATAGAACAGAAGCAGTTTAAGGTTCAGTATCAGCCAAAGTTCAACATCACAGGCGACACCCCAAGGCTATGCTCTGCAGAAGCCCTTGTCCGCTGGATTCACCCGGAACTTGGCTTTGTACGCCCCGATCTTTTTATTCCTCTTTTTGAAGAAAACGGCCTTGTTACCAAGCTTGACCGTTATGTCTGGGAAGAAGCAGCACGACAGATAGCCGCCTGGAAAAAAGAGCTTGGCATGACTATTCCTGTTTCGGTAAACGTTTCGCGGGTAGATATTGCCGCTCCTGATGTTGTGGACTTTATCAGCAGAATTGTAAAAGAAAACGGTCTTGAGCCAAAAGACTACATGCTGGAAATTACTGAGTCTGCCTACACCGAAGATTCCAAACGTATTATAGAGGTTGTAGAAAAGCTTCGTTCCCTTGGTCACAAAATAGAAATGGACGATTTTGGTTCGGGTTATTCTTCGCTCAATATGCTCACTTCCATGCCAATTGATGCCCTCAAAATGGACAAGGCCTTTATCCGAAATATCCAGCCGGGCAATAAGGAAATGGAGCTGGTAAATCTGGTATTGAAAATCGCCCAGACTCTTGGAGTTCCTGTAATTGCAGAAGGGGTGGAAACTGAGGAAGAATGCAAGCTTTTAAAAGAAGCAGGCTGCGACATCATTCAGGGCTATTATTTTTCTAAGCCCTTGATGCCAGAGGATTTTTCAAAATATGCCGGCAATGATAAGGGAGATGCAAAATGATGACTATAGAATCCCTTAAAGCTGCCGGAGCAAATGTGGAGGAAGGTCTGGCCCGCTGCCTGAACAAGGAAGACTTTTACCTTAAAATGGTAAACATGGGACTAAACAATCAGAATTTTCAGCTGCTGGGGCCTGCCCTTGAAGCAAAGGATTTTGACAGGGCTTTTGAACTTTGCCACTCACTTAAAGGCGTAATAGGAAACTTGAGCCTTACTCCCCTTTATGATTTAATCTGCACTCTTACAGAAATGCTTCGCTCCAAAACCGATACAGACTGCACAGGTCTTTACAGTCAGATTATGTCGATGCAGGAAAAACTTCTCGCCCTGTAAGGGGTAATCTTTCATGCTGGAGTTAAAATGAGAAAAGTTCCAATATTCATAGCAAATATCCTGATTATTTTCTTTATAATGGTTTTTGTTTCCCTTTATGTAAGGCAGCAGGGAAAAATTCAGTCTGCGGCAAATACCGAAAATTTTGTAAACATGAGCATTGGGCTTGAGCGGGTAACTACTTATTATCTTGAAGGTGAGCAGCGTCTTTGTAATTCCTGGGCAAGATACATCAGTCCAAACCATCTTACCATGAATGAAGCTATTGACTACTTAACGCAGGTTCAGGTAGTAAAAACAAATTCTTCCCATGTAATTTATCTGGACAGCCTTACAGGCCTTTCCAACAGAGCCAGAGCCGACAACCCGGGCGACAATACTGTTTCCTATCAAAATATAGATATTCTTTCTTCCCTGAAAAATATAAGTTCAGAGCTGAAGCCGGAGCAGCGCACATATTTGTATACAGATAATTTTGATGCCGTGCACGTTACCCGCTCTTATACAAATCCTATGAACGGAGTTCAATCCATTGCCTTCTGTGATGTAGTTAATCTTACAGATTCCGCCGGCTCCTTAAAAAAAGCCCTTTTGATGAGGGTTGTTCCCCTTGAAAATATTTCCGGAAAATGGTCTTTTCCTACAGAACGCTTTGAAAATGCACAAATTTCCATGATTGATTCTGACGGCAACTATATCATAAAAGGAAAGTCATTTAAAAACTCCAACTTTTTTGAATTTTATAAATCCTATAATCCAGCAGATTTCAGCAGGATTGAAGAGTTAAAAAGCAGGGTTCATACAATCGGAAGTTTTAAAATGAAAAATTCAAAGGGAGAAGACTGCCTTATTGTTCATGTTCCTGTAAATTCTGCGTCTGACTGGTCAATCATTTCTTATATACCTACAAAATATTTTGAGGAAAATGAGATAGACTGGATTCTAATCGGCGTAATTGCTTTCGGGCTACTTCTGCTTCTGATAATTGATTTGATTGTCTTTATGAGGTTCAATGTCAAGCTTACAATTGCAGCGGACGCAGCGGAATCTGCAAGCAAGGCAAAGACAGACTTTCTTTCTACAATGTCTCACGATATCCGTACTCCTATGAATGCAATTATCGGCCTTACGACGATTGCAGAAAAAA
>CAKUWD010000225.1 GCA_934699065.1 uncultured Treponema sp.
GCTTGATCCTGCATCTTCAGTTCAGATTTTTGAAATGCTTAAAAAGCTTAACGAAGAAAAAGGTATTACGATTGTTGTTGCAGAACAAAAGATCATGCTGCTTTGTGAATTTGTAAAAAAGTTAATTGTTCTTGAACATGGAACTTGTGTTCACTATGGAGAAATCAGAAGCACCCTAACCCATCAGCGAGAAATGGAAGAAGCTGGAATTAACTGTCCACGAGTTCTTACCCTTACCGGTAAAATGGTTGAGCAGGGACTTGCACCAAAAGACATGAAAGCTGAAGACCGTATTTGTCTTAATGCGAAAGAAGCAGCTGAGTTTGTAAAGAAGGTTATGGGCAAAAAGCTTCCAGATTACACAGACACTTCGGATGCCCTTCGACAGATTCAGGAATCGTCTGACAAGGCAATCGACGGTGACGTAGTTCTCGAGTTCTCTGGTGTTGGCTTCTCTTACAATGAAACTGCAAATGTCCACGATTTGAATGTAAAAGTACATAAAGGCGATTTTATTTCTATCATCGGTTCAAACGGAGCTGGAAAATCTACTTTTTCAAAGCTCACAAACGGACTTTTAAAACCAAGTACCGGTGATGTACTTGTGCTCGGAGAAAATACAAAAAAACAGAAGGTCAGCTCTCTTGCAAAACACATAGGATTTCTTTTCCAGAATCCAGACCGTCAGATCTGCTGTTCAACTGTGCGGGAAGAAATTGCTTTTAGTTTGAGAAATAACGGAATTGCCGAAGATGAAATAAAATCACGGGTTGAAAAAACGCTTAACGAATTCGGCTTCGACGGAAACACAGAGCCTTTTAATATGAGCCGCGGTCAGCGACAAAGACTTTGCCTTGCCTGCCTTATTGCCCTTAATCCGGAAATCTTAATTCTTGATGAACCTACTACAGGTCTCGACTACCGTGAATGTATGGAAGTCATGGAAAAAATCCGGGCTCTCAACGAAAATGGAACTACAGTAATTATGGTCTGCCACGACATGGAAGTTGTACTTGATTTTGCAAAGACCATTCTTGTTATGAATCGTGGTGAAATTCTCGGCCAGGGCAAAACAAGAGAAGTTCTCAGTAACCACGAACTTTTGCAGCGTGCCCGACTTTTACCACCGCAAATTGCCCAGGTGTCTATGCTGCTGGGCCCAGTTTTTGACGGTGTATTTACTGACGATGAAATGATAACAAAGATTAAATCACTGGGATATAAGGAGTAAAACTGTTATGAAAGGATTTCTCGACTACTTACCAGGAAGCTCAGTGCTTCATAAAATGCATCCACTTATAAAAATATTTGTTTCAATTTTGATTTGTGCCTCTTCCTTTTGTTCATCAAATCCCTTTTATCTGCTTGGAGTAATATTCTTTAATGTATTACTTGCAATTACGGGAAACGGAAAAATAAAAAAAGGAAATGGACTATTACAGAGAACACTTGGTATTCTTCGTGGTCTTATCAAAATGTCAATTTTTCTTTTTATTCTTCAAGTTCTTGTCATCAGACAGGGAGAAGCTATCCTAACTTTCGGTAGTTTTTCAATTACAGGACTTGCAATACAAAAAGGTTTACTTCTTGTACTCCGGCTTATGGGAGCAACACTGCCTCTTTCAATTTTGATTTCAGTTACTAATCTTAATGATCTTTCGAATACAATGGTAAAATATCTTCATATTCCATATAAGTTTGCCTTTACCTTCACAAGTGCAATCCGCTTCATCCCTATTTTCTCTATTGAAATGGGTGCAATCATAGAGTCTCAGCAGGCACGAGGTGTAGATTTTGAAGTAAAAAATCCATTTAAAAAGTTTGGAATGATTCTGCCACTCTGTTTTCCACTTTTGATTTCATCAGTAAGAAAAATTGAATCAACCGCAACAGCAGCAGAACTCCGTGGCTTTTACCTGCGCACAAGAGCCTGCTGTACAAAATCTTACAAAGCAGGGCTCCGTGATATTGTATTTTTATTACTTGGAGCTGCACTGCTTGCTGGTGGAATTATCCTTTAATTTTACAACTAAATTTTTTCAGCTATATCATAAATCAACCTTTCCGTTTTCTCCCAACCGAGACACGGATCGGTAATTGATTTTCCATAAATTCCTTCACCAATTTTCTGACAGCCGTCTTCGATGTAGCTTTCAATCATAAAGCCTTTTACGAGTTTAGCAACACGATCGCTGTGGCGGCAGGAATTGAGAACATCCATAATAATACGCGGTTGTTCAAAAGGATTTTTATTTGAATTCGAATGATTAGTATCGATGATGACAGCAGGGTTCTTAAGCTCGCGTGCATCGTAAGCATCACAAAGACGAATTAAATCTTCATAATGATAATTCTGCTGATGAGTTCCGTGCTTATCTGTAGAACCACGAAGAATTGCGTGACAATGTTTGTTACCCTCTGAATGAACTTCCCAACCGCGATAAATAAATGTATGCGGATGCTGAGCTGCAAGAATTGCATTCATCATAACGGCATAGTCACCAGAGGTCGGATTTTTCATTCCGACAGGAACCTCGATGCCGCTGGCTGTGAGACGGTGCTGCTGGTCTTCAACTGAACGTGCTCCAACTGCAACATAACCAAGAACATCATCCAGATACTGATAGTTTTCCGGATAAAGCATTTCATCTGCAAAGATAAAACCTGTTTCCTCAACGGCACGCATATGCATGTGGCGGCAGGCAACAATCCCCTTGTAAAGGTCTGGCTTGGCATTCGGATCCGGCTGATGAAGCATTCCCTTGTAACCTTCGCCGGTTGTACGTGGCTTATTTGTGTAAATGCGTGGCACCATAAAAATTTTGTCACGAACTTTTTCCTGAACCGGTACAAGACGATTCATATAATCAAGGACCGCATCTTCGTTATCTGCAGAACATGGCCCTATAATCAAAAGTAATTTGTCCTGACGTCCTTCAAAAACTGCACGCAATTCAGCACGCTTTTCTTCAACAATTTTTCCAACACTTCCCGACAAAGGATATTGTTCCTTTACCTCAGCGGGTATCGCAAGTCTTCTCTCAAATTCCATATTCATTTCATTTACCTCCATAGCTCATTTTTAGTAGGGGCATAGCCCCTAAAACCCCATCAGAACCTCCCCAGTACTTTTAATTTACTGCAGCGATATTCCATTTCCGAAATCATCTGCTTATAGGCTTCTGTTCCGAATTCGCCTTCTGCCTCGATATAAAAATAATAACTCCACGCCATTCCTTTGAGAGGACGGCTGTGAATTACGCTCATGTTGTAGCCGAATTCTCCCAGTTTATTCAAAACTTTCACGAGTGCTCCTGCTTCATTTTTTACTGCAAACATGAGTATAAAAGTGTTATTATCTGATCCAGTTTCAACTGTTGCTTCCGATTTTCGTGATAGAATTGCAAAACGAGTTGAATTATCCTGATGCCCATTAATGCCAGGCTCCAGAATCTCCAGCCCATATAAAGCAGCAGTATCCGCACTCGCAATTGCCGCCACACTTATATCCCCGAGTTCCGCTACCATTTTAGCCGCCCTCGCCGTATTAGCAGCCTCCTCAACCGCATACCCGTGAGCCGCAATAAAATCCCCGCTCTGCTCCAAAGCCTGTGGGTGGCTGATAACCTTTCGCACACTCTCTAAGCTCGCGCCCTTTACCCCGAGCAGGTTCTGCAGCACGTTCAGCGTATACACGCCGTTCACAAACAGCCCTCCCTGGAACATCAGATCCGTTACCTGCCCAACCTCGCCGGCATAAGAATTTTCTATCGGAAGAACGGCGTAGTCGCACTCTCCTTTCTCCACTGCCTCATAAGCTGAACGAAAATCACCAAAAGACAGCAGCTCCTGCCCGGGGAAAATTCTCCGTGCCGCAATATAAGCAAAAGCACCTTCAATTCCGCTATACGCTATCTTCATTTTACCTCCTGGTGGTTTCGACAAGCTCAACCACCGAAAAAAAAAAGCGGTTCTATCCGAAAAGATAGAACCGCTTTTTTATAAGTCATTTTTACATTCTATGCTTTTCGTATAACACTCTTCTTGCCAAAAAAATAAAAGGCAAAAAATGAGAAAAAAGCAAATGTAAAAAATGTAATTCCAAAAATCATTGTCAAAATATTATCGAATCATAAAGTATCCGTCAAGACGTTTTTGTTTATAGAAACATAATTTTTTGTTATACATTATGTTTTCTACCACCTCTACATTTACTTTCCAAAGATATTTTTGATTCTCTCCACAGCTTCTTTTGTACGTTTCCGGCTTCCAAATCCAGTTAGTCTAAGATAACCTTCTCCCATTTTCCCAAAGCCGCTGCCAGGAGTACCTACAACATGACATTTTTCCAGAAGCTCATCGAAGAAGCTCCAGCTTGTAAAGCCTTCCGGAATCTGCAGCCATACGTAAGGAGAGTTTTTTCCACCAAAGGCTTTGAAGCCAGCTGCTGTTACTCCTTCAAAAATCAGGCGGGCATTTTCGCGGTAAAAATTTAGATT
>CAKUWD010000226.1 GCA_934699065.1 uncultured Treponema sp.
GAGTATGAACTTAGCTTCCCGAGCGAAAAACAGGGAGCTCCGGTGCTCAGTACAGTCGCTAAGAAATTTGATGTCGAATTCAATATCCGTGCAGCTGGTGTTCAGCATCTTACAGAAGGGGATATTGGAAAGATGATTGTAGACTTTACAGGTTTTCAGATTTCAGAAGCTCTCGAATATCTTCGCAGTCAGAATATTATTGTAGAAAAGGCAGGTGTGTAGTATGAGTCCGGAATTAATTAAATACTTTTCTGTAATCGGTGAAGCAACCTGGCAGACTCTTGTAATGGTTTTGTTTTCAACTATATTCAGTATGATTCTTGGAATTCCACTTGGAATTTTACTTTGTACGAGTGATCCTGCTTCTGGTCTGCGCCCTCACAGAATTTTGAATCAGGTGCTCTCTGTTATTATTAATATTCTTCGTGCAATTCCTTTCGTAATCCTTGTAATTTTACTTTTTCCTTTTACTCGTGTAATTGTACACACAGCAATCGGAACTAAAGCTTCTATTGTGCCTCTTACAATTGCGGCAGCACCTTTTGTTGCCCGTGTAATTGAATCAAGCCTTAAGGAAGTGGATCCTGGTGTTATTGCAGCTGGCCGTTCAATGGGGTCAACAGACCGACAGTTGATTTTTAAGATTCTTTTGCCGGAAGCTCTGCCTTCTATTGTGAATGGAGTTACACTTACAATTATCAATCTGATTGGTTACTCTGCAATGGCAGGAACTGTTGGCGGAGGTGGCCTTGGTGATGTTGCAATCCGTTATGGTTACCAGCGTTATCGTGTTGAATACATGGTAGGTTCGGTTGTAATCATTCTTGTACTTGTAGAAATCATTCAGCTGATTGGTACACGAATAAGCAATAAGATGCAGGCTATGAGATAAAAAAAAGCCGGCTCATACTAGTGAGTCGGCTCGCATAGTCTCGCCTCTGAGGCGTTTTGGGGTAGAACCTAAAACGACCCGCTGTCGCAGCTCGTTTTTTAACGGTTCTGCTATTTTAGCCTTAACTAATATAAGTCTGCATCAACTGTACAAACAGATAAATCTTTTTATAAACATCTACGCTGAATTCTTTAAGAGGTGTTTCAAAGAATCTTTCCAGTTCTTTCCAGTTCTGTACGATTACAGGTTTTGGAAGAACATAGTCTTCAATAAGCTGTTTAATTGTTTTTCCAATTATAATAAGACTTTGAGTACCCTGAATAATATAGCCGCGTGCCATTTCATTTGCATCAGATACTACTCTGTTAATTATGTTTTCGGCACCAGCATCGTGAGCTGTCTTTGGAAGCAGGGTTTTAACTTTGACACCCATAGGGCCTTCTTCTGCCATCATTTCATCAAGGGCTGTTACTTCGTCAGAAAGTTTTAGCAGCTCCTGATATGCGTTTGACATTGGTGCAGAAAGGCTGGCATCCCACTGACCACGGATTACTACAACATCATAATATTCGCGGATAGTCTTTTTAACAAATTCAACGAGGAAGGTTTTGAGGTAGTTGAGTGGTTCAACGTATTCAAGAACAGAAAGTGATTTTTTTTCAAGAGGTGCATTAAAATCAGCAGTAAAGTATTTAAGGCTTTGAGGAGTTGCAGTTCCAAAAATCTGCATACAGATTGAAGATGCCTTAGATTCTTTCTGTTCAACTTCAATTTTTTGCAAAAGCACATGAGTGTCATTTTCGATTTTTTCGATGTAAGGCTCAATAATTGGAGCATGATGATAGGAAATCTTAGTCTCATAAGCAAAATCTTCAGCCAGATGCTGTACAATCATGTCCAGTGATTTAGAAGTCTGAATACTCTTGATTTTGGCAATGATTTTTTTCCAGTTTCCAGGAGAAACAAGTTCCTTACTCTGAGTAGCCTTGAACATTTCAAAAAGCGGATTCCAGTCAATAGAATCATCAGTAATGCTGTAGGCAACAGCAAGAAAATCCTTTAAGTCATCAAGAATATATTCACCATTTACTTTTTCAAGACGTGGAAGAGCGTTGAAAGAAAACTCTTTATACGATGAATCATATTTTTTCAGAATCATATAGAAATCAAAGGTACAGAAATCCTGAAAGATAGAAAAAGATTTCTCAATTGCATCAGCCTTTGAAGCCTTTGTTTCATTAAAATCATTTGTGAAAACCTGAAGTTTGTGTTCAACATCCTGCTTGAGTTTTACAATAGGAACAGTTTTTGCAAGTTCGAGAATTTTCTGTTCATCAAGCTGTTCAAGAAGGGCAAGCTGATTTTCAGACATTATGTAATTGATTATCTGGCGTTTAAAAATTGCCGGATTCTGTGTGTTTCGGAAATAAGTCTGAGCAGGAGAAATAGCTTTATATAAATCAAAAACCAGTTTTCCAAATGGAGCCAGCATTTCTCCTGTTGCAGGACGATAAAAAGTATGATATTTGGTTTTCGAAATTGTTTTAGCCAGATTCTTGAGCCGGCGTTTTTTCTCTGCCTCAGGATTTGAAGATTTAAATAACGATGAAAGCAGCGACTGGAAAAAGCTTTCTTTTTCAGCCGTTTTTTTTGATGAAGCATTAACTGTTGTATTTTTCTTATCTTCCATATTTGTATATAATATGGTAAAAACTGCAATAATTCAAGGATAAGTTATGGTTGACAGGATAACTTAAAGTCGCTTTACTTTAATAAAATAATGTTATTCATTATTGAAACGTTATTACTGTAACGTTGTTTTTTAGTCAAAGGAGTTTTTATGAAGAAAATTTTACTGACACTAGTTGCTGCACTTATGTTTATATCTGCAGCATATTCTTATAATCCACCTGCCGGTGGTGAGGATTTAAGCCTTCTGGCAAGTCCATCAAATCTTTCTCTGGCAAACTCTGTAACTGGAGGAGCCTTGTTCAATGCTGGTGCAGATTCTATTCTGGTTAACCCGGCACTTACTGCAGGAGAGCAGCGTGTTAATCTTCAGGCTGCCTATACATTCCTTTATTCTGCAGAACAAAAAAATGAAACGCAGATTGGTTCTGCTTTCCAGACAGGAATTCTTATTCCTTTCAAGCTCTACATTTTTAGCGGTTATGTGAATGGAACTTTTTCTCCATTCCAGGAAATGCATCTTGGTAATTCTATAAACTTCAGAGCTGGTCTTTCTAAAGAAATTACAAATAAGCTTTGGGTTGGAATTGCTGCAGGTGGTGGATATGCCTGGACTTACGGAAATGACTGGTCTTTGTATGGAGACCTTGGTATGCTTTATAGGCCAGGAGATTTAGGCTTCCTTCATGATTTCCGTTTTGCACTTTCAGTTCAGAACCTTGGAAAGATGTATGACAAGGTGACCCGTGCAGGAATCAGTAAGGATGCAGAAAATACTCCGTATCCAACACTGGCAACCTTTAGAACTGGAGTTGCAGCAACTTTGCTTGAAACAGAAATTGCAAAAATCGGTTTTGGAATTGATGTGGCAACACCTTGCTTCCAGAATATCATAGCAAGTGCAAATGCTCAGGTTTCATTTAAGGATGCTTTTGTAATCAGCATTGGTGAAAAATTTAATCTTATGGAAACAATCAACGGAAAGAACAGCTTTATTCCTTCTGTTGCCTTCCTCTTTAAGTTCTCATTTGATGTGAAGAACAATTCATATCTTGAAAGCAATGGCTGGAGTCAGAGTGAAATGACAGTTTCTGCCGGCTACAAGAATCTTTATAGTACTGTACATGCTATTTCTGCCGGAGTAGATATTGACCTTGGTATGGCCGATAACGAAGCTCCTAAGATTGTTGTCTGGGACAACGAGTAGCGGATAAAAGGAGTAGAAGATGAATAAGAAGATTTTTATTTCCGGCTTCTTTATGGCCGCAGTTCTGGTTTCTGCAGTTGCAGAGACAAAATATATTTCTCCGAACAGTGATGGTGTTCAGGATGAACTTGTTATTCCAATGAAGATTTCGGATAAGCGTTATGTACAGGCGTGGAGCCTTGTGATTATGGACTCACAGCATAACGTTGTTCGTACAATTGAAAATAAAATCGCCCGTCCTTCAAAGATGACCTTTAAGGCTTTCTTTAAGCAGCTTTTTACACCAAAACAGGGAGTTGCAATTCCTGATACAATTACCTGGAATGGTGCAATGAATAACGGTGAAACAGCTCCAGACGGAACCTACTACTATTACATTACTGCAACCGATGATAACGGCAACTCTGGAAAGACAAAAGAGTACGAAGTTGTTATTGATACTGTTGCTCCTGATGTTGAACTTGCACAGCCTTCAGACAAGATTTTTGGTGAAGGTGCTAAGGCTGCCCTTAAAATCAAACAAACCGGTTCTGTTGAAGATGAATGGGTTGGAAAATTCCGCTCTGCTGACGGAACTGTAGTAAGAACTGTAAAATGGGTAAATGCAGAACCAGCTGAATTCCAG
>CAKUWD010000227.1 GCA_934699065.1 uncultured Treponema sp.
GTTCCCATTCCGAACACGGAAGTCAAGCTCTCTTACGTCGATGATACTGCCTTCGCGGTGGGAAAGTAGATAGCTGCTGGCTTTTTTTTGTTTAACCGTCATTGCGAGGAACGTAGTGACGAAGCAATCTGTTTATATGGATTGCTTCGCTGCGCTCGCAATGACGATGATTTACTTTCCCTGAACGAGAGTAGACTTAAATTAGTTTATGAGCCGGTTAGGAGAAGAGACTTCGGGGAATAAACCGCGAGTTTGCGAAGCAAACTCGGTAGTGAGCGTAAGCGAACGTAGAAAGTAGGTAGCTGCTGGCTTTTTTTTTTAACTGTGTTGCGCGCCAAGCATGGAGCCCCTTGCCGACCGCAGGCGCCAGCCGAGGACGGTGAGCGTTAGCGAAGGGCGGAACGCGTGTTGGAAGTTGTTTTGCGCCAAAATCTCCTTTTAATATTAATTTTTAACTTGACAGTGTTAAGATTTAAAGTTATATTCTGTTTGTAACTTAACACTGTTAGGATATTGCAAGTATTTTATGTCTAAAGGAGAATTTCATGCTCAAATTGACTTTACGAAAACTTTGCCTTTGCGCAAATTTTTTAATACTTATAATTTCAAACTTAAACGCTCAGGAAAAATCACAAAAAGAGTTTAAGCTCAATATAATACCGCAACTTGATTTTGGTATGCTTCAGCTTGAAAAAAACACTTTTATGTTCAGTCCTTCAGGCAACTTTCAGTTCAAGTATCAGAAAGAAGAAAGTGCTTCAATAAAGGGACCTGATATATTTGCTGGCAGTTTTTCTTATGGGCAGGACTTTTTTTCAAATGATTATTCTGTGATGGGTGAAAAGCATTTTCATAAGCTTGGACTTTTTGGAAAAGTTGTATCAGGTAAAAATGTTTTTCTCTTAAAGGTTGATGACAGGGGATCACGTCCTTTTGAAAGTTACAAAAATTTTGAGGGGCTTTGTTTTTATGCCCGCAAAATAATTGATACTGAATCAACTCAGCTGGATATTGGTGGCGGCCTTGCGGCAACTGACACGGGAATTGTGCTTGCCGGTCTTGATATCTTTATTGTTCCCCTTCCAATGATTCATTTTTCTTATAAAAATCAAATCGTTGATGCAGAAATGGAATGGATTGGTTTGCCGGATGCAATCATCACTTTGTTTCCACAGAGTATGTTTCGTGTTCGCAGCAGCTTTGCTCTTGCCGGTTTTGATTTACCAAAAGATATTATGGGTGATCTTGCTCTTTGCTGCTATCCTTTCAGAGACGGATTTTTGAAAGATTTTGCTTTTGTTTCTGCCGGGGTAACTCACGAGGTGAAAAAGCTTCGTATAGATACTGAGTCTTCTATTAAATATGATTACTTTACGGCATACGGTCAACTCAGTATTACTGCCTTGACGGTGCGTGCCGGATATGCATTTGGCGGAAGACAGACCTTCAAGGGAAAGGACTGTAAAATCACCAAAGATTATGACGGCGGATTTTTTGCGACAATTCAGGCGATGTATAAGTTTTAGGGAGAGACCCCGAACCTTCGCAGCACAGCTGCTCGGAGACTCGCTAAAAATAGTCCACTGGATTATTTTTGCTCTGCTATGCAGAGCCGCTCCCTAAGTTCGGGGTGACAGAGAGGAAGAAAGATGAAAACAGGAAAAAATCATAGTAGAATAGTAATCAGCATATTTATTTTTATTGGAGTTATGAATATGGCGGGCTGTGCAACTCTTAAGATTGGAACGGACGAAAAGGCAAAGGGACTTGAAAATACAAGAAAGCTTGGAGTTGAAATCAACGGGGCTTTGAACGGAATGTTTATCACATCGACAAATGAAGAAAATCCTGTGCTGCTTTTTATTTCCGGCGGTCCTGGTGTTCCAGAAGTCTGGCTAAATGAAGTTTATGGCAAACAGTATCCAAACAGACTTGCGGAGCATTTTACAGTCTGTTATTGGGATTATATCGGCGAGGGAATTTCTTATGATAAAAAAATCAAAGCCGAGGAAATTACTCTTGAGCGCCTTAGCGAAGATGCACGCCAGATTGCAAAATATCTGAAAGAAAAATATGGCAAGGAAAAAATCTATCTGATGGCTCACTCAAGTGGAAGTAATCTGGGACTTCATCTTGCTCAAACTGATTCTGAAGATTTTTACTGCTACTTTGGAATGGGGCAGAATTATGGTGATGACGAAGCCAGGTTTAATGCTGCTTATGATTTTTTGAAGGGCGAGTTCGAAAGAATTGGGAATAAAAAAGGACTTAAAAAACTGAAGAAACTTTCTTCCAGTTCGAATATTGGCCGAGACATGGAAACAGTGCTTCTTATGGCAGGTTGCGCGACAACTCGCCAAATGAGGTCAGATGTAAAAGATATTTTTTTTAAGCAGCTTTCTGCAAAGTGTTATACAAATCAGGAAAAAATCAATTACTGGAAAGGAAAAAAACTTCTTTCAAAAAGCGCCTACAGAAAATATAACACAGAGCAGGATGCAGATAAGCCTGCTTTAATTCCTGTTTACTTTTTCAGCGGTTATTATGATTACACAACTCCGATAATTCTTTCAAAAGAGTTGCTGGATAAACTTGAAGGGCCTGAGAAAAAATTCTATACTTTTTATAGTTCTGCCCATTCACCATTGTGGGAAGAAAACCAACTTGTAATTGAGGCAATGCTGGAACATGTCAGATAAATATCATCATGGAGATTTGAGGAATGCTCTTATAGAAGAGAGCATCAAAATGATTAACAGCTCGGGTGAAGAATCTGTATCCATGCGAAAGCTGGCTCAAAGATGCGGAGTTAGTATGGCGGCTCCTTATGCACATTTTAAGAATAAGGAGGAAATGATTAATGCCATCAAAGAATATGTTGAAGAGGCTTTTACAAAATATCTGGAAGCCGCTGTTGCCTCCTGCGAAAATGACATAGAGAAAAAAATCATTACGCTGGGAAATGCCTACATTACTTTTTTTATTGAAAACCCTGAGTATTTTACTTTTCTTTTTTCACGCGGTTATATTCATGCAAATCTTGATTTTAAAAGTTCGGAAGAAAACGATTTTAAGCCTTTCAAAATCCTCAAAGATTTGTGTACCATTTATTTTGAGCAAAAAAAGCCGGAGCTTTCTGATTATGAAAAAGAGCTGGAGATAATACGCATCTGGGCTTCGGTTCAGGGCATTACTTCCATTATTTTTATGCAGAATGTAAAGTGGAGCAGAAAGTGGAAAGATGAGATATCGAAGCTACTGAAATAGTCTGTTGAACAGGGCAAATGCATTATAAAAGATTTACGTAATCTTGGCGCGAGGGAGCGGGGCGTGGTGCAAAAACACTCTTTTTGTGGCTGCCGCGTAAGCGGCAGGTGTAATAGTTTCTATACCACAAAAAGCGTGTAGCGCATTATTGCGCGGTTTTGTACCACGAAGCCGCGACCGGAAGCCATATTTTCACAAATTCGTTTTATAATGCTTTTGCCCTGATCAGTTGAAATAGTCTGATTGTTTTGTAATTCTTCATTTGATATAATTGTCTTATGATTCAAGATATTTTTCCGGCTAAGTTTTATAATCATTATGAAGAGCAGAGCGCTTGCCATGAGGATTCTGCCTTTTTCTTTTTTGAGGGAAAGGTTCTGGTTCGATATAATCAGGAGTCTCAGTCACTAAGTTTTCCGACCTGCGGAGATTTTTCAGACCAGAAGCTTTGTTCAACTTATCTTTTTTCTATTGATGACCAAAAATATTTTTTAATGCCGGAGAAGGCGGGGCTGCCTGAGAGCCTTTCTGATTTTTCCTTTTATACACTTCGTCAGCTTCGCGATATGCCTCTGGCGCCGGAATCTAAGGTTTCGCTTTTTGCAGCTTTCTCGGCTTATCACCTTTGGAAATGGTATGATGATAATAAATTCTGCGGGCATTGCGGACACCCTCTGGAACACGATTCTGTTGAACGTGCTCTTTATTGTTCATCTTGTAAATCAAAAATTTATCCGCGCATAAATCCTGCTGTAATCATTGGAATCTTAAATCAAACGAAGGATAAAATCCTAATTACAAAATATCGTACAGGCTATGCGCATTCTGCCCTTGTTGCGGGCTTTACCGAGTTCGGCGAAACTTTTGAGCAGACGGTTGAGCGCGAGGTTATGGAAGAAGTTGGCCTTAAGGTAAAAAATATCCGCTATTATAAATCACAGCCCTGGGCTTTGGCTCAGGATCTTCTTGCGGGATTTTTCTGTGAGGTTGACGGCGACGATAAAATCAAAATGGATGAGGGCGAGCTTAAATATGCCGAGTGGGTTAGCCGCGACGCAGTGGAATTGCAGCCCAACGATTACAGTCTTACAAATGAGATGATGAAGCTTTTTAAGGCGGGGGTGGCTGTATGAT
>CAKUWD010000228.1 GCA_934699065.1 uncultured Treponema sp.
CCGGATTAGCAACGATTACATAAAGAGCGTTAGGAGCTGCCTTAGTAATCTGAGGAATAACAGATTTAGTAATGTCTACGTTTGTCTGTGTAAGATCAAGACGAGACTGTCCTGGTTTACGGCCTACACCGGAAGTAAATACGACGATATCAGATCCTTTTGCATCTTCATAGTCTCCGTCGTGAACATAAACAGGACCAATAAATGGAGTTCCCTGGCGGATATCCATTGCTTCTCCCATTGCCTTTTCTTTAATGATGTCGATGATGACGATTTCTGAAGCAATCTGTTTCAGAGTAAGAGCATAGGCAACTGTTGAACCAACCTGTCCTGCACCGATGATAGTAATTTTTCTTGACATATTTCTGTCTCCTGCTAAATATATAATTCTATTATTGCAATATTTAATAAATCAGAACATAAATAATTATGCCTAATATATCCTGTTAATTATAATCTATTAATCGTTTTTTGTTAATAGTTTTAGCAGAGCGCTCCGGAGATTTTTGCAGCTACGGCTTCATTGGCAGAGGCGTTC
Source organism: uncultured Treponema sp. (assembly GCA_934699065.1). Classification (GTDB taxonomy): domain Bacteria; phylum Spirochaetota; class Spirochaetia; order Treponematales; family Treponemataceae; genus Treponema_D. The sequence goes on from CAKUWD010000228.1 coordinate 539, forward strand.
TGATCAATTTCATCAATTGCATTTCGTATGTTATCAAGTAAATCTTCGAGATTACTTACTTTTTTCTGTAATTCTTCTGTACCGTTAGAAATATTTTGAAGTGCGTTATTCTGCTGAATGATTTCTCCCGCTACTCCTTCTGCAAGGTGAGTATTTGTATCAGCATCATCAACAATACGGGTAAGTGCATTCATTACATCTCGGGTGCCGGTGTCTATTTCGGAAACTCCGGAAAGAATTTCTTCCATCACATGAATTGTTTTACGAAGTGTTTCGGTTGTCATTTTGGTATATTCAGAGAAAGTTGTTACAGATTCTGCTGTAGCATTGACGATAGTTCCGTTTTCTTCGAGTGTGTCTGTAATCTTTTGTGCATTCTTTGAAGTTTCTTCAGAAAGCTTACGGATTTCGGAAGCGATTACAGAGAAACCTTTTCCAAGAGTTCCGGCATGAGCTGCCTCAATTGAAGCGTTCATGGCAAGTAAACCTGTCTGGGCTGAAATTTTGTTAACAGCTTCTACAAAAGTAGACACCTTATCAGAAGATTCTTTAACCCGGTTCATGTCATTTACAAGATCCTGCAAAAGCTTCATCTGAGAATCAAGATTTTGGATAAGTTTATCCATTCCAGAACGCTGATCGTTTGCAATACTGCTTATGTTTGTAAGGCTTGCAGACATTTGTGTAAGGGCAGCAGAGGTTGAAGAAATAGCTTCGCTTTGATTCTGTACGCTTTTTTTCATCTGCTCAGCTTTATTATTTATTTGAAAACTTGAATCTTTGATTGTAACTGCTTCTGTACTTAAAGTTGCAGTTTCTTCATTAATAAAATTGTAAAGATCTCGAATTTCAGAAACACTTACAGAAGCTTTATTTGTTGATTCTGAAAGCTGTTTACCAATATTAAGTCCTTCTGCAGTTTCTATAATTACATTTGAAATTTTACTTAGTGCAAAGGCTGATTTTTTTTCATTGTCTTCTGCGCGTTCAACTACGCGTCGCGTAAAACGATCAAATAATAAAATACAAATATTTGTTGTAATTATAGCCATTGAACAAATAATTATGTTCATGGAAGCAGTTTTAGGATTTGCCTGGTAAAGAGGCTGATATCTGAGAGCATTTGTTGCAAGCCAGATTATTAGACCGGCTCCAAAAAACACATGAAGCTGACGGCGTCTAAGTGAAATTACATAATTACAGATTGTCATTACAGCAATAAAACAACTGTCGCGATAGGGAAGAAAATTTGAGACAGCAAAAGGGCCTCCGTAACATTCAACTGCACTTACTAAAATAATTGCAAATGTAGTTGTCCAGGCTGCTCTGTGAATATGTCCTTTTTTAGTAAAGAAAAGAGAGGATACAAAAAAGGCAAGAAGTACCAGGCCTCCTGCACCGACTATAGTATATTTAAAAGTAAAAAGCACTATTCCAAAAATAGCAAAGAGCAGCATGAATACAAGATTTGATCCAATCAAAAGTGAAAGCTGTTCCTGTTCACGAATTGAAAGGTCTTCAAAAGTATCTTTTGGCGGATAGAATTTCTGATTGAATGATTTTACCATAATACCCCTCTATTTTATAGATTGTTTTACTGTTTGCCAATATTCATTATGGAATTTATTACATCTTCAGTATTATCTCGAAGTGCAAGGGCAGCATTTTCTACAGCTCCGGTTTCTTCTTTCATCTGGGCAAGACTTGTAAGAAGAAGAGCGTTGCCTTCGCTTTGTTCCTGCATTGCATTCTTAACTTCTATTTCCTGATTTTTTACTCTACCGGAAAGAGAAACTACAGAATCGAAATCGCTTTGAACAGAATTTGTTTTTGAATAAACATTATCAACCATCTGTTTGATTTTTTTGAGAACTTCGCCGATCTGTTTAGCCTGGTTGCCGGAATCTTCTGCAAGCTTACGGATTTCGTCTGCTACGACACTAAATCCTGCACCGAATTCTCCGGCATGAGCAGCTTCAATTGCGGCATTCATGGCAAGAAGGTTTGTCTGACTTGAAATCTGGCTGATTACACGGCTCATTTCAACAAGGTGTTTTGATTCTCCTTCAATTTCACCAATGAGGCCGGCAACTTCGGAGATGCTGTTTCTTCCCGAATTTGTAGCGCTTTCAAGATCATTTACAATTGCGAAGTTGTTTTCAATGATATTATTAATAGAAGAAATAGTACCAATCATCTGTTCTATAGCAGATGATGAATTTGAAACATTATCTGACATTGTGTTGGTAACCTTGTTAAGAGAGGCAACACTGTCTTTTGTTCCCTGAAGAAGTTCAACACTTTTGAGGGTAATGCTCTTGATTGCTTCTGAAAGCTGTTCTGTATGGTTTTCTTTTGCTTTATTAAGAACATAGTGATGGCAGTTTTCCGGTTTGTTTTTACCATTGAAAATTGCAACTGCCATCTGTTCGCAGGAAACATAACCGCAGGCACCGCAGTCATACATATCATCTTTAGAATGTTTTCCCATGCGGTCAAATATTTCATTTAATTCAGATTGTGAAGGCTCTTTTATAAGCTGGTCGTGAATAGCACTGCGGTCTGTATATTTTCTTTCATAAATACCAGGTCTCCAGTATTTGTCGATTGTAGCGTTAAGCTTTTTCAGGGCTTTTTTCTGCTTCTTTTCGTTCAGCGTATTCCATTGTTCGCGGCGATTATTTGTTCTTTTTTCTACAAAGCTTTCAAGCTCATCGAGTGAAAGATTATGATTTGTAGTACCACCGCCTCGGTTACAGCCTTTGTCGCAGTTAAGACAGTCTACTAATTTATAATAGGTTGGACTTGTACCGGATTTGAGTGATTCATCAAGATAGGCAAGATATTCAAAAACGGCAGGATGACCTTCGATTTTACGTGTCTGCATTCCGATTCCAGGGACAAAGCGTTCTGCTGTTCTCATAAGTCCACCTGGAGTAGAGTAAAGGGTTCCGCGTTCTGCCATAGGATTGTCGTATTCTGTTTTTGGATATTTAGAAAGATCTATATTGTTTTCCTGGAAAAATATAGAAAGATTTTTCATTGTGACATTATAATCGCCACGGCCGTTTTCATCGAATTCACGGCGTTTTGCAAAGCATGGTGAAATTACGGCAATTTTATGATTCTTATACTGAGGGTAAAAGTGTCTTATAAATTCGACAGTATGAGCCATAGGACTGTCGCCTTTTGCAAGATATTTGATAAGGCCTGGACGATAAGTTTCTATAAAAGTAATAATAGCAGGACAAGGCTGAGAAATAATGAGATTTGGATTCTCGTTTTTCAATTGTTCAACATAAGTTTTGGTAGTAAGTTCAGCCCCAAAAGAAACATCAAAAACAGCCTGTACTCCTGCTGACTTAAGCCAGCCGTTGAGTTCAAGGTCTTTTCCCTTAAAGTTTACAGCAACGGCAGGAGCAACGATTGCGATTATTGGTGAGCCTTTTTTCAATTCGCTGAGGAAAAGCTGGGTATCGTCAATTCCGCTGCGGGCTCCGTGTGTACAGGCATCAATACAAGAACCGCAGCCGATACAAAGATTATTATCAAGGGTAACGTATTCGCCCGAACCGTCGTTACAAAGCTTTACCGGACATACGGCAATACAGCGGTGGCAGTTACAGCACTTTTCTTTATCAACGTTAATAACAGGGCTTAATGATTGTAAATTATTCATAATTTAATCACCTTCAAAATAAATTTAGAAAACGATATTTAAATTACAAACAATATTTAAATGACAGGTAATTTTTAATTATAACAAAGCTTTAAGGTTTTGCAAACAGAAAATTATGGGAATAAAAACTATAAAAAGTATTATGCAAAGATAATACATCATATATGCCGGCACATTCTTTT
>CAKUWD010000229.1 GCA_934699065.1 uncultured Treponema sp.
TTCATCAGGAAGTCTATCTAGTGCAATTTGTAAAATAGCCTTTACTTTTGAATTATAATTTCCTGTATGACCCTTTTTAAAATTTTCAATTGTAGCTGACATCTTATTTATTTCAGCTAATACGGTATTTGCATCTAATGTCTCAGTATATTTTGATTGACCTATAATTACTTTTTGATTTTCATCATCGAAAAAAACAAAATCTATACCTCCATCATCTTTAGAATCAGTTACATAATCTGTATAATCATACAATTGATCTTGATCAAACCAAAAGTTCTTTAAAATTACGTATGAAAAAATTCTATCGTCTGAAAGTGATTCTTTTAAACCTTTTTTAATTTTTTCAATTTCATTTGTTAATAAGCTCATATAATATCCTCTATATTTTTTTGCGCCCCAGTGCGGGCGTCCACATAACAACTGGTTGTACCGCAGGCAGCTTGACTGCCTGTCGGCTACGAACCTTTGTTATGACAAACATATTTCTTATACAGAATTGGATTTCATAAATACTTTTTTCTTTATGAAAATTCTGTACGACCATTTGAAGCGTAAGCTTCTATTATTATACTTTTCCTAAGCGGCGTAAAGCCGCGTACTATCGCTTCCTTGCGTAAACCCTAAAGTTCAATTTCATTTAAGAAAGCAAGCTCGACTTGCTTTCTTAAATATTCCTCTTTTATAATGGGACAAAAATCATTTCTTTTGTAATTTCTTGTATATTTACTTCTTTTCGTATAGTTCTATCCCCATTATTATCGTATGGATGAAAATAAAACTCATAGTCAATGAAACAATTTCCTCCTAAACGGTAATCATAAAATTCCATTTGATTAGCATATTTTCCTTTTTTATTTGTATAAAATATAAACCCTGCCGTTCCTTCTACAGGTATGTTTGTTCTATTTCTAGGATATAAATTATAGATTTCTGATATTTTATATTCAGTTGGATTCCATATTATACCATTTTGTCCTTTTGGTTCATAACCATATTGTAGTGCGATTTTTCCAGCATACAAGGAACTTGTCGAATTTGAATTTAAAAGAAATTTATCGTAAATCTTTCCAGAAAAAAGAACACCTAAAATTGACAAGATGAAAGAGAATTCAATAATCAAAAACAATATGTAGGGTATTAAACAAATTGCTCCACCGATACGTCTTCGAATTATCATAAATGCATTCGTCCTAATTTTTTATAAATATATAATTTCAAAACCAGACAATGTTTTAGGCTTTGTACTTTTTTCTTAATCTAAAAAAGGGCAGGCCAGTGGACTGTCGTCATAACAACTGGTTGTACCGCAGCGGGCTTGACCCGCTGTCGGCTACGAACCTTTGTTATGACAAATTATATTTCTTATACAGAATTAGATATCTTAAATCTTTTTTTTCTTTAAGAAGATTCTGTACAACCATTTGAAGTGTATGCTTCTATTATTATACTTTTTCTAAGCGGCGTAAAGCCGCGTTCTACCGCTTCTTCGCGTAAACTCTAAAGTTCAATTTTATTTAAGAAAGCAAGCTCGACTTGCTTTCTTAAATATTCATTATATTTATTTCTCAAAATTTTCTACAGTTATTCTTTTGTAATTAATTTAAAAATTAAAATTTTTATTGAATAAAAAATTACCAAGCACACTGATACAATAAAAAGAAAAAAGACACTTTTTTGTTTTGGATAAATTGAATTATCCATCAAAAAGGAAATGTATTTCTGATACCAGTTTCCGTAGAATGCACCATTCAAATTTATTAATAATATTTGAATTAACAACAAGATTGTTGATACTGCAAAAAGGAGGAGAAAGGTTTTTAAGTTTTTTAGATTTTTTTGTATATTTTCTTATTCATTCTTTATTTTCAATGTGTTTTTATATACCATAGGAAAAAACTAAAAACTGCAAATACAAAAATCATAAAGAACCATTTAATCTTATAACTGATTTTATCAAAAAATGGGTCAATAAAAGCTATTTTTATTATTCCAACAGTAAAAGGAAATATACCCATCATTAAAATTGTCATAAACTTATTTTCAAATTTTACGGGAATATTTAAAACACAGTCTATGAATATGTATATATCATATATAAAGAACCATCCAGTAAAAGAATGTAATACACCTATCTTTTTTCGAATATACGGATTTGAATTGTTTTCAAGATTATTACGAAAAAAGTTTGTTTCATTTTCTTCGTTTACAATTTTTCCAAAAATATTTTTTTTATATTTCATATTAAAACTTTAGCAGGCCAGTGTGCCTGTCGTCATAACAATTGCTTAAACGGTGGCGCGGCTTGACCGCGACATCCGCTTTGAAGCTTTGTTAGGTTCTATATCTTCTTTACATATAATTTACACTTTTCTTCCAACAATTTAAAATCATTACATCGTTGGGAAAGTTTTGATTTACCGTCATTTATCATTTTATGTTCATAAACGGCTTTAGCATTTTGTAAAATCAACTGCGTCTTCTGTCTTATAATACGATACTCAGACCTTACAAGATTTCTGTAATGAATATCTTTCAGGTCGGCTATAATTACCTTTCTGCAAAGATTTATCGGAGCCGGAAACATATTGTTTAAATTTATAACAGAAAATGTTCCCACTTTTATAAAATCTTTTGTTTCACAAAGTCTTTTATGTTTTTCCTTAAAAGATGAAAGCGGAGCAAAATAATCGAATCCGTTAATTTTCAATACAATTCCAATATATTTTCTTGTAAAAACTTGAGTTACTTTTTTGTTCCTGAATAAATGCTGTTCAAAGCTGGAGAGATATTTTATATAATCTGAATCTATTTCGTAAAGTTCTATTGTGTCCATATAAAAAAAAGTGCCGATGCAATAAAAACTGCACCGGCCGTATAAAATTCGCAGTCAAAGGCGCGATATCCTTATATTTAAACTATAATTGAAGTAATGACTAAAGTCAAGCAGATATTATTCTTTCTGCCAAACTTCTACTTACTCTATATGAGAGACTCCTATTGCCTTAAGAGAATCCCCCTTGGACTTTGTACTTACTACATTTCCAGCATAGCTTCCATTATAATTTGTTGTTATAGAGGCATAATATGCTTTTGAAGAGTCTGCATCATCTACTGTCGCAGTCCAGTAGTAATCCCAATTAGACGATGTACTGCTTCCGTCGCTGAATATTTTCCACTGTCGGCTTGTTGAATTTTCCCACAGATTTTCAATTATGAGTTTCATTTCAGTTTTTGTAGGAAGATATACATCAGTAAAAGTTGCATTGCTCCAGGTTACATCTGTAAGACGGTTTTCTCCATACTTTGATACAATAAGATAAGTCCAGCTTTCACTTGGTTTTGAAGAACTTACCTTTACACTGTCATTTTTTCCGCAAATATAAGCCACATAACCTGTCTGAGTTTTGCCATCAACATCAGTAACGTTTGCCAATAACTGACCGATATAATATTTTGACCAGGTAACATACAAATCAAGCACACCTGCATTTACCATTGATTCAGTAACAGTAATTTCCCCTGATACATCATATTCTGGACTTTCAGCAGTAGTTGATGAAGACCATCCTAACTGTCTGTATTTTGAACGCTCGGCTTCTTCTGCTGGCAATGAGATTTTATCTCCAGCACTGTAAAGCACGGTGGAAGACGGAACAACAGAAGTCCAGTTTGTTACAGCCCCTGTATAGTTTTTGTTGTAAGATACATAAAGTTTTTTATTGATTTTAACTGTATAACTCTGATCCTCATAACCGCTACCTTTTACAAGAATAGAGTTAAGGCTTGATAATGTAACCCCTGTAATTTTTTCAGAACTTGAACCTGAATAGGTAGTTCCTGTTCCATTTAATTGGATTGATTTGCCGTAATCAAGATATATGCAAATCCATGAATCATTCCATGAATCGATATTTGCCGGCAAGTCTATTGTTATGGATGAACCTGATACTGTTCCTCTAAAACCTTTTTCGCTTCCGTTATAGCTTGCGAAAACTTCTATGTTATCGATAGAAGCTTTATACGTTGTAGAAGAGCTTCCTCCTTGAGGGCCTGCTTCATTGCTACAGGACATAAAAGAACCTAGGCTCAGAACTATAGATGCAATAATACCTGCTAACAAAACATTTTTTTTCATAAAATCCTCCAATGATCTTATCTTTTTTTGGGCGAAGTCGAGCATAGCAAGACTTCGCCCAAAGGACTCTTTCAAGTCCTTTGGGTAGTGTACACTACCCAAATTTTTAGAGAAAAAATTTGTTGGATGATTTACCTTACGACCGAAGGTCGTAACCTTTGTTATGTGATATTTTCTTTTAAAACAATATCATCGGGTTTGCTTTAAATTGTAACATATTTG
>CAKUWD010000230.1 GCA_934699065.1 uncultured Treponema sp.
ATATCAAGGAACGCGAAGCAGATGCAGCATCAGAAAAAGCAAAAGAAGCTCAGAAAAAGGCTGTAACTGAACAGAAGAAACTCGACGAAGAAAAGAAAAAGACACAGGAAACAAAGAAAGAGGCTCAGGAAGCCCAGAAAAAAGCAGAAGAAAAACAGAAGGTAGCCGAAGAAAATCCTGAAGATAAACAGGCTCAGAAAGAAGCTGAAGAAGCAAAAAAAGAAGCTGAAGAGAAACAGCAGGCAGCAGAAGAACAGGAAGAAAAACAGGAAGAACAGCAGGCTAAAACTGATGAAGCAAAACAGGAAGCAAAAGAACAGCAGGCCCGTGCAGATAAAAAAGAAACTGAAGCTCAGAATGAGCGTAAGGAAATAGCAAAAGATCAGGCCGAAGTTCAGAAGAAAGAAGCTGAGCAGGCTCTTATGACTACAGAGTTTGGTATTATTCTTTCTGATGAAGCCAATATGCTTTCACGTCTTGTAAAATTTAATGTAGCTGATGGAGAAGTTATCAAGAACTCCCCTGTTGCACAGATTCGTAACCGAACAATTTATAAAGAAGGTGACGGATTTATAGCAATTGCCGGAGAAAACTCTAAGAAGGGAGCTGTAAAACTTGTAACCATTTCACCGGAAACTCTTGAGATTTCTGCAGAAAGTGAAAATACAATTTCACAGGATTCTGTACTCGTTCAGGATGGAAAAGAATACTATTGTGTTCTAGAAGAAAAAGGAAAATTCTATCTTGGAAAATTCGGTGGAGATCTTGCACTTAAATTGAAATCAGAAATCGAAGTAAAATCAGGAACACCAATTACTGTAACAGACAGTGGAATTGTAGTAACAGATTCAGCCGGAAAATTGAGACTCCTGGATAAGAAAGATTTGTCGGTAGTTTCGAAATAGAACAATGTGAGTCGGCTCATATTAACGAGTCGGCTCGCCGGCTCGCCTCTGAGGCGTTTTTTCGATAATCCTAAAAGGAAGCACTGTTGTGCTTCCTTTTTTAACGGATTTCCAATATTAGCCTTACGTCGCATGCTCCGTTTGCATTTAAGGAAATTATTATCTAGTGCGCAAATGCGCACTAGGCATCATCAGCCTTGTTTTCAAATTTAGAATAAGACGGAAGGAACATAATCGGAATATCACCACAGGCACCGTTACGCTGTTTTGCAAGAATAATCTTCGCATCCTGTGCTGCAATTGAGTCACCGTCTTTAATGCGATCTCGATGCAAGAACATTACAACATCAGCATCCTGTTCAATAGAACCAGAACCACGAAGCTGGGCAAGGTTTGGTTCCTGTCCTTCGGCATCACGCGCAACCTGACAGAGAGCTACAATTGGAATTGAAAGTTCACGGGCCAGAGCCTTGAGAGATTTTGATATCAAGGAAACCTGTTCAAAAACCGGTGCTGTAGGATCATCAGTAGAAATAAGACCGATATAATCTATAAAAATAATTTTAACTCCCTGATTTTTTACCATACGGCGTGCAACCGCACGTAAATCAAGAAGCTTCATATTCGGAGTATCTACTGTATATAATGGAGCTTCAAACCATCGGCCTGCTGCATCCTGAATCTTTTTTACATCATCAATTTTAAGCATACCTGAACGAATCTTATTCATAGGAACACGGGCTTCCTGTGCTAAAAGACGCATACCGATTGATTCATAAGGCATTTCAAGTGAGAAAAATCCGCAGGGAATACGTTTTTCGCAGGCAATATTTTGAATCATTGAAAGTGCAAGCGCTGTTTTACCAATAGAAGGACGGGCACCAATAATAATAAGTTCTGAATCCTGAAAACCAGATGTATAAGTATCAAGTTTTGCGAAACCTGTAGGAACACCTGTAAACTGATTTTTACTTTTATAACGGGCTTCAATCAGTTCGATTTCCTTTACCATGATATTCTGTGCTGAATAAATCTGTGTTGTTTCATTTTTTTCAGCTAAGGCAAAAATCTTTTGTTCTGCCTCATCAAGTAAAGAATCGCTTTCTTTCTGCAAATCAAAAGATGATGCTTTTAATTCAGATGATATATGAATTAAGTCTCGACGTGCGGCACGGTCAAGTACCATATTTGCATAATAATCAATATTTGCGGCAGAAGGTACTGTGTCTGTAAGAGAAGCAATATAAGCTGCCCCTCCGGCCTGTTCAAGCTTATTTTCAACTGTAAGTTCATTGATAAGAGAAATAGTATCGCCAGTTGCACTTTTTGTGTAAAGCTTTACCATTGCTTCATAAATTACCTGATTTGAAAGTGAATAAAAACGATCTGGACGCAGAGTTGAAACAACTTCGGCCATTGCACTCCAGTTTAATAGCAGTGCTCCTAAAACTGCCTGTTCTGCCTCAATGTTGTGTGGTGGTACTTTATCATTTAATGTTGCGTCCATTTTTTATTTCTCCCATATTATCCCGAAGCAGATTCGGGGATAAAAAAGCCGGTAAATACAGTGTACTACCGGCAATTAATATGGACAAGCTAAAAATTGCTTTCGCAATTTTTTTAACGCTTTGCTATTGAACAACGGCCGCCAGCGGCCTTACAAATTATTCAGCTTTATCTTCAGTTGCTGGAGCTTCTTCCTTTGCAGGTTCTGCTTTCTTGTCAGCCTTTTTTGTTTCAGCTGGAGCAGCACCTTCTACAGTCTGAGCCTTTACATGTACATGTACTTCTGCAGTCTGTGATTCGTAAAGCTTAATTGTAGCTTTGAATGTTCCAACAGATTTGATTGTACTGCCAGGAATATCGATTCTCTTGCGTTCGATTTCGAAACCAAGTTTGTTGAGAGCTTCTGCAACAACGTTTGCTGTAACTGCAGCATAGAGTTTTCCATTTGCAGCTGCTGGCATGTTGAGTTCGATTGAAGCTGCCTCGAGTTTTTCTTTAAGGCTTGCAGAATCTTTTCTCTTCTGCTCTTTGCGAGCTTCAATTTCAGCCTTGCGACCTTCGAAAATAGCTACTGTAGCTTCATTGTAAGGTACAGCAAGATTACGTGGAAGAAGGAAGTTGCGTGCATATCCGTTAGCAACGTTCTTTACGTCTCCCTCTTCACCAAGTGATTTTACATCTACGTTAAGAATTACTTTCATTTGTATTTCCTCAAGCTCCTGTATTTTATAAGTGAACAGTTCGGAGTATAAACTGTCTACCTTTTCGTCATGCTGAACTTGTTTCAGCATCTATTGATTAGCTCCCTACACCTTCGCAGCACAGCTGCTCGGAGACTCGCTCAAAATGCTTCACTGAAGCATTTTGCCGGCTTGCAGCCGTCGCTCCCTAAGTTCGGGATGACAACTAATCTGCAACATATGGCAAAAGACAGATTGAGCGTGCGCGCTTAATAGCTTTTGCAACTTCACGCTGGTGCTTTGCACATGTACCTGTGATGCGGCGTGGAAGAATCTTACCACGTTCTGTCATATAGCGGCGGAGTGCATCTGCATCCTTGTAGTCAATTTTTGCCTTGTTAGCGCAGAAGCGGCAAACCTTCTTGCGGAAATATGTCTTTCCCTTTGCGCGTCCGTCACGATCTTCTTCGCGACCTTCAGATGCAGTAGCATCAACCATTGCTGCTTCCTGTGTCTGTTTTTCTTCCATTTCCTGTTTATTTTCTTCAGACATAATTTTACCTCTCAATTAGTCAATTAAAATGGGATATCTTCCGGGAAATCACTACCGGTATCGCCGTATGGTTCAGATGAATAGCCGCCCTGGAAACCACCCTGATTAGAATTGTTAGCCGGCTGGAATCTAGGAGCACCCCCTGCCGAGCCCGAGCTCTTGCTGTTATCTCCGCGTCCGCCAAGTAACTGTACCTGATCAGCAACAATTGTTACCCTGCTCTGCTTCTGTCCATCTTTTTCCCAACGGTCCTGCTTCAAGTGTCCTTCAACACAAATCTGTTTTCCCTTGGTAAGATATGGTTTTAAGTTTTCGGCTGTTTTACCCCAGATTGTAATATTGAAGTAATTAACTTCTTCAACCCACTGGTCGCCGTTTTTCTTGCTTCTATTGACAGCAATACTTACATTTGCTCTTGCCTGTCCGTTTCCAACATAACCAAAGCTTCTTTCATCTGAACCGAGATCCTGTGTGAGACGGCCAATAAGAACTACATGATTTAAGTCTGTCATTAAAAGCTCCTTTCCGCTTTGTGCGGTTTATTCTACTTAGATTCCTTTTCGTCAAGTCTAACGAACTGATACTTCAAAAGATTCATATTGATTTTGAAGTCCTTGTCAATCTCAGTGATTTTAGAAGGATTAAGTTTCATAGTGTAAAGAACAAATCGTCCCTTCTTCTGTTTCTGGATCTGGTAAGTAAGGTCGCGGTCGCC
>CAKUWD010000231.1 GCA_934699065.1 uncultured Treponema sp.
TTGAACAGCCTCGGATTCCTTCCGGCATTGGTTTTACAACAAGCGAAACATACTGTTCAACCTGTTCAACAATAATACCGATTCTCTGTTCCATATATTCAGCAATAAGAATCGGTTCTTCCTCCTGGGCAAGACCACTCTTTCTGTCTTCAAACAAAGTAGAAAGCGGGAAACATGGAACAAGCTGATCTTCAAATCTTATATAGTTTTGATTCTGCAAAGTAATATAATCAGATTTTTTTCGGTAAATAATATCTACAATGTGCTGAGCCGGAATAAGATATTTTTCTTTGTTAGAATAAACAAAGAGTCCCTGCAAGGTAGAAAGGGAAAGCGGGAAGTGGAGGATAAAAGAAGTTCCTTTGCCTGCTTCACTTTCTATCTTTATGCGGCCCTTAATTTTTTCAACGTTGGACCATACAACATCAAGACCAACCCCGCGACCAGAAAGTGCTGTAATTTCTTCTTTTGTAGAAAAGCCAGACTGGAAAAGGAACTGAGAAAGTTCGCGGTCACTCATTCCCTTAATTTCATCTGTGCGTTCCGGATAAAGGCTTATTGCTTTTGTACGGATTTTATCATAATCAAGGCCGCGGCCGTCATCACTTATTTTCAGTTCTATATAACGGGCTTCACGAAGGCAGGTAATACTGATAGTTCCTTCTTCGCTCTTTTTTGCCTTCTTTCTTTCAGCCGGACTTTCAATTCCGTGGTCCAGAGCATTTCTTATAATGTGCATAAGGATATCACCCAGCTCTTCAAGAATCACCTTATCAAGGGCAATGTCTGTATCAGGAATTTCGCATTTTACTTTTTTATTAAGATTCATTGCCTCAAGTGCAATTGTGTTTTCAAGAGGGCGAAGCACAATGCTGATTGGCAGCATTCGTAAATCAAAGGCTTTTTCCTGAACACTGAAAATAGAAGTTTCGAGAGAGTAAATATCGTTTTCAAAAGATTTTCTGATTTTTGCAAGCTCGCGGCTGCCAAGTTTTTCCTCGAGTTTTTTAAGTTCATCAAGCTGAGACTTTAAATGGAACTCGCGTGTAATCATAGTATCAAAATCAGAAATAATTTCATTGACGCGGGAAAGCTTAATTCTGATTGACTGGATGTCACTTATATTTTCATCTAAATCATCATCATCTTCTTCAAACAGTATTCCATTTTTCTTATTGATTTCTTTTATAAAAGCATCAACATCAATCAGTTCTCCGGCAGCAAGTTTATCACAGTATTGAAGATACATGTCTATTTCCTGCTTATCGGTTCCCCTTCGGCTTATGCAGGACACACAACCGTGGATTTTTTCGGTAACCGCGAAGACCAGTTTTATGAGGCGGTCTGAGTTTTTTATTTTTTTATCTTTTACACTTTTATAAATATCTTCAATTGCATGGGCAAGTTTTTCAACTGTTGTATAGCCCAGCATTCGGGAATTACCTTTTATTGTATGAAGGTTTCTCAAAAGACGGCTGAGAATTTCTGAATCATTTTCATTTGTTTTAAGGGCAATGATGTCCTTTTGAGCTGATTCCAGCAGTTCTTTTACTTCGGAAACATAGCTTTCTGTAATATCATTAGAGACTTGTGCCATTTTTATTTCCTCCCAGGCCATCAGTGGCCTTACTCAGCTTATGAAAATAAAAAACATTTCCATCAGAATTTTTTTCAAGAGATTTTGGAACAATTGAAGAATCCAGTTGAGCAATTTCGTTCATTGAAACAAAAAGATAACCATCTTCAGCAAGACATTTATCTGCAATTTGCTGAAGGATTTTTTTTCGTAATTCAATAGAAAAATAAATAAAAACATTACGTATAAAAATAATGTTCTGATTCTTTGGCAGTCTTAGTGCATTCTCCGGAGAATCGAGTTCTGCAAGATTTAACTGAATAGTTGTAATACATTTTTTGATATTGTCTGGAAAAGCAATTTTTCTGTCTTCCCGTTGATAAGGAGTTACAAGCTTCTGAAAGCTTACTCCATCTACAGAACGCAAAGAAGTACTAAGAAAGACACCGCTTTTACAGTGTTCAATTACTTCAGAATTTATATCAGAAGCAGTAACTATTGGATTCAAACCGCAGATTGTAGCCATAACTGCAAGTGAATAAGCTTCTTCACCATAAGAACAGGCTGCCGACCACATTCTTATTTCTTTCCCAGGTGATTTAAAACGCAGTTTTGGAAATATAGTGTTTTTAAGTAAGGCAAACTGTTTTTCTTCCCGGAAAAAATATGTTTCGTTTACAGTACATTCATTTACAAATTCTGATATAAGATTCTTATCTGTAAAAAGCAGTTTTCTATATTCATCAATCGAATAATGATTTTCAGAAATTTTCTTTTCAATAAAATATTTGATTCCGTCGCGATGACTTGCACGCGGAAGTATTCCAGTTAATGTCGTCAGAATACTGATGAAGGAATCGAGAATATCTTCTGTCAGAATAATCTTTGGAGTTTCTATCATCTCTTCACCATTTCTAATATTCTTTTCGATATTTCAGGGCGTGGTAAAACATCTTTTGCAGCTCCCATTTCAATTGCTGCAGCAGGCATACCGAATACTGCACAGGTAGATTTATCTTCTACAATTGTCCAGCCGCCTTTTGCACAGATTTCTTTACAACCGTTTGCACCATCAGCTCCCATACCTGTAAGTAAAACGGCAAGAACATTTTTCTTATAAATATGAGCAGCAGATTTAAATAATTTATTTACAGCAGGACGTAAATATCTTTCCGGTTCTTCATCTGAAATCTTGAGTACGGGTTTTCCAGAATTACTTTCGTGACTGATTATCAGATGTCTGTCGGCAGGTGCCATATAAACCGTACCGGCTTTTGCTTCTTCTCCGTCTTCTGCAAGTTTAATTTTCAGATTTTTACAAACTTCATTAAGCCAGGCTACAAGATCTTTATCTTTTCCAATTTCAATATGCTGGGTATAAAGAATTGGAAGAGGGAAGTTATAGCCAAGTCCGGAAAGAAGCTCAGAAACTGCAGTCGAACCTCCGGTGGAAGCGCCGATACAAAGCAGCTTAAATATATTGTCAGATGATTTTTTATTTGAATCAGTTAGAGGTTTTAATTTCAGCAGACTGTTAAGCTTTTGAAGAAGAAGTTCAAAAAACTCATGATTATATTCCCGTAATTTCGGTTTCTTAATTGTATCTGAAAGTTTTGCAATAAATTGAGTTGGATTGCCAGGTTCACTTTCAAGAATTAAAACCGGAATATTAAATTTGTTAATGATTGTATTTAATGCTTCTTTTTCACTTTCATCAGAAGTATCGTTTCCACAGATTATTATATCCGGATTTTCAATAGTGATATTGTTTAATAACTTATGGCAGGTAGAAACAGAGGCAATAATAGAAATGTCTTTATTTTTTGTTAAGCCTTGAGAAATTATTGTTCTTACTACAGCGGAGTCATCAGCTATCATTATTCTCATACATTGCCTCTCAAAAAACTTCGTAAAATATTATCAGGTGAAAGCAGAATCTGCCTCTTTTCTGTAAAGCCAATAGCGCTTAAACCACAGTCATTCAGTCTCTTTCTTATCCCTTGAGGAATAAGTCTTAAAAATGAAATATCAATAATTTTACTGCTGACTGAAGAGTTTACTGAAACAGCAAAATTACCTGTGGCAGGAAAAGCAGTTTCTGTGTAGTCTACAATCTTTTTTTGTATTTCCTCATCAAAATCAGCTTTATTCATTACAAGCATTACATTACAGTCTTCTGTATGCCTGCAGTTAAATTCTTTTTCGAGAAAACTTCCTATGCAAATACGAGGTAAAACTTCGTTTTCGAAGTCTATTCTTTTTCCATCTTCGTTTGTACCTATATAAATTCCAAAAAGAACATACTTGCTTAAAATGAGAAAATCGATTGTGTCGTAAGATAAGCAGGTAAAATGATTAGACATTGCTACAATCTTTCCTTATAAGAACTTCAAAAGCATTTGGATTCAAAACAGGAATTTCTTCGCCATCAAAGCTAACTGTTCCAAGAAAAAAACTTTCTTCCGTTGCATCCGGAATTAACTTAAGTTCAGTATCTTCAATTTTTGTAAAAAGAAGAATGTCAGAAATATGAAGAGAAAGCTGGTCATCATCTCTTTTAAAAATCATAAAGAGAGATTTATCCGGAGGAGGAGAGTCCGGATTATCATTAAAAATCGAATTCGGATTTACGACAGTAAATGGTTCACCACGTCTATTTAATACGCCTTCAATATATTTTGGCATAAAAGGAATATGATATACTGAAAGGTCGCTGATAATTTCTACAACATCGCTGGACCGCAC
>CAKUWD010000232.1 GCA_934699065.1 uncultured Treponema sp.
CTCCAGGACCACCGGCTACGAGAGCTGTTGCAACGCCGACAATATTACCGGTTCCGATTGTTGCTGAAAGAGCTGTACAGAGAGCCGCAAAGCCTGAAAGCTCACCTTTTCCTTCATTTTCCTTGAAGATTGATCTGAAGGCACGACCAAACTTTGTGAACTGAATGCCACGTGCACGAATAGTCAGAATAAGACCAGTGGCAAGAATTAAAACGATTGTAGGGATTCCCCACACGATTCCATCGATGGAATCCAAGATAGAAGTGATAGACATTTTTCCACCTTTCTAAAATAGTGTCTTTCCCGCTTGAAGCAGGAATCCGTAATGAAAAAGCGGGTGCACCGGCTGAATGACGTAACAGACTTTTCAACCTCCGCAAATTTCCATTAATATTATATCGGATTTTTTGTTACTATTCATCATTACATGGGCAGATTTTGACTAATTATTTATAGAAATTTACTATTATAAAGGGCTGTAAAATGCTAAATTACCGCTATGGATAAGAAATCTCGTGGCGCTTTGCCAATGCTTAAGCTCACCTTGCCAATCGCAATGGAGCAGTTTTTTCGTATTTTAGTTTCTTCTGTAGACACGATGATGTTGAGTTCTTACAGCAATGACGCAGTTGCTGCTGTAGGTCTTGTTTCTCAATATTCTTTCTTTCTTGTTATTTTGTTTTCTGTAATTGGTACGGGATGTTCTATTGTTCTTGCACAGTATCTGGGTGCAGAAAAATCTGAAACAGAATTAAATCATATTGCTCAGGCCGGAACAATTATGGTTTTTGCCATGTCTATTTTTATGACTCTTCTTGTCATTTTTGGAACAAACTGGCTGCTAAACCGCTACACCCTGGATCCACTTGTTCGAAAATATGCCTGGCAGTATTTTGTAATTTACGGCGGCATCTGCTGTTTCTTCCAGGCCTTCAGTCTGCTGCAGGGAGCAATTTTAAGAAGTTACGGTTATACAAGCGAAGCCATGATTGTTTCAATTGTTGCTAACCTTACTAACGTGCTAGGTAATGCTCTTTCACTTTACGGCTGGTTTGGTTTGCCGGTTCTTGGAGTTCCCGGCGTTGCTGCAGCGTCTGGCCTTTCTATGCTTGTTTCTTGTATTTTGTTCCGTGTATATATTAGAAGAAGAAAGGATGTTGTATTTCACCTTCACGGAATTACGAAAGTTCCACGCGACGCTTTCCGCATGGTTTTAAAAGTTGGTGTTCCTACTGCAGGAGAAAGCCTTTCTTATAATATGAGCCAGATTACTATTATGGCTATGATTTCTACGCTGGGAACTTATGCGATGTCGGCTCAGGTTTATACCATGACAATTCTTCGCTTTGTATTCGTTGCCGCAATTGCGATTGGCCAGGCTACTCAGATTAAGGCGGGATATTTTGTTGGTGCAAAACAGAATGATATCGTTTACAAAAAAGTATTCAGATATCAGTTAGTTGCAACTACCTGTTCAATGGTTATGATGGTAGTTGTAAATCTTATTAAACGACCGGTAATCGGAATCTTTACAGATATTCCGGAAGTTTTTGGCTTTGTAAGTACCCTGCTGATTTATTCAGCTTATATTGAGTTTGGCCGTTCCTTGAACCTGATTTACGTTGGTGCTTTGAAAGGTGCAGGAGATGTTCGCTTCCCTGTTCTTTACGGCATTTTCTCTAACTGGACTTTCATGGTACTTGGAAGTTATATTCTTGGTATTAAGTTTGGGCTTGGACTTGTTGGCTTCTGGCTTGGAATTGGTACTGATGAAACCACCCGCGGAATTGTTATGCTTTTAAGGTGGAAAAGCCGCAGATGGCAAAAGCATGCTCTGGTAAAGTAAATGAACTTATTTGATTTTGAATTTGTTGCGGAAAACTTGGAGACCTCGGATTTGTATGGAAGTGACTCTTCCGTAGCAAACATGTGTCTTCTGCAAAAAAAATATAACACTCAATTCAAAATCAAAAAAAATGTTCTTCTCCGCTATTATACAGGCGAAGAAAACAGAACAGGTTATGCTTTTCCTCTATTTTTGAAAAACACAGATGCAACACAAAACTTTGATGAAAAATTAAAACATGCACTTGAATTAATTTTTGAAGATGCTGCTGAAGAAAAACGTGAGCCACGTTTCTGTCTGATTACCCAGGAGCAGAAAAATCAGATTGATTCCTGTCTGGAACGTTATTTTTCTAACCATCGTGTTTCCTGGAAAACCAACCGCGACGACTGTGACTATATCTATCTTCAAAAAAATCTTTCGGAACTTGCTGGTTCGACTTACCAGAAAAAAAGGAATCACATCTCCCGCTTCAACCGTACTTATGGTAGCGACTGGGAATTTAAATATTATCCTCAGAACAATATAAAGGATGATATTCTTACGGTTTCTGAAACCTGGTTTAAAGAAAAGGATGGCGAAAATAATCACGATTTATGTCTGGAACTTGAAAGTATAAAACTTGCTCTGGAAAAACAGGCACTTTTTAATTTGAGAGGAGGAGTTCTTTATATTCACGGAAAACCTGCTGCAATGACACTCGCATCTCCAATTTCAGATACTGTGCTAGATGTAATTTATGAAAAATCAATTTTCGAATATGAAAAGGATGGCTCATACGCTGTAATAAACCAGCAATTTGCAAGGCATAGTGATTCTTTTTTATATCTTAACAGGGAAGAAGATATGGGTGTTGAAGGTCTGCGAAAGGCAAAACTTTCGTACAAACCAACAATGATTCTGGATAAATTTTACGGTAGGGTTGAATAATGCTGTCATCTATTCTTTCAAAATCAGATTGTGCTGCCTGTAAATTCTGCTGCAGCTTTAGAAGACAAAGCCTATGGGAAACTCCAATATTTTTTGAAGAAGATATCGCAAGAATAAAAGAACTTTATCCTGATGTAAAATTTCGGAAAATCGAAGACAGTAACAATGACAAGCCGGAAACTCTAGCTACAAATTCAAAAGTCTACACCTTCGATATTTATGATAAATACAAAACAAATGATAGCGAGGAAGAAGCTCCCTGCCCTTTTTTAGATACAAAAAAAGGCTGCAAGCTTCCGCCTGAACTCAAACCTTTCGATTGCAAAATCTGGCCGCTTCGTGTCGTAAAAATGCCTGACTCCAAAATCTCGCAAAGTCCTGAGCTCGCCATTGCGCTAACTCCAACCTGTCATGCAATCAACAAAGTGCCTTTTGATAAAGTACAGGAACTCGCAAAAAACGGACTTGGAAAAACAATTCTCGAATATGCAGAAAGTCATCCGCAAATGGTAAAAGAATATTCCGACTTCTTATCAAAAATTGTATATCTTGTATAAACGAATCAATCTTTTTACAATAATCAACTATGAAACTTTTTCAAAATCAGCCTGCTTTTTATAAGAGTGTTTTTGCACTCGCTCTTCCAATTGCATTACAAAGTCTTATCAGTATTGGAGTAAATATGCTCGATACAATCATGGTAGGAAGTCTCGGTGAAACAGCCCTTTCTGCCACTTCACTGGCAAACTCCTTTATCAGTATTTATCATATTTTCTGTATGGGGCTTGGAATGGGTGCATCTGTTCTTGTTTCCCGTTACTGGGGCATGAAAAAGGCCGCAGAAAATGATGCAGAAAAATCCGAAGCGGCCAGCCATGCCTTGAAGCAGACTGTCTGCCTCATGCTTCGCATCACTCTAAGCCTGGCTGCAATTTTCGCCCTGCTTACATTTTTCATACCTTCTGCCATTATGAAAACTTACACCAGCGACGAAGAAATTATAAGACTTGGTGATATTTACTTCCGCTGGTCTGTAATTACTTACTTCTTTCTAGGCACCGGATTAGTTTCAACTATCGTACTGCGCAGTGTAGGGCAGGTAAGATTGCCGCTTTATGTTTCTATCGGAGCTTTTTTTGTAAACCTCGGAGCAAACTACGCTTTTATTTTTGGTAAGTTTGGAGCTCCACGAATGGAGGTTGCAGGAGCGGCACTGGGCACTCTGATTGCACGCCTTTTTTAGGGTACTGATGAAAGACAACTGTAGGGTAGGGGGTTCAAAATCCGCATTTTTTCTGCACGATTTATGATTGAATCATCAATTTTTTATGCGCCAGCCTCACCCCGTTAGGTAGGGTGTTCAAAATCCGTATTTTTTTTCTGCAAGGTTTTGATAAAAAATGATATCGTAAATAGTTGAGATTCAACAATAACAAACGCATAAAACGCCTCAATTCGTGTATTATTTTAATGGGTCACCCCTTTAGGGGTGAGATAAGGTAGCCAGGTATGTGA
>CAKUWD010000233.1 GCA_934699065.1 uncultured Treponema sp.
TTTACTTTTGGAATCAAACTAAAAGAAGCAAGAAAAATTCCATACAATATCAATATTTTGATATTTAGAAGCATATGTAAAAACATAGCAAATAAATCAAGGATAAACTCTATCATTTATTAATCCTCAATGTTATAGGCATTGACAAAGGATGCACTTCTATATCTTTAAAAGTAGAAGTAAGGATTCTAAAGTTCCTCTTCACGTTGTAAATAAAGAAGAGACGGCAGAAAAACTATCTACCGTACTTGATATGTCAAAAGAGAAAAATTTAGAAAGATTAAACAAAAAATCTTATCAGGTAGAGTTTGGGTCAAAGGGAAGGGGCCTTACCGAACTTCAAAAGGAAGCTATTGAAAACTTAAACTTAAGTGGAATAGATTTTATAACAACTCATAAAAGATACTATCCAAATAACAATTTTTTATCATATGTAATAGGTTATACTTCAAGTGATGAAAACGGCAATATGAAGGGCCTTATGGGAATTGAAAAACAGTATGATTCACTGCTTCAGGGTAAAGAAGGTCGTGAAATGTCTACTGTAGATGTTCATGGAAGAATAATTTCCGATACCCCTATTGTTGAACCTCCAGAGATGGGAAAGAGTCTTGTTCTTACAATTGATTCAGATATCCAAAAACTTGTAGAAGATGCTTTAGGAAATCGAGTTGGAGCTTCTGTTGTTCTTAAGCCTGCGACAGGTGAAGTGCTTGCAATGGTTTCTTACCCATACTATGATTCAAATATCTTCAGTTCCGATGATGCTGGAATTGAATATTCAAAACTTGTAAATGATACAACAAAACCTCTTTTGAATCGTGCTGTTCAGGTTTCTTACCCGCCAGCTTCCACCTTTAAAATTATTATGTCTGCAGCTATGCTGCAGGAAAATGCTTTCCCTGCAGCCAAAAAAATTGAGTGTAAGGGTGTTATGGTTTATGGTGGAAGAAAATTCCATTGTCATATAAAAGAACCCGGCCACGGCTGGCTTGATATGAAAAATGCCATGGCACAGTCTTGTGACGTTTATTACTGGACTGTTGGACGAGATTATCTTGGAATTGAAAAAATTGCATCTTATGCCCGAGAATTTGGTTTTGGTAAGAGCGCTCAGATTGATCTTCCAAGTCAGGTTTCAGGCCTTGTTCCAACCGCAGAGTGGAAGGAAAAGAAATATCATGAAAAATGGCTTGGTGGAGATACGATGTCTTGCTCTATCGGTCAGGGATACATGGAAGCAACTCCGCTGCAGCTTGCTAATATGGTTGCAATGGTTTGTAATGAAGGCGTTATTTATAAACCACATCTTCTTAAAGAGGTTCGCGATCCTGTTACAGGTGAAGTTATTCAGGAAGTAAAACGACAGGTTCTTACAGAATCTACAATTGATAAAGATGTATGGAAACAGATTCAGGAAGCCATGCGATATACAGTTACTGACGGTACACCTCAGTATCCTATGCATAATAAAATTGTACAGATTGCATGTAAAACTGGAACTGCCGAAGTTGAGCCATACAGCAGCAGAAAAGAAGATAAAAGCTGGCACTCATGGCTTGTCGCTTATGCTCCATATGATGCACCACCTGAAGATCAGATTTGTGTTGCAACAATTGTAGAAGCCTGCAACGTATGGGAATGGTGGGCTCCATATTGTACTAATATTATAATTCAGGGAATCTTTGCAAATCAAAATTGTGAAGAAGCTACAAAGGCTCTTGGCTTTTCATATCTTACTAACAATCGCGGAAGACAGGAATAGGAGAGGGGAGTATGAAGAATAAATTCTTTTCAATGTTTGATTATCTTCTGATTCTTGTTGTTCTTACTCTGGTTTCACTTGGAGTTATGTTTATTTATTCTTCAAGTATCAACTCCGAAGGTGTAAGAGTTACAAACGAATATATAAAACAGATTATCTGGGCATCTATTGGATTTGTAATTATGATTTCAATTACAGCTTATGATTATAGACGTACAGAATCAATTTCGATTTATGGCTTTATAGGACTTTTACTGCTGCTTGTATATACAAGACTTTTTGGACGATATGTAAATGGTGCAAAAAGCTGGATTGGAATAGGTGAGTTTGGAATTCAGCCTTCTGAATTTGGAAAGGTATTTTACATTCTTTATCTTGCAAGAATTCTTGATGATACAGCCAATGGGGATCAGTTGAAGAGATTCTTTCTGGCAACCGGAGTACTTCTTCTTCCAATGGGGCTGATTCTGCTTCAGCCGGATCTTGGAACTTCTTCTGTTTATCTGCCTATTTACTTTATTATGTGTTTTATTGCAGGAGTTCCTCTGCGTTATATAGGCTATATTTTCCTTTTTGGTGTATTTACTATATTTTTCGCAATTCTTCCGGTATGGAATTCAGAAATTGCTTTGACTCCCCTTGCAGTTATTTCAATCCTGACTAACATGCGGCTTCGAATGCTTTTAATTTTTGCATTTTTGATTATAACTCTTTTAGGTTATGTAATCCGCCGATATCTCCATGGTCCACGTTATATTCACTGGATTATTTACTTTACTTCAATAATTTGTCTTGCTCTTATTTTTTCTTTATTACTTGGAAAAGTTCTTAAGGATTATCAGATAAAACGTCTTATCATTTTCATGAATCCGAATAAGGATCCTCTTGGAGCTGGCTGGAATATTATTCAGTCTAAGGTTGCAATTGGAGCCGGTGGCCTTATTGGACAGGGGTATCTGATGGGAACTCAGAGCCATTACCGATTTCTTCCACAGCAGAGTACAGACTTTATTTTCAGTATTCTTTCTGAGGAATTCGGCTTCCTTGGCGGTATTCTTGTTTTTTCACTTTATCTTATTATACTTTTAAAAATACTTTATATCATGCGTAAATGTGTAAACCGTTATGGTTCATACATCTGTGCAGGAATATTTGGTATGTTTACATTCCACTTTTTTATTAATGTTGGAATGGTAATGGGTATAATGCCGATTACCGGTATTCCGCTGTTATTCTTATCCTATGGTGGATCTTCGCTTCTAACTGCAATGACTTGTATAGGTCTTATTATGAATATTAATTATCGAAAAGCAGAATTGAAATAGCAGAGAATAGGAAAGGAAGACGATGTAAAAAAAATATTGATATAAGTAGACAGAATATACATTATAATAAGTATTATAATGTTAAAGATTAGAGGATGAAACAATTTTTGGGAAGCCTATCACGCCAGCTGGCTGAGCTTTTCACGGATAAATTCAGACTTTTCTTTTAAGCCGATTTTTCCAAGTTTAATATATATGTAATTAGGTAGTTTTGAATTGAGACGTACAGTTCCCGGATTGTCCTTAATTAGTTTTAGGATTTTATCAATAGAGATATTTGAAACCTGATTGAACTCAACCGCGACTTCACCCTGTCTTTCCTTGATTGATTTTATTGAGAGTTTACGACAGATAATGCGGATTTCAGCAAGAGCCAGGAGACTGGAAACTTCTTCTGGAATTGGTCCAAAGCGGTCAGCGAGTTCTGCAAGAACTGAATCGAATTCTGCATCATCAGTAACGGCTGCAATCTTTTTGTAGATTTCCATTTTGATTTGTGGATTGATGATATAGGAATCCGGAATAAAGCCTGTGTATTCCATTTCCATAAGTACTTCGGATTCTTCCTTGTAGTCCTTTTGAAGAGCCAGACGGTTAACGGCTTCGTTCAAAAGTCTTACATACATATCAAAACCGACTGAGTAAACATCACCACTCTGATCGCGGCCAAGGAGGTTTCCGGCGCCTCTGATTTCCATATCCTTCATGGCAATCTTAAAGCCGGAACCAAGCTCGGTAAAGTCGCTGATTACCTGCAGACGCTTCATTGCGACTTCAGAAAGCGCTTTATTTTCCGGATACAAAAGATATGCATAGGCCTGGCGGTCGCTTCGTCCAACGCGGCCACGGAGCTGGTAGAGCTGTGAGACGCCGTACATATCTGCGCGATCTATAATAATTGTATTTACATTTGGAATATCAATTCCATTTTCAATGATTGTAGTTGCAATAAGTACGTGGAAGCCTCCCATCTTAAAACGATGGAAAATTTCTTCCAGCTGTGTAGCTGTCATCTGGCCATGGGCTACATCAACTAAAACTTCCGGAACAAGGGTTTCAATTCGGCGGCGAATTTCCTGAAGAGACTCTACCCTGTTATGCAGATAGAAAACCTGACCACCCCGAAGCCCTTCGGCACGGTCAAGGAAAAGAAGGAAAAGAAAGAAAAGGGGGCTGA
>CAKUWD010000234.1 GCA_934699065.1 uncultured Treponema sp.
TGAGAGAGTAGTGATATAGAAGAATTTACGTCCATATCGTTATTTTACCATGAAAACTTCTTGTATTTAATAGTAATTATTGTTAAATTTTAAATATGTTTGGATTTATTATTAAAAAGAATTTTTGTGATGGTTGGGATAACCTTCTTTCTGTTGTACTGGCAAATCTTGTTTTCCTTTTTTCAGGACTCGGTCTTGTTCTCTTGAATGGTCTTACTGCAAGATCAGAATCACAGCTGCTTCTTCTTTTTGTTCTGATTTTAAGTGTTATAATTCTTTCTGTTATTGTTTTTGCTTATAGTGATACAGCGGCTCATATTGCAAATTTCGATGGTATCCGTATATTCGACTTTATTAAAGCAATTCCAGGTGTGTTGAAAGATGCAACCTTGTTTGCTTTGATGAATTGTGCAGTATTCCTGATTTCCAGTTTTTCTATCCGATACTATATTGTGGAGTCTGGTTCTTTATTTGGATTTGCGCTTGGATGTGCAATTTTCTGGGTTGATTTCTTTTATCTTCTTGCAATGCAGTGGTTTATTCCTATTCGTGCACTTATGCATAATAATTTTAAGAAATGCCTTAAGAAGAGTTTTATAATCCTTTTTGATAATACCGGATTTTCTCTTGCAATGGGACTTTACAATCTTATTTTGATTGTTCTTTCTTTTGTTTGTATTGGATTTTTCCCTTCTATGACAGGACTTTTGATTGCTAACACAAATGCCTTGCGTATTCTTCTTTATAAATATGATTATCTTGAAGAACATCCGGAACTGACAACTAAAAAACAGCGTCGTCAGATTCCTTGGGATGATCTTATTGCCGAGGACCGTGAAATTCTTGGTCCCCGAACTATCCGCAGCTTCCTCTTTCCATGGAAAGACGATCAGCAGCAGGATTTATAATTTACGCCCTTGGCTCTTCTGTTTCTGTAATCAAAGGGATTTCAGAGCCATCTGAACCTTTGAGATAGAACTGAGGAGTCTGCTCTTCGCCAGTACTTCCGGCAGAACGTGTTGAGTAATATCTTTCCATAAGTCTGTATTCAACATCTTTGTCCAGATATAAGTATGTACCTGTTGTATAAATTGTCAGATAGTCTGGATAGAGGGAAAAACGTACCTGATAGTACATATCTTTTGGAAGCCAATCTAATTTTGAAGAAGTTCCTGATGGAACAGGGCAGAAATCAGATGATATAGCAATTTTTTTATTGCTTCCTTTTACTTTTACATACCAGTCAATAACATTTTCTTCTGTGTCATTTACAAATGTAATTGAATAAAATAATGGTTCAACAACAACTACAGGTGGTTTGTCAGCAACCACGACACAACTTGACATAAACAGCATGATAGATGCAGTAAAAAGACCAATGAATAACTTTTTCATGTTATACTCCTTTATTCGAGCATTTAACTTATGATTTTAAGCTCGTTATAATATATAACACTTGAGATAACAAAAAAATGCACTTTTTCTTATAGAAAAAGTGCATTTTTTTACAGATTTATTGGCCTGTAATGATAAAGAAATTATGATTTAGACATCAAAAGTGTTTTTGCATCAAGATTAACTTTTCCCTCTCCATTTTTGAGAATAGCAAGAGAAAGAGCTTTTCCTTCTGCAGCAAGATGAGCAACAGTTGTAAAGTTCTCGAGTTTATCTGTATCAAGAGTTCCTTTTAAGTCAGCAGCTTCGTTTGTAAAACTGAACCAGGCAGTCATTTTCTCTGATTTGATAAAATCTGCAAAGCATTTAATATCTGCACAAGATGCCTTGTTCATATCAAGACCATCTACAACGATTGTACTGATTTTAATACCGCCGTCTTTCATAGCCTTAAGTGTATTTACAACCTTTGGCAGGGTGAAAGTTTCCTGATTGAAGTTCAAAATTGTGCGGTTACGGACAATTTCTTCGTTTACATCATCAAGATTCAGACTCTTTTTCTTTGCGATTTCTGCAAGAACACTTGAATACCATGCAATTACATTAGATGACTGCTGGTCAAAAGAAACATGTACCAGGGCTTTGTCGTTAAGAAGGCTGTCAATTCCGAACTGTACCAGAACAGAAGTCTTTCCAAGTCCCTTTTTTGCTGTTATAAGTCCCATTTCACCGTCTTTTAAGCCAGCATTTGTCACATCAAAATATCTCACTGGGCTGTGAGCAATTAAATCTTTTTTATCCATAAGGTACCTCCTGAGGTGCAGTAATATTTTTAAATCAGATATCTGATTACTTAGTCTATTCTAAACTATGATTGGATATAAAGCAAACATTTAAAATAAAAAAACGGTGGTTGAGTGCTTCGCGAAGCGAAGTGTATCGAAACCACCGTTTCATGTATACAAGTGGTCTCGATACGCCGCTTTTGCGGCACTCGACCACCGGATGTTACAGCTTACTTCTTACCAGCTGCTTTTTCTTCCTTGTATTTAGCCTGAAGTTCTTCAGATACGTTGTTTGGAACCTTACCATACTTAAGGAATTCCATTGTGAATTCACCCTTACCCTGAGTTGAAGAACGGAGGATAGTAGAGAATCCGAACATTTCTGAAAGTGGAACTTCTGCGTTTACAGTAGAAGTGTTGTTTTCATCAGTTGAATCAACGATTACACCACGGCGCTGGTTGATAAGACCGAAGAGGTTACCCTGGAACTCAGTAGGTGCAGTCATCTGTACCTTCATGATTGGTTCGAGGATTACAGGCTTAGCCTTCATGTAACCTTCGCGGAAAGCACCAATAGCAGCAATCTGGAATGCGTTATCGTTAGAGTCTACAGGGTGGTACTGACCATCATTAATTGTGATCTTAACACCTACGATAGGAGCTCCAATCAAAGAACCTTCCTTCATAGCCTTCTGGAAACCTTTATCACAAGAAGGGATGTATTCGTTAGGAATAGCACCTCCCTTAATTGCGTCTACGAACTCGTAATCTTTCTCAGAATCTGGTTCCATGAATCCGGCAACACGACCGTACTGTCCAGAACCACCAGTCTGCTTTTTATGAGTGTAGTTGAAGTCACCAGTTGTAGTGATAGATTCGCGGTATGCAACCTGTGGTTTACCAGTGATAACTTCACAGTTGTATTCACGCTTCATACGTTCAACGTATACTTCAAGGTGAAGTTCACCCATACCCTTAATGATTGTTTCGTTAGATTCTGGGTCTGTGTATACGCGGAATGTTGGGTCTTCCTTAGTAAAGCGGTTAAGAGCCTTAGACATCTGCATAGAAGCCTGTTTGTCTTTTGGAGTAATAGACAAAGAAATTACAGGCTCTGGAACGTACATAGAAGCCATAGAGTAGTTTACTCCACCGCTTACGAATGTATCACCAGATGCACAGTCAACACCGAAGAGTGCAACGATATCACCTGCACAACCTTCGTTGATATCTTCCATCTGAGCAGAGTTCATACGAACAAGACGTCCAACCTTGAATCTCTTCTTGTTACGTGTGTTATAGAGTTCTTCACCCTTCTTGATTTTTCCCTGATATACACGAGTATATGTAAGCTGACCGTACTGACCATCATCAAGTTTGAAACCAAGTGCAACACAAGGCTTGTTATCAACTGATTCAAGTTCTACTTCAGCTTCGTTGTTGTCGAGGTCGAGAGCAACGTTGCGTACTTCGTTTGGAGCTGGGAGGTAGCGTACTACAGCGTCGAGAAGAGGCTGAATACCCTTGTTTACGTGAGCTGAACCACAGAATACACCTACGAACTGCTCAGCGAGAGTACCCTTACGGATAGCAGCGATAATCTTATCTTCTGCAACTCCATCGTAACCCTTTTCCATGATTTCTTCCATCAAAGAATCATCGAACATAGAAGCTGCGTCGAGGAGTTCTTCGCGGTACTTTTCAGCATCGTCTTTCATGTTTGCAGGAATTTCTGCAATGCGGAGATCTTCACCGTTTGGTCCGTCGAAGTAGATAGCCTTCATTCCTACGAGGTCTACAACACCTTCGAGCTTGTCTTCAAGACCAATTGGGAGCTCCATCATATATGCGTTCAAACCGAGCTTTTCGCGAAGCTGCATGCGAACGCGAACTGGGTTAGCACCCTGACGGTCACACTTGTTTACAAATGCAACACGTGGTACATGGTAGCGTTTAAGCTGACGGTCTACTGTAATTGACTGTGACTGAACACCAGCTACTGCACAAAGAATCATGA
>CAKUWD010000235.1 GCA_934699065.1 uncultured Treponema sp.
GTAGTAGGGCAAGATCAGAAGTTATTAGAAGGGCTTTTTGGTATGATGGTGAAATTTTAGAGAAAGGAACACCAAGAAATGACATTTTCTTTGATACAATTGCTAAAGAGCGTTCATGTTGTATGGTTAGAGATTATTTTAATATACCGGAGAATGCTTCCATAATTCTTTATGCTCCTACTTTTAGAAATTCAAATAGTTTGGATTTTTATAAGATAAATTGGAGCAAAATGATTACGACTTTTGAAAGAATTTTGCATCGCGAATGTTATGTTTTAGTAAGGTTACATCCAAATCTTATTAAGAATGGTCTTGATACATCCGAATTGGTGTCATATGAGCACACGTTTGATGCTACAAAATATAATGAAATGCAAGAATTACTTGTTGCTTCTGATGTGTTAATTACTGATTATTCTTCGTCAATGTTTGATTTTGCTTATATCAACAAACCTGTTTTCTTATATGCTGTGGATGCAGCAACATATGATAGAGATACGTATTTTGAATTAGAAAAACTTCCTTTTCCTTTTTCTAAGACTCAAGATGGACTTGAAGCAAATGTGGAAGGTTTTGATATGAGAGAATATTGTAAGAAACTTACAATTTTTCTAGATGAAAAAATTGGTAGTTATGAGAAAGGTTATGCAAGACAATCAGTTTATGATTGGATGCAAAAGAAAGCTTTAAAATGATTTTCTTTAATTTAATATAAATGTCAATGATTGATTTCCCGGTCCAAGAGCCAACTGTTGGAACTGCCGTTTTTGCTTTTCTTTCATATCTCCTAGTATTAAAAATAGGTTTTTTGAAAAGAATGAATAGAGGAGTGCAATGTCTTACACTTGGTAGCGGTGCCTTGTTTACATTAGCTGTGCTTATGGCTATTCATACAATAAATGGTGACTTTTTCCATATGCTGGATGCTGTTCATAACTATGATTTTACGCCTGGTGCTTATCATGCTCAGGAACCAGTCTATGTTAATTTAGCTCAGATAATCAATAAAAATTATCTGTTATTTCGTTTGATTGTATGGTGTAGTGCTTTCTATGCAATATTTAAAACGTATAAAATGTTAAAAA
Organism: uncultured Treponema sp.; assembly: GCA_934699065.1. Taxonomy (GTDB): domain Bacteria; phylum Spirochaetota; class Spirochaetia; order Treponematales; family Treponemataceae; genus Treponema_D. Next base: position 1,086 of record CAKUWD010000235.1, read on the forward strand.
TAAATTGTTATTTTGCTATATGGACATTTCTGGCATGCTATTCGCTTATTTTTGCTTATGCACGAGCTTCTGCTGCAATGGCAATATATTATTTTGGATTCGTACTTTTGGTAAAACAAGGAAATAATATAATTATTCGAGTATTAGGTGTTGCGCTATTATTTCTGTCGTATGAATTCCATCATAGTATGGCTATATTGATATTGTTGACACCTCTTGCTTTTGTTCGTTTAAGTAAAAAAGCTATATATTTTGCTTTAAGCTCATTACCAATACTTATAGTGTTAGTTCGATATTTTTTCTCTAATGTATTGAATGATGCTTCCATTTTGGATAACGATACTTTGCAAGAGAGAGTAGATACTTATTCTGTTCGTACAGAAGAAGTAACAATTCGTTTGGTTTTGATGAATCTTGTAAAGTATTTGACCGTTTATCTTCCATTTATTTCGGGTTTTTTATATATGTTGAAATCTTATAGTAGAAAAGTTGTAGATAAAACAATTTATAGACTGTTTGTCTTTACGTTTTGTCTTTTATTGGTGACTTCTGCAGTATCTTTTGTAGATATGGAGATAAATACATTCTTCTATCGAATGTTGTTTATGGCAATAATACCATCTGTTGCTTTTTTTGTATATTTGATTCAAAAAAATATTATGCCTGTGAAAGTCGCTCGGAAATTGATATTGTTTTGTATATTCTCTCAGCTGTTAAACTATGTTTACATGATTTATAACAATATTGTGAATTGAAAAATTGTATAGTATATGGTGTGTAAATAATACTTATATGTCTATTTTTAAAATATTTACTTATGAAATTATCAATAATTATACCCGTATATAATGTAGAACAGTATGTTGAAAAATGTATTCGTTCGTGTGCTAATCAAGGTGTTCCTTTTAACGATTTTGAAATAATCTGCGTTAATGATGGATCAACAGATAATAGTCTCTGTATTTTAGAGAAATTGGCCAAAGAATATCCTAATATTAAAATCGTAAGTCAAAAAAATAGAGGATTGTCTGCTGCCCGTAATATTGGTATGAGTACGGCTATTGGTGAATACTATATGTTTGTAGACTCTGATGATTGGATTGCAAATGGTAGTTTAGTTCGAATAATTGAAAAACTCAATTTAGAGAAGCCGGATATATTATGCATATGTTCTACTAGAACAGATGGCGAAAAAGAATTTGCTCCAGAATCCTTTGAATCAGAAAAGCCATTAACAGGACCTCAAGCTCTTGCAGCTGGATTGAATCCTTGTGCTCCGTTTTCGATTGTAAGAAGTGGTTTCGTTAAGGATAATTCGTTCTTTTTTTGTGAAGGTATTTTTCATGAAGATTCGGAGTTAACACCTCGAATGCATTATTCTGCATCTAAGATATCTTTTTTGAATGGGATTACATATTATTATTATGTAAATATGAACTCTATAATGGGAAAACCAAACCCTAAAAAATCTTATGATTTAATTAATGTTGTTTGCCCTAGTTTAAGTTGTTTTGCTAATAAAATCCCTTATTGTGATAGATATATATTTGATAATATGATATCAATGTATTTAAATAATGCATGCAGCTTTATTTGTAATTGTGATGTTCAATCTCAGAATGAATTTAATAATTTGATAAAAAATAAAAAGAAATTATTGTTGCATTTGAGAAAATCTACAATAATGAAATATAAGATAGAGGGAGTATTGTTTGATTTATTTCCAGGTTATATCTTGTATATATATAAGGTCATTGCTAAGGTTCATAATATTGTAAATATGCATAAAAATGGAATATAATTATAAAATTTCAGTTGTTATTCCTTCTTGTAATCCCGGAAGATATTTATTTGATTGTTTGGATTCTATTAAGAATCAGACTTTTTCTATGGATGACTATGAAGTTATAATAATTTTGAATGGTTGTTTTGAACCTTATTTTAATCAAATAACGGAGTATATACAATATAACAAGTTGATGACATGGAGATTAATTCATACAGACACTTCTGGTGTGTCAAATGCTCGGAATATTGGTATTAGTATTTCACAAGGTGAATATATAACATTTATTGATGATGATGACATTGTATCTCAAATTTATTTAGAAGAATTATTTTCTGTTAGTTCTCCAATTTGTGTAGGTTGCGCTAATTCTTATGCATTTATTGAGAATGTTTTTGAGATAAGTGATAATTTTATATCTGGAGCATTTAGAAAATGTAAAGATTTGCCTTATTCTCTATTTAATTATCGGCAGTTTTTGTCGCCTCCTTGGGCTAAAATGATTCATCGCAATATTATAGGCAAAACTCGTTTTCCTGTTACATTAAAAAAAAGTGAAGATTCTGTTTTTTGTTTTCAATTAACTCGTAATGTAAAAGAAATGGCATTGACATCAAATAATGCAATTTATTATCAAAGAATCCGTGATGGTTCAGCAATGAGATCTAAAAATTCAAGATTAAATGAACTTCTACAGTTTTTAAAAATTGAATATATATATATAATTATTTATATGAAGAATCCTTTTTCTTATAATTTGCCTTTTTTCCTCTCGAGAATAGTGGCATGTTTTAGAAACTTTTTGTCATATATAAGGTAGTTATAAATGGAATATTCAAAATGTTAGGTGTCTTTGATAAAAACTATGTATGTATCCAAATATATAAATTGTGAGTCTGACTTTGTAAGATTGATTTTTTAGCGCAATCTGCTTATGTGAAAATCTTATAGCTTGGGCTCCGATAAATTAAAGTGCTTGATTTTGTGCGTGTTGATACTGATATGTTAAATATCTATTGCATATTCTTTCGTTGATTTTTGGTTGTTATTTATAATATAGCAACTAAAATCGCTATCATATGCTTTTTTCTAGGCATTTCGTTACGGATACATTCTAAAATAAGACTTTCATTAAAGATGTCTATAGAATTGATTATCCCCTTTTAATGGACTGTTTAATTAATTATCTTGTTCACTTATAAATGAACACAAATGTAAAAATATGAAAAAACTTCTTATGCTTGGAGGTGGATTTCTCCAAAAATATGTAATACGCAAAGCAAAGGCAATGGGCTAT
>CAKUWD010000236.1 GCA_934699065.1 uncultured Treponema sp.
TATGATGATTTACAACAGAGAGCGTAGCAAAAAGAATTGTAGCGAAAGCAATTGCGCTTGCAGTAATTATTGAAATCATCTTTATATTTTCAATAAGATATGAGGCTGCATCAGAAACATTTCCGCCAACAGTTTTAAAAAAAGTACGAATAGAAAAATCACTTCGAACTTTCTGAGCTCCAAAACTTTTGAGTTCCGTTGAAAAAATATCTGTTGTAAGAGAAGCACTTCTACTTCTTTCTTTATGCCTGAACTGCAATTCCGGCAGGCTGAAGGTTTTCAGAGTTCTGAAACATCTGGCACGGGAATTGTCCTGAACGTAACTTATTATTTCCATGCTTCAAGTATCGGAAAAAAAACAGGTTCGGTTTAGAATTATTCTTAGAGATATTCACGTAAAAAAGGATATTGAGAAAGGAAAGCTTCATCAGGAAAGCGGAAAACAAGCTCTGTAAGCTCATTTTTGTTAGAATCAGAAGCACATAAAGGTGGAATTTGTGCTGCTGCAGAAAGAAAGCTTTTTTTATTTTCTATTATTTCCGGTCTGGAAAGAAGGCTTGAGAGTTCTGCATTTTGAATTCCTGGAACTGCAAGCCCCTGCGGACTGAGTGTATAGGTTTTAGTTTCCGGACATCCTGCAAGACGGGATTCAAACCACCAGGCAAACATTTTCATGCGGCTATCGGTAAGAACAGGGCGGCCGGTATAGTCTTTGGCAGCAACGGCATTTGCACTGAATAAAGTTGCTGAAGTAAATTTTTCAGGTGTGGTAATACGGCTGGAAAGTGTATGCCAGGTCTGTTCCGCAGAGCTTCCTTTGATGTGAGTCTGTTTTTTAGGGAAGGCCATATCAAGCCCTGCTGTAAAAATCTCGCTGGCCCCACAAAAATGTGCAAAATTCCAGGCGCTAGAAGCAACAGAACCGCCTGTCCCAAGATTGCCGGGGTTTAAGCCAAGTTTTTTTTCAAAATACTGACCAACCGGAAACTGCGAAGCACATAAAAAGATTTTACGGCAGGGAAAGCGGAAAACAGACGGATAGGCCGAAACCTCCGTTATCAAAAAACTTTCTTCCGCACGCAGCCCTGCAATGTGCCTGTAAGCCCAGAACTGAGGGTCTGTAAGAATGATAAAATCCGGCTGGACTCCGGCTCGTAAAAGTGTATGAAGAGCAGTTTCAACACACACTGTAACAGTACGCGAAGCTACTTCCTTTATATATGGAAGAATTGATTCAAGAGAAGGTCCTGCACCCATAATCAAAAAGGGCAGATTCTTTGCCTTATTCTCAAACCCGGTTAGACCTGTAAGCTTTTGCAGCTGTGAAATATTTTTGATACTGTTACGGCACCATAATCGGCCAAACTTTTTTAAGGTTGCAGCGTTTATTTCGTTCTTACGCTGATTACGCTTTATAATAGAACGAACCGTATCAAAATAAGAAGCTGCATGCGCAGTAAATGCCGGAATATCAAAAAAATAAGAATCAGAAACCCCGCTTTCTCCAATGTTTACGCGCGTGCTGTCTTCGAGAAGGGGTAAAACCGATTCAGCCGGCGCGCCCACAAGAATCACAAGTTTTTCAACTTCAAAAACAGGAGTCCAGTCAATAAGGCTCATTGCAGCAAAAAAATGCTGAATATCAGGTTCAATCAAAACAAGGCGGTTAGGCTTTTTTTCAGAAAGAATTTTTTTTGCACACTCAATTACATGGTAACCAAGTCCAAAACCGTAAAAAACAATAGCAGATTTTTCAAAAACTTCGTCGCGTCCTACAGCTCCAGAAGCTTCCCGTTCTGGATTATAAGCCGAGTGAAGCCTTACAGACACACCGCCTGCATCCCCTGCCTCGCTTGCAGTTATCATTCCATTTTTTGCATTTTCTAATTTCCAGAAGGTTTCCGGGGGAACAGCTTGTGAGCCGGTCATCAGGGCTAACTGCGGGAATCTGTTTTTGAATGCGACAAAGTTTTTATTCCAGATTGAGTTCAATTACCATATTCTCCGTAACTGGGGTTCCAGGTTCCGGGCTCTGACTGGTAACCCAGCCGCTTCCGTTGATATTGAGTTTAATGTCAGTACGTTCCATGAGAGGCAAAAGTTCGCGCTTTGATTTACCGGTAAAATCCGGAACAACAGAACCAACTTCTACTCCACGAGAAGAAGAAATTGTAATTACACCGCTATGCTCAAGAGAAGCAGCACCGCCGCGGCTCATTCCTAAATGGTCAATGATAATATCTGCGGCTTCGCCTATTACAGGGGCAACGATTCGTCCACCGTAAGTTTCACCCTTTGCTTTCTCAACTACGATATACAAAACAATCTGAGGTTCATCGACAGGGAAAATTGCAATACAGCTGGAAAGGAAATCTGTATCGCTGTAACCGCCGTGTTCCTTATCTGCCATTTGAGCAGTACCTGTTTTTACACCGATATCAACATCGCGAAGATTTGCACGTGAACCGGTTCCACTTTTTGCAGTTGTTTCCATACAGCTGAGAATATAATCTGCTGTATTCTTAGAAAAAACTCTGTTTTTCAACTGAGGCTCATGCTCATAATAAACAGTTCCGTCTTTATTTGTAATCTTATGAATAAAAGTAAGCTGAACAGGAACACCGCCGTTACCAATCGAAGTTGCAGCCTGCACCATCTGCAAAGCAGAAACACTGATTTCCTGACCAATTGCAATAGTCGGTTTAGATCGTGCAGACCAGAGAGTACTTGAAGTATCTTTTACAGAACCAGATGTTTCACCAGGAAGTTCTACACCAGTTTTCTTTCCAAAACCAAGCATACGGATTCTGGCCATAAATTCATCTTCACCAATTCTGTCACTTATCTGTCCCAGAACATCGTTGCAGGAATAACGAAGACCGTCTTTTGGTGTACACCAGCCGTGATGCTCAAGACACTTAATTCTGATTGTTTCGCCACCGGCAATTCGTTTTTCGTACATTCCATCACATAAGAATGAATCGTTTGGCGAAATGCCGTGTTCATCGTAAACGATTCCCACGGTAAAGATTTTGAAAACGGAACCCGGCTCATAAGCCGTCATCGCCGGCCGGTCTATTTTAGATTCGATAAGCGATGAACCATATTCATTCAAATCAGCAGAAGGAAGACTTATATATGAAAGAACTTCTCCTGTTGTACAGTCAGCGGCAACAAGCATCATGCTTTCTGCCTGAGTTTCGTTCATAGTTTTATGAGCAATCTGTTCAAGCTTATACTGAAGGTTTGCATCTATACTCAAAAAAATATTTTTTCCCTGAAGAGCTTCCCCATTTTCATCTGTACCGCTTGGTGCAAGCACGCTCTGCTGAGAAAACTCAATTCCTGCAAGGCCTCGCCCGTCATCACCCATGTAACCAATAAGCTGAGAAGCAAGCGCATGATTCGGATAATTTCTTCCCGGTATTTTTTCATAGCTTATAAAATTGTAGCCCTTCTCATCAGTAAGCTGTTTGAGAGGTTCATACATTGTCTGCGTAATCTTTTTTTTAAGATAAACAAAACTTTTGTTTGTATCTATTATATCAAGAACATCTTCCGGAAGCATTTCGAGAAGTGGCGCAACATCATTAGCAAAACGATTTTTCAGTTTTTCGCTGTCCCGCAAGTTTTTTACAGAAACTCCCACATGATAAAAATTTGTCTGAACAGCCAGAGGAAAGCCAGACCGGTCAACGATAGAACCACGCTCAACCGCAGGTAAATTCTGAGCGACTGGAGTTACAGGTTGAAGAGAAAGTTTTGCATAGGTAAAAAGAAGCACAAGCAGACATATTGCACAGCAGATAAAAAAGAAAACAGTCTGCTTAGGTTTGAAAAACTGATTCACTATATAATTCCACCCGGATATATTGTAAACCTATTTTGATTAAATTTCAACGAGACTCAGCACACCCGAAGCGACGAAGCAATCTATTTTATTAAATCATCTCCGCATAGGTAACACGTTTTTCAAACTTAAAGGCATCAAGGAATTTTTTAGCGCGTTCTGTTTTTGGATTCGTAAAGAATTCTTCAGGCTTTGCTTCTTCAACAATTACACCTTCATCAATAAAGACAATACGGTCTGCAACTGCACGGGCAAACTCAAGC
>CAKUWD010000237.1 GCA_934699065.1 uncultured Treponema sp.
AAAATTGGTTATTATTTTGGGGGTTACGGTTATCTCAACCACCTTTATTTATTTAGTGAAGTTCTGTTACGCGCTCCATTGGAGACAAGATCTCAGTTACACGAACACCGAAGTTTTCATCGATGACTACAACCTCACCCTTAGCAATCTTTTTATGATTAACCAGAATATCTACAGGTTCACCGGCAAGTTTATCAAGCTCGATAATTGTACCTTCACCCATTCCAAGAATATCTTTAATGGTTTTCTTTGTACGACCGAGCTCTACAGTCATTTCCATGAATACGTCCATGATAAGACTGATATTGCCCTGTTCACCGGCATTTAAACCTGCCTGAAGATTAGGATATTGTAACTGCTGAACGTTAGGAACATTCATTCCCATGTTCACGCCCATGTTCTGTGGCATTCCCATTCCCATACCACCCATAGGCATTCCCATACCCATCTGCTGCATTCCACCCATTGGCTGCTGCATACCCATTCCCATATTAGGCATTGCACCACCCATCGGCTGCTGCATTCCCATATTAGGCATTGCACCACCCATTGGAGCTCCACCAGCTGCTGCGTTCATTCCACCTAAATCAACCGGGGTAAGTCCAGCAGTATCATCAGCTACAGCTCCACCAAGCGCTCTTGTAATACCTTCAGCGGCATCACCACCAAGACATTCCCAGAGTGTATATGCATTTCCGTCATAAGTAAGAGGATAACTTGCAAGAACAAAATCTCCCTGTGGGAACATAATCATAGCCTTTGATTCGTTTAAGGTTTCTGGTGTTCCGTATCCAAGACCTGAAGCATTTCCTTTACTTTCAACTTCTGTAATTTCTGCACTGATATGTGTTGCTACAAATTCTGAAACAACAGAAAGTACCATATCGTCAACTTCTGAAGCCTCTTCAGAACTTACAAGCTGGAAAATTTTAAGTGCAAATTCTGGTGCCATAAGATAAAGATGGCTACCTTTTACACCAGCGTTATAATCAGCATTAATTCCAATTACAACTTCCGGCAATTTAGAAAGCACATGGTCTCGGTTAGTCTGCTCAACAACCGGATTTTCACAGGTAAAAGTAACACTAGTAGTTTTATTTATATTCTCTTCGAGCTTCGGCTTAAGAGCGTCTGCCATTGTCTGAAGAGTCGGTATATCAAAATGATATGTAGGACCATTTCCTACGTGACCAGATGAATTTAATCCGTCTATTGCAACACCAGAAAGCAATGCATCAATTTCATCCTGTGAGATAGCACCATCACTCATAAGTATCTTCTCCTTCTACAGAAAGCTCTTCAAACTCGTCTGACTCAACGCTTTCAATCTTTCCTGTAATTTGAACTGCCATTTTTTTACCGACAACACCTGGCTGACAGTAAAACTTTTTCTTATTTCCTACGCTAAGAGTCAGAGGATCTCCGACCTTAACGCTTGAAAGACGTACAACATCACCACAGCGCAGTGAAAGTACATCTCTAATCGGTAAGTTTATAGTTCCTATTTCAGCAACAACATCCATATCAACTGCAGTAAGCTGCTGCTTGATTGTTCCCAAATACTGGGTAGTAGAAGACTTTCTTACAGAAGAGAACCAGAACTGTGAAGAAAGCTTTGAAATAATAGGTTCAAGTACGAGGTAAGGAATACAGAAGTTCATCATTCCTTCCTCATCACCAACCTTAGTTTCCAGAGTTACAAGCACAACCATTTCTGTTGGAGGTACAATCTGAGCAAACTGAGGGTTTGTCTCTATCTGTGCAAAGCGAGGGCGAAGGTCAATTACCTGAGTCCATGCTTCACGGATATTTGCAAGAATACGTACAATAACCGTTTCCATTACTTCCTGTTCGATATCTGTAAGGTCTCGGTTTTTATTTCCTGTTGTAGCACCACGTCCACCAAAAAGGCGGTCAATCATACAGAAGGTGATTGCCGGGTCAATTTCCAGTACGGCATTTCCCTTCAAAGGGTCCATGTTAATTACAGCAAGAGTTGTTGGAGTTGGAATAGAACGGATAAATTCCTCGTAAGTAAGCTGATCTACCGAAGCAACGTGTACATGAACAAGAGAACGAAGCTGAGCTGAAAGAGAAGTTGTTGTTAAACGCGCAAAGGTCTCGTGCATATTCGAGACCGTACGCAGCTGTTCCTTAGAGAATTTGTCAGGACGCTTAAAGTCGTAAATCTTTATTTTGCGGGCACTATTGACCGGCTTAAAGTCATCTGCTTCGGTATCACCCGAACTGATGGCAGTAAGAAGCTGGTCAATTTCGTCCTGTGACAGAACTTCGTTCATTAAACTCCACCTTTATTTAATTTTGCTCTATTACATCTTTCTGCTGGAAAACAACATCCCGGATTCTAGAACTGCTCAAAATCTTATCATTGATTCCGTTTTTAATTTCATTTTCCAAAGCATCTTCGTTATTTGTATTGCGAAGCTCTGCTGCAGTTTTACCACTAAAATAGCGGCGCAAAAATGCTTTTAATTCAACTGTACGTTGAGTAATTTCTGTAGAAGTTGCTTTATCATCTTTTTTATAAGCGAGAGCAACATCAACACGCACTGTAGCAGGAGGTTCATCACATGTAGTTGTCTGAATTATTCCCAGAGAAGTATACCAGTCATAAATTTCACGCTGACCAGACACATATTCTTCTGATGTTGGGATTGCTGTTACCTGAGTTGTATTTTTACTTGCGATTTTTACAGTTACAACTACAACTACAACAATAACAATAATTGCAGCGAGTCCGATAATTATCCATTTAAGAAGGCCAGACAAAAGTCCGCCAATACCACGCTTTTTTTCAGGAGCTGAACCTGCACCACCCTCATCGAGGTTGATTTCATCATCGTCTGCCATTTCCCCTCCAGCAAAACTTAAAATATTTTACCACTAAAAGTGCCCTTCGTCTAGGATAATAATATCCACACGTCTGTTGTAAGCACGACCTTCTGCCGTATCATTGGAAAACTTTGGTCTGGTGTCGGAATATCCGGCAACAGAAAAATCATTTTCCCTTACTCCATAATCGGCTAAATAATGAAGAACATTAACAGCTCTTGTTGCAGAAAGTTCCCAATTGCTGGGAAAAATTGAATTTTCTGCAACCGGAGTAGAATCCGTATGCCCTTCTATACGAAATCTTCTGCCTTTTAATTCATCTGAACGGAAAAAATCTGCCAGACGCAGAAGTGTTTCGCGTGTATCATTTATATTTAATTCAGCACTTCCTTCTTCAAAAAAGTTATCAGAAAGAAGAGTTATGATAAGACCTCGCTCATCACTGGTAATTGTAATTTTGTTTGATTTTACATCAGGTGCAAAAAGACTTACAGCCTTCTTTTTTGCAAGACCAAGTGATTTTCCTTTTTCAAGAGAAGGAAGTGAGTTTATATTATTTCCGAGATCTGAAAGCTGACCCGCAGACAATGAAAGACCACCAGACGTTGTTTCTGTTTCCTGCATCTGGAGACTTTGTGTAATAGTAGCCATTTGGGTAACATCAACTTCTGAAGGGTTATAAAGCATAACGAAGAAGCAGAGCATGAGAGTAATCATGTCACCATAGGTACCAAGCCAGGCGGTTGATGGTTTTTCAGGCTGTTTAGCTTTCTTTCCCATTTTTCTATTTATTCCTTAAAACTAATCCTTCAAAACATCAGCTTCAATAGCTTTTCTTGTAACAGGATCAAGATAAGTAAGAAGCTTCTGAGCCATAATACGTGGGTTTTCACCGGCCTGAATTGCAAGTACACCTTCAATAATCATTTCTTTTGAACGCATTTCCTGTGCATTCTGATTTGCAAGTTTTGTTGAGAACGGAGTAATCAACCAGTTGGCCATCATAGATCCGTACAATGTTGTAATCAAAGCAACGGCCATATTAGGACCGAGGGAAGATTTATCTTCGAGGTTGTTCAACATACCAATAAGACCAAGTACGGTACCCATCATACCGAAACCCGGTGCGAATCCAGCCCAAGCATTGATAAGACCAATCCATTCCATGTGGCGGTTTTCAACCTGAGTCATTTCATTTTCCATGATTGCACGAATAATATTACCGTCGGTACCATCGACTACAAGTCGAAGTCCCATTT
>CAKUWD010000238.1 GCA_934699065.1 uncultured Treponema sp.
GAGTAGGATTCAAAGCTTCAAGGATTTTAATATGTTCACAGTCAGCACAACTCTTTTTTAGTTCATCAAAAGTAAGTGGTCGTTTTTCAGATATAAGAATAGAAGCAATCGGTGTGTTCACCGAAAGCATTGTTTTTTTATCAGAAAGAAAATCTTTTGAGGTTTCAAGAACAAAGTTTTCATTAGTGATTAAATCGCGAACAAAAACTTCGGCACCAAGAACATGCATCTGTGCCATACAAATATAAACAATGGATTCAAGAAGATTACTAAAGTCAAGATTCTGGCAGAAAGATTTTGCAATATCAAGAAGCTGTTCAAGATCATAAATCTTCTTTTCGTACTGAAGAGTCTGTTCGAGAACCTGTTTCTGAGACGATTCATTATTGTCTTCAATCTTCTTCTTTCTACTCATGTTTTATATCACCACTATTAATAATAACATAGTTTTTCATAATTTCAAAAAATATATTCCATTTTTCGTAATTTGATTCAAGGAAGTTAGTATTATCACGATTTCTGGAAGACATCATAAGAACTTTAAGATTTGAGATGATTTCACTTGAAGGCTTTTTTGCATCTGCAAGAAGCTCTCCAAGCTGGCGACTGAGTGAAGCAAGGCTTGTACAAACAGCCTGTAAAACCTTATGTGCATCATCATTAATTGACTGAACCATTTTTTCAAGTTTTTTGAAAAAGTCTTTATCTTTTTTGCTGTCTTTTATATAACTCTCGAGAACAGCTATACTGTGTTTTTTATCTGCTCCAAAGGATTCCTCAAATTCCAGAATCTCTTTTTCAGCATTAATAGCGGAGAAAACAATAGAAGAAAAACTTGATTTATATGCCGGATTATTAAAGAAACCTTCTATTACAATATCATTTAAAAGGCCTTTAGCTCCTTCTGGAAGATATATTCTCAGGAAAGTTTTAAGAATACGCATAGGAAGAATCCACTTAAAGGCCATAGAAACTTCTGACTGCAGCATTCCGTTGTAAGTCTGATTGTAAGAGCCAACTTCTTCAAGCGGGATATCAGGGAAAAGAGCCGAAACTTCATCAGAAATTGTTTCATCCTGAATCTCAGTTTTAATTCTCTGCTCGTCTGCATCAAAGCGGGTTTGAAGCATATTTGCAAAATCCTGACGCGGAGAACCTGAATACTGAGCAACATTCGGCTCATAAGCAAGATCCTGGCGACACATTCTGATAAGAGTTTTTAATCTTTCAGAATTAAGGATTTTTGTAAGTATGTAATTGATTTTTTTAAGATTTCCAAGATATGATTTTTTCTCATCTTCTGTAAGTTCAGAACCTTTTCGAAGCTGAGCCAGTGCAATAACTGCATCTGCCGTAGTAGTAGTAATTGAAAGACCACTTGCCTGATAGTAAAGATCTTCCAGAAGATTCTGAGCTGTAGAAGCAGGAATCTCCTTATAGTTAGGTTTATACATTAAATCAGCAGGAATAAAGTTCGTATCAAAAGCCTGAAGGAATGGCGTATAATTATAGCGGCAAAACTCTACAAGCTGGCGTAAAGAAAGAAGATCTGAATCCATCTTTTTAAATCCATCTGTATTGAGGGATTTTATAAGGCGTTCAAGTTCTTTTCTCTGATGCATGTAAATACGATCAGGATTCTGATTTTCTGCCAGAACTTCTGCCTTACGGTTTTCAAAAGAAAGAGATTCAAGGACTTCCTGATCCTGCATCGGATAACCGGTTACAATAAGCTGAGCTTCAAAGCGGCGCTGACGCTGCATATCATTCGGGCTCACCGTTACGGCAAACAGATTGTCTAAAGGTCTGGTATTTTTATAAAGGGCATAAATAGCCTCACCAAAATTTGGAAGAAGCATACCATTACGGCATATTGATGGCTGGAATTCTCTAATTTCCTGCTCAAGCTTTTTCATCTGCTGTTTTTTTTGAACTTCTGGTGAGGAACGCTTAAATAGTGATTCGAATAAATCGGTAAGTGTTTTTATAAATCCCATTTTTACGCAAATATTTTAACAGAGATTTATGAAATTAGCAAATATATCTTTATAATCCTCTACGCTAGCAGCATGAACTATACGGGCACGGAGTGCTGCTCCTCCAGAAATACCTTTTGAATAAGCCGCAAAGCGTTTACGCATTTCCAGACAGGCATGTTGTTCACTGGTTTCTGCAACAAGGCGTTCCAGTTCAGCAAAGCCGGTTTTTACACGTTCTTCCGGAGGAAGAGGCTCATAGCTTCCTTTCGTCAGCAAATCAGTTGCATCCCGGAAAATAAAAGGGTTGCCCATAGCACCGCGCGCAAACATCACCGCGTCGGCTCCCGTCTGCTCAAGCATAGCCCTCGCATCCTCAGGCTTAAAGAGATCTCCACTGCCAAAAACCGGGATACGACCATTTACCAGCTCCACCAGCTCTTTCATAATTCCCCAGTCCGAATGTCCCTCGTAACCTTGCGCGCGGGTTCGCGGGTGTATCGTAATCGCACTAACCCCCGCATCCAGAGCAGCCTCCGCCGCAGCGCGCCAGGTCATCTGCTTAGACTCCCAGCCCGAGCGGATTTTTACAGTTACAGGCACACCGCCTGCTTCCGGTCTGCCGCCAGCCGCTTTCACAACAGCCTCGGCCACCTTAAAAAGCCTGTCCGGGTCTCGTGTAAGCGCCGAACCTGCCCCGGTTTTTATAATTTTAGGCACAGGACAGCCGCAGTTAATATCAATTACTTCACAATGAGTTTTTTCAAGAACAATATGCGCCGCTTCTGCCATAATTTCCGGCTCACCGCCGAAAATCTGAACGGAATAGGCCTTTTCATTGCAGGCCCGGCGCATGAGGATTTCAGTCTTCAGATTTTTTCGCACCAGAGCCTCAGCACTAACCATTTCGGTATAGGTAAAGCAGGCTCCGTTTTCTATACAGACAGAACGAAAGGCCGCGTCGCTGTAGCCTGCGACCGGCGCTAAAAAGAGATTTCCTTTTAATTCGACATTTCCGATTTTTACGGGATGATATAATTCTGACATTTAACGACTAAATGGATTGCCACGCCTTCGGCTCGCAATGACACTAAGCATCGTCATTGCGAGGAGCGCAGCGACGAAGCAATCTATTCTTCCGGCAAGTTAAATGCCTTACAACTATTCTTCCAAAGCTGCTCGCTCAATGCTTCCAGATCCATATCAAGCATTTCTGCAAGGAAGCGGGCTGTAGAAGGCAGATAAGCCGGCATAGTTCGCTTCTTCTCGCGGAATTCAGCCGGAATCATAAACGGACTTTCAGTTTCAATCAAAATACGGTCTACAGGAATATTTAAAACAGTTTCGTGCAGATTGCGGGCATTACGATATGTAAGATTTCCTGCAAAAGAGAACCAGATATTCTTATCCAGACATTTTTTAGCATAAGCTGCATCTTCAGAATAACAATGAAGAATTGCACCTGCATCAGGCATACGCTCTGTAAGAACATCGTAAAGATCGCGGCCTGCATCACGGTTATGAATGATTACAGGAAGATTATGCTTCTGTGCAATTTCAAGCTGAGTAATAAACAATTCAATCTGAGAACGTTTGTCCCCGAACTTTTTAAAATAGTCCAGACCTGTCTCGCCTACTGCGACAACATTAGGCAAAGAAAGATTCTTTTCTATTGTTTCAATCCAATCCGGGCCTGGATTTGTAACTTCAGATGGAGCTACTCCTACCGCATGATAAATTCCTGGTATAGACTTAAGGTTTGGATAAACCTTGTTAAAATCATAGAGACTATTATTAATGCTTACAATACGAACAACTCCAGCCTGTTCAGCCTGTTGTATTACGCGTAATTGTTCAATAGGATCATCGTATATCAGCCCGATGTGAGCGTGAGTATCAAAAAACTTCATGGCTTATTCTTCCTAAAGATGAGATATTATTATATTAAAGATACCATAGTAATGATTAAACGTCAAATTTTATTGAAAGTCTCTGATTTTTATGATTATTGGATACGGAGCAGAAAAATCCCCAAGGCTGCATCGAGGAGTTTTGGCGCTTAGCCATCGAAAACAATCCGAGGATTTTTCG
>CAKUWD010000239.1 GCA_934699065.1 uncultured Treponema sp.
CACCTGATGTTGCTAAGGAAGAGGTTCTTAAGGGACTCGGATTCAACCCACGCGGAAACGAATCTAACGTTTACTCAATCGAAGAAGAAGGAACCTGTCTGGTTGCTACTGCAGAAATCACTCTTGGTGGATATCATCAGGATGAAATCTTAGACAAGGCTAGCCTTCCACGTTTCTACGGCGGACTTTCACACTGTTTCCGCCGCGAAGCTGGAGCTGCAGGTCAGTTCTCTAAGGGACTCTACCGCGTTCACCAGTTTGATAAGGTAGAAATGTTTGCCTACGCTACTCCGGAACAGTCAGACGAGATTCACGAAAAGCTCCGCCAGATTGAAGAGGAAATCTTTACAGGTCTTGGACTTCCATTCCATGTTGTAGATACTTGTACAGGAGACCTCGGTGCTCCTGCTTACCGTAAGTGGGATCTGGAAGCATGGATGCCTGGCCGCAACGGTGGTGAATACGGTGAAGTAACTTCAACTTCTAACTGTACAGACTATCAGGCTCGCCGCCTCAACATTAAGTTCAAGGACGACGATGGAAAGAACAAGTACGTTCATACTTTGAACGGAACTGCAATTGCCGTAGGACGTGCAATGCTTGCTATTCTCGAAAACTATCAAAACGCAGACGGTTCTGTAACAATTCCTGAAGTACTTGTACCTTACTGCGGCTTCGACAAAATTTTACCTAAGAATGTGTAAGGCCGCTGGCGGCCGGTGTTCAATAGCAGACCGTTAAAAAAATTGCGTAAGCAATTTTTAGGTCTACCACCCAAGGAGTTAACAATGGACGACACAGAAAAACTGAATCAGAACAAAACTACAAATAGAATCTTTTATTTAATTCTATTTCTTGCTGTTGTACTTGCAGGTTTTCTGTGCAAAACCATGTCTACCGTAATCATCCCGGTTGTTTTTTCCTTCATGCTTTCTTTTGTATTCCTGCCAATCATAAAAAAGCTGAATGTAAAAACAGGAATTCCATGGGTTATATCTTCACTAATTATAGTTATTTTGTTTTTCATAGCTATACTTGGTCTTACTTCTATTCTTGTTACTTCTCTTACAGGAATTATTGCTGAATATCCAAAATATGAAACCCGTTTTATGTCAATCTATCAGGTTATAGCAAATAATTTTGATATTAAAATTGATGACACTAAAAGTCTTTTCCAGAATCTCTGGGGTTCATTAAAAATCCGTGAATATATACAGAGGCTTGCTGTAATACTATCTTCCGGCGTTATTTCTTTCAGTAAAACAATTTTTTTGATTTCTATTATGACGGCTTTTATCCTGATTGAAATGCGTCTCACAAAACGAAAAATGCATTATGCTTTTAAGGATAACCGGGCTAAAATTACCAGAATCTCAAATCAGATTATAAATCAAACAGTTCGTTATATTTCAATTAAATTTTTTATTTCACTTGGAACTGGTATACTCTGCGGAATAGCTGCCCTGATTATCGGACTCGACTTCCCTATTGTATGGGGCTTTCTTGCTTTCATAATGAACTTTATTCCTATATTTGGTTCTATTATTTCTGTAGGCCTCACAACCATTTTTTCTTTGATTCAATTCTATCCTAACTGGGGAAAAACTATCTTTGTGCTGGTATTTATGACTTCAGTTAATATGATTCTTGGAAGCATTCTTGAACCGCGTATTGAAGGTAAAAACCTTGGAATATCTCCCGTAATAATTCTGATAAGTCTGTCTATATGGGGTTATATCTGGGGATTTACAGGTATGCTTATAGCTGTTCCTCTTATGGTAATCATAAAAATCTTCTGTGAAAATATAGATTATCTGAATGGGCTTGCAATAATTATTGGAAATGATCCGCGACAGCAGCAGACAACAGAACAAAATCCAGAAGCGTAATTAATTAAACAAAGTACTTGTAGCTTTCTCGTATAAGAAACGAAGATCCTCTTCCTGCAGCGTTGTATAGCGGAAATCAACAGAGGAATAAAGTCCATCTGCACTTCTGTAAATCTTATTAACAAGACTTGTTACAAAAATGTCACGAGTCAAAATTGGTCCACGTTTAATTGAAAATGAAAGTTTTATTCCGTATTCTTCATTTTCAAAGAAAGTACAATTCTGAGTTTCCATTCCTACAACAAGTCGTTCATGATCCACAAAAAGAATAGAAAATGGTTTTACGCGGTTTTCCATTGCTTCCATAGCAGCAGGATGTGGTTCTGAAAGATATTTACAAACAGGAATCAGCTGAATACCATTGCCTGCATTTTTTTCCTGTTTAGCCTGCTCTACAAACTGCTCAAGTAATTCTTTTGCTTTTTTCTGATATTCAAGAGCAATGATTTTCCAAACAGGACGAACAAAGAGTTCAATACCTTCAGCAGGTATACATTTTAGATTAAGGTCTCTTCTTGATTTGCAGTCAAAATAAATAACTGAAGAAAAATCATAATCAGAATCTTCTTCTATATCTGCAATACGTTCAATCTGATCTTGAATAGCAAGTGTAAGACCTTTTTTAGTAGCTGTAACGGGAGATATAAAATACAGGCCGACACGATTAAAATAGAATTCAACTTTTACCTGTTTATTTGCAAAACTTTTTATTGATTGTGCAGGATTTTCAAGAAGAATATCTCCATTCTTCTTAACTTTCATGTGTTCGCCTTTTATTGCAACCGGAAAAATCTGAGAGGTAAGAGAACGAATTTCTCCTTCTCTATCTTCTTCATCTGAAGATATAGGTTCTTCAACTGGAGTAAGTGTTACAGGAACATTTCCATCAATAAGATATTGAAGAACCAGTTCCCTTTCAATTCCCGTAAGTTTATCGTGTTCCATCATACTTTTTGCCACCTGTCTATAGTAATCTGGTAAAACTCATTGTTTCCGTTTGGATTCAGAAACACCGTTACATCTATTGTACCACAGTCTGCATAAAAACGCACAGGAATCTGTATAATATCTGAACCATTAAATGGTTCTCCAAAAATCCATTTATTAAAATATTGTGATTCTTCTGTAATTTCTGTATTAAAATATTTATTCCAGCCGTCTTCAAAATCTTTTACAAAAAAGACGTAATTAAAAATATATTTCTGGCTAAAGTATTCTTCTGCACCGCTATGTTCATATTCAGAAAACACCTGACAGAACTGATTTATTTTTTCCTTTACAGAATTATACATATTGCTTGTATCAAGGCTTCCAAAGTCAGTTAAATAAGGATAAACAGGAGATTTATTATTTGTTATTTTGTATAAATCTTTATTAAACGAAACATCAGGACCAAGTTGAACTGTATCTCTGGAAATTGATTTAGTAAGACGTTCATTTTCAAGTTCCTGAGTCCAGGTAATTTCAAGTTCCTTATCTTTAACTGTCTTCTTTATTGTATTATTTTCTGTAACTACTACAGATGATTCCTGGGCATTTTTACATGAATTCAATGAAGGAAATAATAATAAAAAAGAGAAAAGGATAATATAGAATTGAAAGTTTTTTTTCAAAAAAATCTCCTGAATGCATATTACTTTTTGAATGCTATTAATATTAGCATACTTTATAATCATCGTCATTAACACAAGTGCAAATTTATAAAAATTTTTTAATTTTTTTTCTTAATTGTATTGACACAAATGCGTATAAATGTTATAAATTAAACATCAACTGACGGGCAGTTAGCTCAGCTGGTACGAGCGTCTGGTTTACACCCAGAATGTCGGGAGTTCGATCCTCTCACTGCCCACTCCTAAGACTTGGTTTTTTACCAAGTCTTTTTTGTTTAACTAGCCTTTTGTTTAGCCACGGATCTCATATCTCCCGACATTCTGTCAGACCTCGCTCACTCCCGTTCGCTCGCGCCGTTTATCGGATAATCCTAAAAAATTGCTAGCGCAATTTTTTTTAACGGATTCCCGATTTTAGGCGTGTCGGGAGTTCGATCCTCTCACTGCCCACTTAAGACACTTCTTTTGAAGTGTCTTTTTTTTTTACTTCTCATGCTTTTTTGTTTTTTCTCGGCTCTCATTTCTCCCGACATTCTGTCATAAGTCGGGAC
>CAKUWD010000240.1 GCA_934699065.1 uncultured Treponema sp.
ATTTAATGTTTCAATAATTTTATTATCTTCGATATGATTTAAGGGATTATTTATCTTTTCTATAATTTCTTCTTCACAATAAAATTTTGATAATTCTGTAAGAAAGTCGTTCCATTTTGTGTTATTATTTTCAGACATATCCAAAATTTCATCATTCTTAAATTCATCTAGTAAAAAATTAAAAACAAAATATAATGGGAGCAATGTCTTATTTTTCGATTGATAATATTGAAAAACAATTTGTCTTCTGATTTTTGAATAATACTTCAAATTAAATCTGTCCAGATACTCAGAATCTTTCAGGATTGAAGACGCTTTTTCTCTTGTAAAAGAAAGAATATTACATTTTAATTCCTGTTCCTTAATGATTTTCCATATATTTTCAATAAAAAAAACAAGGTATTCATGTTTTTCGTCAAAATCAAATAATAGTTTCATAGACATAATAAAATATACCCCTCAATATTTCTAAATCAACAGAATTACTCAAAAAATCTACAAGTGTCAAAATTTCAACACTAATAACAATTATGTGATATAATGAATAACAGTAGGATTTTTCAATGCTAAATCAAATATCACAATTGCTTTTTGATTTATTTGTAATAAACCGTAAAGCAATTGCTGTACAGTTAAATGATGGTCAATATATTACTCAGTATGTAACAGTTACAGAAAATGATATTTATTGCATGCTAAAAGAAAAAAAATCACTTGGCACATATCAACAACTATATAAAAGTCCATATTTAAAATGGATTTGCCTTGATTTTGATTGCGTTGATAAAATAAATCCAGATTTAACCAGTCTATATCAGGACTGTATAAAACCTGTAAACGATTTCTTAAATATCAAAAACATTCATTATATAAATGAATTTTCAGGTCGAAGAGGAATCCATATTTGGATTCTTTTTGACCGCCTAATAGAAAAACACATTGCATATGAAATTCTTTCATACATATATGAAAACTCCAATATCATTTTAGATACTGAAAAATTTGGATTAGACAAATTTCCAGCAACTGCAAATAGCAAGGGTAATATAATAGGTAAACAGGTAAAAATACCATTATCTACACATAAAAAAGGAACGCAGTCATATTTCTTCACCGGTATTTTTACTAAAAAAATCTATGATTCAGATTTTTATGAAGAGCAGCTTAGTCTTTTGCAAGGCATCAAAGAAAATAAGCTTGAAGATGTATTATTATCTCTAAATATTCATGAAAAGCCAAAGACTTTTTACAAAAAATTAGTAGTACCTGGGCAGATAAATATTGAAGCATCTAAAGCAATAGAACTTCTTTCAGAAACTAAGGTATATCAGCAGCTTTTCAATCGCTTTCTGTCAGGTCAGGCAATCCTAAAAGACTGGTTTGTTTTATTAGGAACTTTCAGCAAAATAAATAGTACTCCAGATTTTCTTTTAGATATTTTAAAATACGCACCCAATTTTTCTGAAAATGAATCTATTGAAAAAATAAAAGAATATGGTTCTAAATATTTCCCTGCAACTTTTGATTACCTATATAAACTATACGGCTTGCCCATTGAAAAGAATCTAAATCCAAATGAAACAGGACTTGAATATCTATTCAAAAAATTAAATATACAAGATGAACTGAAAGAATGGAATTATAATGAGAAAACATTATTACAGTCTTGCAAACAAACAATTGTAAAGGAACAAAAATATCTGTTTATGAATGACGAGGTCCCTGTTGTTACAGTTTTTTTGGACCTGGCTTATTATACAAAATATGACATTCACAGAATCGATTTATTAGTCGAAAAAATTTGCAAAGGAGAAATAACTGAATATACGATTAACAATTATTATCCATTTACAAGAATAGAAGCAGATGACCGAGAACGCACTATGATTTCCTTAAATGCTTTTGATAGAGTTCTCACAACACATCTTGCTTTAAAATTGTCTTATAGAATTACAGAAAAAATTAAATCCTATAGCTATAATCCGAATTATTTATCCAAGCAGGACATTTTTTTTCATTGGTATATATCCTGGGGCAATTATCTCGATAACATAAAACGGTACATACGCCTTGGGCTATATGAAAATATCAGCGTTATTACTTTAGATATCAAGCATTTCTATGACAGCATCGATTTTTTAGGAGTATACAGATTATTAAATGATAGTCTCAATATAGAAGAAAGAAATATTATGAAATTTCTTATCACCTATAATGAACAGTTAATGCGATCATCCTCTAATACCAGAAAAGGAGTACCTCAAGGTCCAGCATACGCAAGAATTATAGCAGAAATATTTTTAAGCTTTCTCATAGACATAATAAAAGAATCATTTAAGGAAGAATCTGAACATATTGATATTTTCCGTTATGTAGACGATATTATTATTTTTAATAATTCAGAACTTCCAGATAAAATGATTTTCAACACCTTTAAGGAAGTTTTTATTCAATATGGACTTTCTCTCAATAATGATAAAAGTATAATTTACGGAAAAATAAATGACTTATCAGATGAAGATAAAGATTGTATTACAAGAAAAAATCAATTCCAGTATGAATTAAAAGAAAGTCCCTATTCTTACCTATTTTCTGATGATGAGATACTCACGAAGGTTAGAGATTTGTTTCTCCAAAAATCAGAATTTGATATTAGTAATATTAACTATTTCTTTTCTAAATGTATGAATAAACAGGCAAAAAAAGAATTCTTTCTTAATTATTATAGTACTGTTATTACTTGCGACTATGGGAGAGGAAGTACATATTCTTTATTCTATAATTTTATTTTTGATAATTCCGATATTATTGATTTTTGTATTAGCAAGTCTGTTTTTCTGAAAATACCCAAAAATACAATCAACTTTTCATGTTTTCTGGCAACTCTTTTTTACGCAATAAGAAATGGAAAATTAATTACCTCACAGAAATATTCCATTATTGAAGACTATTTAAATACAATTGAACTCAAAGATGTGATTGATCAGGAAGACAGAAGTACAATAGAAGCTATAAAAAGGGGAGTTTTGTAATATGAAAGAAGTATTAGAAAAGATAGAACTGTATATAAAACAAATCGAATTGCAAATAGATTTCAATTCTCTATACGAAATATTTTATTTCATAAGAGATTTGGATAGTAAAGAAATTATAGGTTGCGAAAATAAAATTGCCTCACTATTTTGCAGAATGATTGAGAAAATTCAAAAATATAATTTAAAGAATGAAGATATAAAAACGCTTATCATCTCTGCATTTGAAAACATAGATACCATGACAATCAATAATAATGGTACAAGTGAATTAAAAACAATATATTTATTAAAAGTACTATATGATTCAAGGCATATACACAGTACAGATAGAATATCAGATTTATTAAAAGACAATGACACCTTGTTGGATAATTTGGAAAAAATTCAATTTTTATTTACTTTAAAAGATGATAATCAGGTTTATTATTTTCCAATTAAGCATTTTCTGTTTCCTATTATCAAAAGTGATAATCTCTTAAGTGAAATAAGAAAACCTGAAGTACTTCAGGCACTAATGCTTGCACTATCTATTTTTAACAAGGATCAGAAAATAACAGAAATAGAGGCTATAAAAAATCTTGTTACTAAAAATAATCTTAAATTTATAGAATATCTTCTTGATGGAGCAATAAGATTATTTGATTCAGAATGGAAAGTTAACTATGAATATAATGGAACATTGGTTTTATATAATAAAAAGACTTCAACAATACTAATTCGAAATAACAACTTAGAATATTTTACCATCAATAATTCATTATTAGGGCCATATGATATTTCACCAATAGATAATGAATACAATTCCACTAAAAATCCTATCGGTTATTTTGTAGAATACAGTATAAAACAGCCCAACTTTTTTTCATTTTCTCAGGAATTTTTGCAAGATAACAAATCTAAAAATCTAAAACTTCTACAGTTAATATATAATCTAAAATATTATAATATATTATTACCAAATAGCCTTATTTACATAAATGATCAGATTTTTCCTGTTAATCC
>CAKUWD010000241.1 GCA_934699065.1 uncultured Treponema sp.
ATTCTGGACAATATGCCGGAAAAGCAGCGGGCCCGATTCCGTGATGGTCTTTGGGTAAAACCGGAAGGAAGTGTTTACGAAAAGTTTGAAGAATCTATGATTCTTCCTCGCGAAAAGCTTCCTTCTGAGTTTGATAAATACACTGGCGGCCAGGACTTTGGATTACACATTGCAGCTGTAAAAATTGGCTGGGTTGGAGACTGTGTTTACGTCATAGGTGACTATGGCGGATTCAACATTACTACTAAAACCAGCGTCGAAAACCAGACTGCTAAAGGCTGGTATAACGAGAGCTTTGTTACCTACTGTGACCCGGCTGGTGGCGAAAGAATTCAGGAAGTACCTGGAGGTGTTAAGGCTAATAACTCTGTGGATGCAGGAATTGATTACATTATTGCATTGATTGAACGCGGTAAGTTTTTTGTTTGCAAAGACTGTACTGGTGTTCTTGGAGAGATTTGGGATTATTCGCGTGATGAGAATAATCAGATTGTAAAAGTAAATGACCATTACATGGACGCTATGCGTTACGCAATCTTCAGCGCAGTGACCAGTGGCGTTGTGATGGTATAAGGCTATACCGATAATAAAGGTAAGAGAAAATTGAGTTTATTCAGAAGAAAGCAGCAGAAACAATTACAAAGTTTTGAACAACTCAACGGAGAGACAGTTACTGAGGATTTTTCTGTGCGAGAAAAAAAGACATGCACAGATCCTTATCTTCAACATGCCTGGGTTTCTGTATGCATCGATATTTTAACTCGTAATGTTGCGAGAGCGGAATTTGAAGTACGTAAAAATGGGACTGTAGAACGTGACACTGCTCTTGCTAATCTTTTTAGATTTCCAAATAAAAATCTGAGCCGCTTTGATTTATGGAAACAGACTTGTGCCTGGTGGAGTCTGGATGGTGAAGCATTCTGGTGGTTCGGAGAAAACTATGTCTGTGGGATTCCAACTGAGATTTTCATTCTTAATCCGCGATACATGCAGCATGTCGTTGACGGCGGAAAAATTACCAAATGGGTTTACACGGAAGAAGGCAGCGGACGGCCGCTGATGATTCTTCCTGATGAGGTAATTCATTTTAAGGACTGGAACCCATGGAATGTCTACAGGGGTGTAAGTCCGCTGGTAAGTTTGGGGCTTGAGGTTGAACAGGATTTACTTGCGGCAAAGCAAAACACAGGCTTGCTTAAAGAAGGAGGAGTTCCGAAAGGTTTACTTAAGACGGACCAGGTATTAACAGAAGCTGAAGCAGAACTATTGGCAAGGACCTGGGATAAAAAGTATGGCCGCGGTATGAAAAACCGTGTTGCTGTGTTGGGTAAAGGTACAGAGTATCAGCCGCTTACTTTTAGTCCTGATGTTCTGAAGCTTTATGATATGAAAAAGTGGAACTTGTATACTCTGCTCGCGAAATATGGAATACCTCCACGAGTGGCGAATATACAGGATTCCAAGAGTTCTTTAAGTGGTACTGATACAGACAGTCAGCACAGAGCCTTCTGGAACTACACATTAATTCCCCTCCTTAAGAATTTTGAAGAGGTTCTTGAGGTGCAGTTGTTCAGAAGATTTAATCTGCCTGAAACTGGCGTATTTAATCTTGATTCTATACCTGAGTTACAGGAATCAGAAGATGCCCAGAGTAACAGGGATATTGCAGAAATCAATGCCGGCTTGAAAACCATTAATGATGTTCTGCGTAAACGTGGCGAGAATACAAAACCATGGGGTGATACCTGGTTCAGAGCTTCTTCATTGGTTCCTGTTGAACAATCTCAATAACAAAAAGAGGTACAAAAATGAAAAAAATCATAATTGCAGTATGTGATGATTTTACAAAAGAAATTATTACTCATTGTGCGAAGGCAGCAATGCCTTCACTGCAGATTGTAGATGGTTCAAATGATACTGACATCATTTATCATTTGAAGAGTGCTGAAGATGATATTGTCATTTTTGATAAGTATTTTCTGAGTTATGTTCTTCGATTCAAAATGACAGCTTTGCGTGTTTATAACAGCAAGCTTCGGATTATTTTTGTTGAGCAGGGAGACTGTTCAAGATTCTTTGGGCTTCGAGTTTACGACCTTAAAGCTGATGGCTTTATTTGTAATATTCGTAACAAAAAAGAATTTGTGAATAAGCTGCGTAATATCTTTTCCGGTGAGAAGATTTTTCCGGAAGAAGTTTTAGACAGCCTGGATTCAAACGAACATTTGCGTTTCCGCAAGTATTGTTCTGAGATTACCGAAATGGAGCTTGAGATTGGTATGTACCTTGGAGAAGGAAAATCCATTAAACAAATCAGTGGGCTGGTTAGTGCATCCGAAGGTGCTGTTGGCATTCATATCAGCAGGCTTAAAAAGAAAATCGGTTTTGAGAGCATGAAAGATTTTAGTGTTCTGAATAAACAGCTGGAAAAAATAAACTTAAGGAGCTGGAGTTGTTAGTAAAAATTGACGGAGTGGAAAACAAGGAGTTTTCCAGAAACAAGAATCTGTTTTTGTCTTTCTTAAAGGACAATACTCATTCTGGAAAACTTTCGACTCAGGTTGAAGTTTTTAAAAGCATTGATGTACAGAAAGATTCATTTCATTGGGTAATGAGTACTTTTGATGTAGACCGTGATTTTGAAAAAGTCGACCCAAGCGGATGGAACTTAAAGAACTATCTTGCGAATCCTGTAATCCTCTGGAGTCATGATTACTCTATTCCAGCGATAGGATATGCGGAGAATGTGAAGGCTGATACAGTGCTCGAGGGAGATATTGTATTCAACTCGAAAGAGTTTGACGAGTTCGGATGGAGTATTGGGGAGAGAGTAAAAGCCGGCGCTTTACGCTGTGGCTCTGTTGGTTTTATTGCAGAGGAAGTTGAGTTTCTGGAATCTAAAGACCGCGAATGCGATCTGATTTTCCGAAAACAGGAACTTCTGGAGTTTTCTATCTGCTGTGTTCCGGCAAATCCTTTTGCCCGAAACGGAGAGAAGAAACTGGAGATTACGGAAGTTATTCAGGAACCTGAGGAGCTTTCGTATTGGGATAAGTTGACTAAAGGCCTGGCACGGGCTTAGAAGTGCAAATTAAAAACAGAGCTGCTGACAATTGGAACCTGCTGACAGCTCTGTTATCCAAGTTACCTAAGGAGGAAAACTTGAACGAAGTAATTGTATCACTGCAGCAGAAATTGGAAAATATGAAAACTCTTGTTCCAACTGAAGCCGCAACACCGGAACAGATTTCGAAGTATTTCAATGAAAATGAAGAAATCATTGCTGGTATTTTGAAGGCTGCCGACAGTCAGACAACTGCAACAACAAGTGAACTTGAAGGAATTAAGGAAGCTGTAAAAGAGCTTCGTAACCTTATGCGTAAAGCTGATGCTGAAATGAAACATCTCTCTTACAGAGACGTATGTTACAATCTTGGTAAAGCTTTGTGCGCAGCCTGGAACAAGGATGCTGAAACTCTTGGCCAGCTTAAGTTCTGTCCTAACATCAGAGCTGAAAAATGGAACAATCCGAAAGACTTCTCCTGGGAAACAGGCAAAGGTTTTGTGCCATCAAAAGCCGTTTTGGGTGAACCAATCGGAAATCTTGCAAACAACGACCAGTATCTTATCAATCCAATCTATGAAGAGACCATCATGCAGGAAGCTGCAAAGCAATCTCAGATGATGAATCTTGTTACCCACCGCCCTATGAGTGGACCTTCTATCTTTATTCCAGAGCGTGACCGCGGTGGAATTGAATTGAAGTGGCTGACTTCATACGGTCAGAAAATCGACGCTACAAAATCAAACATGCCTACACGTACAGAACTCAAGGCTTACACCTTGGCCGGTTACGTTCCATTCTTTGACGAGTTCGGAGAAGATGTTTTTGTGGACCTTGGAAAGATGTTCCTGGAAGATTTCACCGAGGCTTATGGTCAGGAGTTTGACCGTCAGTGTCTTATCGCAGACGATGACCCCTTCACAGGTGCAATGAATATGGAACACGCAGAAGTATGCCG
>CAKUWD010000242.1 GCA_934699065.1 uncultured Treponema sp.
CCTCATCTATGGAGTAGCCCCGAACGCCGTTACCCCGGAAATGCGCCGCACAGCAAAAACAATCAACTTCGGTGTAATTTACGGAATGTCAGCCTTCCGTCTGGCCCGCGACCTTGGAATCAGCCGCACTCAGGCAAGTCAGTTTATCGAAAACTACTTTGCCCAGTACTCAAGTGTAGATGCCTTCATCAAAGACACAATCAAAAAAGCAGAAGAAACCGGCTGGGTAGAAACACTTTTTGGCCGCCGCCGCCCGATTATGAACATCAACAGCCGCAATAAACTGGAAAAAGCCGCAGCAGAAAGAATCGCCGTAAACACTCCAGTACAAGGCTCCGCCGCAGATATTGTAAAAACTGCAATGCTGGCAGTAAGCGATGCCCTGAAAACTTCAGCTTCCCCTGCCCGTCTCCTCCTCCAGGTTCACGATGAACTTATTTTTGAGTGCCCGGACGACAAGGCAACAATAGATACCACAATCGCCCTTATCAAAGATAAAATGGAAAACGCAGTAAAACTGAATGTACCGCTGCGTGTAAGCATTGAATACGGCAAAAACTGGGGAGAATTCCACTAATGATGGAAAAAACACGGAGCGTCATTGCCGTTGTCGGCCCTATGGCTGCCGGCAAAAACTACATATGCAGCAAACTCAAAGAAGAAGGCTGGGCCGCCGTAGATGCCGATATCCTCGTTCACGATGCAATCGAACTTGTAAAGGAAAAAATCCTCGAGACCTTCATTCCTTATGCAGAATCGCAGAATATAAAACTCACCAACCCAGACGGCACTATAAACCGTAAAAATCTGGGACAGTTGCTTTTTTCTTTCCCTGAGCTTTTGAAAATACAGGAATCAATAGTTTACCCGATAATCACAAAACAAATAGAAAACTTTATAGATGGCCACGACAAAACCATTATCAATGCGACAGTACTCTACAAAACACCAGAACTCCTCTCCCGCTGCGAAAAAATCCTCTTTGTAACCGCCCCATTTTTTACAAGATTCCGCCGCGCCCGTCGCCGTGACTACTTACCCCGCCGTCAGATTTTCCGCCGCTTCCATGCCCAGCGCAATCTTCTGCGCGAATACCAGAAAACCGGCATTCCTATCGAAATAATCCACAATAAGTAATTTATTAAAGTAATCTTTTTAAACTTTTTCCTAAACTTTTTTTCCTAACTACCGATAGTTTTAATAAGGTGGCCGGTTTAATAACCGGTGCAAAGAGGAAAATTTATGGAACAGAAAAAGACATTATGGATTATCGCCGCAGTAGGAGTTTTCCTGCTCGTAGTTCTGGGTGTACCGGCAATTTTACATTATCCTTCAAGGAATCCAGTTCCCGCTTATGCAAGTATCTCTCCAGTTGAAAAGAAAAGTGCTTCAAACGGCTGGACAAAAACTACTTCTGATATTTCTGCTCCAGTATCTGTTACAGATCAGGATCTTCAAGCTGCAAAAGTAAATGACCTGGTTGTTCTGGCAGACAATACAACCGTTTATTCTCAGAATACAACATCAAATGGAGCTACAACAATCGATTTGAATTCTCTTAAGAACGAAGTTCTTACAGAGGCACAGGCTCCTTCTCAGCCACAGAATATCAATATCACAGTTAATATTCCTGAAACTACAGCATCTGAAGCAAAAGAAGTTGTAGAAACTCCTGCCATTACAGCTTCAACTACTGTAAAAACAGTTCAGAAAGCTGAAGCAAAGCCAAAGGCAAAAGTTGCAAAGACAGCTCCAGCTCCTGCAGCTACAACAAAAACTGCTGCTCAGCCGGCAAAAACAGAACCTAAGAAAACACAGTATTGGGTACAGGTTGCAGCATACAGCAATAAAAAAGGTGCAGAAGGTGCCCGCTCTATTCTTGATGAAAACAAGATTCCTTCAGACATCTTTACCTACAGAGATAACAAAGATAAACTCTACTACAGAGTTCGTGTAGGTCCATATACAACAAAGAGCGAAGCTGAATACTGGCGCACAAGAATTATCAAAATCAGTGAAATTGATAATGCTGGTGACAGCTACATAACAAGCACAACGATTTAATTACATAAAGTCTGTTTTATACTCCTTTATAAGGAACTGCTGAAAGCTGGCAGTTCCTTTTTTTATATTTTTTTTCCTGAATCATTTCCTGTTTTCATCATTTTTGAACCATATATATAGTATGAAAACAATACGAAAAATGATTATATTCTTTATTCTTGCCGGCAGTTTGTATACAAAAGCCTTTTCTGCAGACCCCTTTCACCTTGAATTTTATGCTGATTCAGAAAAAACAGTGGGAACAAGACTTTCTGCCCCTTATTTTGAATTCAGGTTTAATACCCGCTTTCCAAAAGAATCTTTTGGCTTCTCTTTTTCAACAAAAAAATTTTCAGTTATTCCTTTTACAATGAAAGTCGGAAATTTAAGTGAAGGAGGCTCCATTTCTGCACTGAAAAATCCCATGCTTTCGGCGGGAACTTCTCCTTTTTCAAATGGAATCACTTCTGTTACAGGTATTTCTGCAAATCTGCCAGGCTATACTTCTTTTTCAAAAGCTGTCGGTGTTTTTGTTCAGGCAGAATTTCCCTTTCCTGTAATAATAAACTGTTTTGCAGCAGAAGATTTACATGAGCCCACATTTTCTTTGTTTTTTTCGCACAGTTTTTTAAGTAAAGTCCTTACATTCAAGTTTTCGTCAACAAGCGGAAGCTTTGAATATAAATCAAACAGTAATTCGTCCTGGTTTTTGCGCAATCCCTACTACCCTTCAGGAAATCATTTATGCTTATTAAATCAATTGTCTGTAGAATATACTCCTAAATCAAAAAACAAATACATTCCTTCAATACTAACGAATTTTACAGCTGCTTTTTATGAATCTCCCTTCGGAGGGCTTCCTTTTAATCTGCGTGCAGACATAAAATTATCTGCAAAACACACAGAACTATTTGCATCAGCCTTTTATAATCCGGTAGATGGAATTATTACAAGTTCACAAAAATCAATTCCTTCCTGCATACAGCTAAAAGGCGGACTTTCTGCCAGGACAATTCTTGGAATGAATCTGTCCAGTCCTTTTTTTATAAAAAGCGGCTTCAATGTTTTTTCCCAGATTAATCTTATGGAAACTGAACATTCTCTCAAAATAAACGCAGGTCTTCAGCTTGCTGCTGCAACAAATATTCTATCCTTTTCTGCTTCATTAACTTTAAATCTTATTACATCCAGAAAAACTTTGGCCCTGCAAAAAAGCGAAATAAGCAGTATTTTTTTTCAATTAAAAGATAACTTTAATCTCAGATATATAAATGCGGGAGCAGCTCTTTCCGCAACTTTTACACCAGAAAAATCAGAAAGCTTCTCTGCAAAATATAAAATTTCTATAAATGCTGCTAATACTCATTCACAGAAGTTATATGGAAATGCCTCCTTTTCAATAAATACAAAGGGCAGCGAAATTGCGTCTAAAAATCTTGAAGCATCGCTAACGGCAAAACTCCAGTTTCGCTGGCTTATGCTTACAGGTAAAATATCCTGCAAATTTGATTTCCGTGATTTATAGTGTAAATATCTTGAATAGGTCGCATTTTTTCATTAAAATGGACAGACACTATAATCTTAGGAATATTTTTTTTAAAAGAGGTATTAATATGGCTTGGGATATTTCAAAAGTAAGAAATATCGGTATCAGTGCCCACATTGACTCTGGAAAGACAACAACTTCAGAACGTATCTTGTTCTACTGTAACAAGATTCACGCAATTCACGAAGTTCGTGGTAAGGACGGTGTTGGTGCTGTAATGGATAACATGGAACTGGAACGTGAACGTGGTATTACAATCCAGTCTGCTGCTACTCAGGTTCAGTGGAAAGACTACACAATCAACCTTATCGACACACCGGGTCACGTTGACTTCACTGTAGAAGTTGAACGTTCACTCC
>CAKUWD010000243.1 GCA_934699065.1 uncultured Treponema sp.
ATGCTTATCTTTCAACCGGAGCTGAACCTGTCGCTGAATATTATTTTGACCGTATTCTGCAGCAGTGTCAGGATCTGCTTGTAAAAGGAAATTCTGTTCATTTTATCTGTCTTCAAAACCTTATTCAGCTTAGTAAAACCCCGGCTCACAGAATAAAATACTTCAATGAGCTTATAAACAAGTTCCCACAGAACGTAAATACCACCGAACTTTACCTCCGTCTTGCCCTTGAATATCAGAATGACAGCCAGTGGTCAAATGCCCTCAAAACCTACTCTCTTTTCCTTGAGCAGCCGGATGCAACTACTATTCAGATTGCCGGAGAACCGGATGCCTATAAAAATGCCCGTCATCTTGTAGACTTCAATAATTCTTCTAAAGACTGGACCTTTGAAAGCCTGCCTGCCCTGGAAGAAGCTGTTAAAAAAGCTATCCGCAATTACGACTGGCGCGCCCTTGACCGCTACAAAGCTAAGGTTAACTTCTTCTCAATGTCATGGAAGCAGGATGAAAATGACGCAAACTCTCAGGAAGAGTTTTCTATGTATTCCTGGATGAGAGGAAACAGAATCCGTTACAGCGACAGTCTTGACGAAGCCTCTAACCCGAATGAAGCCTACCTCCGTACCTGGGGCTGGCACAGTTATGTTTCGGTATGGTATCTTTATTTCCGCAAAGTTGACTTCCCTCTGGACCCGGATATTCATGGAAACTGGGAATGGGCCGGAATCTATCTTGGAAATAAACTCTAATGAGAAAAATAATCGTTATACAGGCTCTTTTATTTCTCTGCACCGCAGCATTTTGCCAAGAGGTGGTTTCGACAGGCTCAACCACCGCCAGCACAGGCTCAACAACTGCCGGCACAAGTTCAAGTACATCGGAGACAGATAAAACCACCACCGGCACCGAAAGCTCTGACACAGCAGAGCAGCTTTCTTTTACGGAAGAACCAATGGAAGAAGAAGTTGCCCCTGACGACGCTTTTATTGACCTTTTAAAAACAGCAGTTATTCCAGAAATACACCCGCTTGATACAATAGAAGAAACTCCACCTTCTCATATTGCAATTTCTTTTGTAAGTGATGAAGCTCTTGCCAAGCCACAGGTTGAAGCCTTCCGAAAAATGTATCTTTCTCCAAAATGGAGCGCACTGCTCAGAACCTATCTTGAAAGCGCAATGGAATACCGTCTTTATGTTCGCAAAGCCGTGCAGGACGCAAAAATGCCTGAAATGCTGGAATACCTTCCTGTAGTTGAATCAAACTATAAAACAAATGCAAAATCCCGCTCCGGCGCAATCGGTATGTGGCAGTTTATGGCTAACAGCGTCTGGCCTTTTCTCACCTTAAATGATTTTGTAGATGAAAGACTTGACCCATGGAAATCTACAGAAGCTGCACTTAAAAAACTCACTGATAATTACAATATTTTCAACGACTGGCTTCTGGCTATTGGTGCTTATAACTGTGGAGTTGGAGCTATGAACCGTGCAATAAAAAGATCCGGTGGAGTAAAAGACTTCTGGTATCTTGCAGAAGGTGGTTTTCTTTCAAAACAGACAGCAGAATATGTTCCAAAACTGATTGCTATTGCAGACCTTGCAATAAACAGCCAATATTATGGAATAGACATTCCAAGTCATGATGAAGAATTTGAACTTCTTGAAAATGAAAAAAACGGAAATTTTGACTACATAACTGTAAAAAAAGCCTACTCAATAAATCAGCTGGCCCAGGAAATGAGGCTCGACAATGCTACCCTTAAACGGCTTAATCCTTCTTACACAATGGGAATGACCCACCCGTCTAAAGCAAGTGAAATCCGACTTCCTCTGGGCATGAAGCAGTCTGCACAAGATGCTCTTGCAAACATGACTCCGGTTGAATTTCCTATTAAATACACAGTTGTTGCAGGCGATTCCCTCTGGTCAATCTCAAGAAAGTACAAAACCACTGTCTCTGCCATCTGTGAGCTGAACGGCATAAAAGAAAACGCCATCCTTAAAATTGGAAAAATTCTTTATATTCCTTCTAAATAAGCCGATTATTAACTGATAAACCGTCATCGTAAACAAATAATTGTCATGCTGAACTCGTTTCAGCATCTATCAGATAGATCCCGGAACAAGTTCGGGATGACGCAACTTTTATGGAGCATTACATGTCTATAAAAAGAAAGTTTTTCATAATTTTCCTCATTGCAAGTGTTTTTTCAACTCTTTTCGCACAGACTAAAACAGATTACGACACAAAAATAGAAGCTATCAGTTCAATCAACTGGATTACAAAACAATTTGTAACTAATATTTCTCTGGATACAAATAAGGCAGATATTCAAATGCCTTCCGGAAAAAAGGTAGCTTCAACCTATATAAAATCAAAAATGCTTCCATTGATTCAGCCGCCTCTCCTTTCTCTTTTTGAAAATTCTGAAAATGATCTTTCTGAAGCTGTTATAAATGAAGACCTTTCTCTGGATCAGGTTTATCATTTTATTATGGGTGGCCACAAAACCCCGGATGTTTTTTCTAAAGATCTTAAATATCTGAACACAACAAATACAACAAATATAAACGACGTTGGAAAGCTTTTAGTACGCCATAATTATGCCTATAATCCTCAAAAGCCTATTGATTCAGTTCCTTCCCGCGCCTTTACCGGAATTATCATTGATGCAAGAGGCGCATACCCGGTTCATGGTGAATATGTAAAAAGCGAAGTATATGCCTGTTTCTTCCCTCAAATTTGGGATGATCAGATGAACAGTATTTTTGAAAAGAATATCGTTTCGCCTAAAGTTGTAATGGAAAAAGGGCTGGTTGCCTACCACTACTCCGACGACAATTCTCTCTACGAAGACCGGGTTGGTTCAGATCCTCTTTACATAAAAGCTTCTCAGGTTTACGGCCGTAACAGAACAGACCCTATTATTAAACGCCGCGATGCTCTCAAAATTCTTACAGTTCCGGAAAATATAAAACTCCTGCAGGAAGGTAAAGTTGTAATTCTTCTGGATAAGAAGAATCTGATTTATGATATTTCTGTTCCTGAAAAAACTCCTTCTTACTATGTTAAGTACAATTCTGTAAAGCAGTATTTCTATGAGAATAAGATTCCAGGAGTTACTGTCTCAGACACAGCAACTGGCCTTATGTTTGATGTAAACCTCCGCTTCTATCCTGATTCACCAGAGCTTCTTCCTGATGAAAAAGGCCGCATTGAACTCATAGCTCAACGCCTGAAAGAAATTCTGAAAGATGAAGGCTATTCTATTTTAATTGAAGGCCATACTGCAGATGTCGGAAAACCGGTTGGTCAGCTCAATCTTTCTATAGAAAGAACCAGAACCGTAATGTCTGCACTTATTAACGAAGGAATTGATTCAAAGATATTCTCTTACAAAGGTTTTGGTGGAACCATGCCTGTTGCAGATAATGATACAGAAGCCGGCCGCGCCCAGAACCGCCGCGTGCGCATCATTGCCCGCCCACGCGCAACCTACATTCAGCGCGACTGGAACTAAAAACTCTCTCGTCATGCAGATCCTGAAACAAGTTCAGGATGACGTTTCAGCTTCTTGAATATTATGCTTTTACAGATTTCTTTTCGCGCTTTTCCATATACATAAGGGAATCTGCTTCGCTTAACAGCGGCGTAATCTTATACCCTACTTTCTCAGACGGATATTCTACAGCTCCCATACTGATTGAAAGAGAAAAACCAGCTTCGTTTCCACCAGACCAGATTCTACAGTCTTCATTAATCTGATTGCGGATACGGCGCAGAGAATCTTTATTAAGTCCCGGACAGATTATTGCAAACTCATCACCACCAATTCTGGCAATTATATCGTTTGAACGGAAATTACTGCGAAGAATTATAGACTCAGCCAGAATTGCTTTATCTCCAGCTTCATGTCCATAAACATCATTTATCTTT